>JBLHNG010000247.1:0-10333 GCA_047621685.1 Myxococcota bacterium | reverse complement strand
AGATCTCTCCAGAGATCGCCTGGGGACAGGGCGAGCGCACCTTCTCTGCGATGACCCCGGTCGGCCCTGCCGAGTCCTCCTGGGGAGCCGCCTTTGACCTCACCGCCATTGACTGGAACGGTGATGGACTGCGGGATGTGCACATCTGCAACGACGGCCCGAACGGGGAGCCGGATCGGGTGCTGTGTGCCAGCGATGATGGCTTCTACGACTGCGATACCCAGGGGGCGAATGTCGCGCTCTTCTGTATGGGAACAGCCATCGGCGATATCAACCGGGACGGGCTGCTCGACCTCTATCTCTCCGCCAGCGAGGGTCACGCCCTGCTCCTCAACAGCGAGCAGGGCTTCTACGATGCCACCGCTGCGATGTTCTCCCTGGAGTTCGACAGCGATCAGATGGGCTGGGGCGCTGCGATTGTCGATCTGAACAACGATGGACTTCCCGATCTGCTCTCTGCCAACGGCGACTTCTCGATGCGCGACGGGCAGTGGCCGCTGTGGGCATTCCTTCAGAGCGACGATGGGCAATTCACCGAGTCCGGCGAGCAGCTCGGCTTCCCACAGCTGACCGGCGGTCGCGGTGTCATCGTCCAGGATCTCAACGGCGACGGTGTGGTCGATGTTCTGATGGGAGACATGGCCCGCCCTCCGTGGCTGCTGCTCTCCGATGGCTGCACCGACGCGAGCTGGATTACGCTCGCTGCACCACCACAGAGCATCGTCACTGTTGAAGCCGACGGAGAGAAATACACCGCCTTGATCACCGACGATCCTGGCTACGGTGCCTCGGCCCCCGCGACTCTTCATATCGGGCTGGGCACGAAGAAAAGCATTGATCGGATTGAGCTACAGATTCCTGGCTATGGGCCGGTTCATCTGGAGGGCCCCATCACCCCCCGACGTCAGCTGACCTGGACCCCTTGAACAACGGGCTCACTTTTTGGCACCCGTCACCGGGCCGGACCGTATCCGGCCCGACTGGTGCGCTTTTGTCTGAGACGGGGGTTTCACCCCCAAGCCCCCCCGCTACGCGCTGACATCCTCTCACACAGACTGTCCGCCAGAAGGGGGGCGACATGACGGGTGCCCACTTTTTGCTGCTGATGCCGCTGCACCGCCCCCTCGTCAGCGCTGGGGCGCGCGATCCTGTTCCTCGACCTTCGGACCCCCTGGTGAGTAGTAGTGGCAGGCCGCGCAGGTCATCAGGAGCATGCCGTAGTCGCTGCCCGGGTTCGTGCCAGGGCTGGAGCCGATGTCTGACAGGGCTGCCGCCAGGACGTCGGCGGGGAGGTGGAGCGTATCCAGCGACCACTCTGGGGAGAATGCCGTAGAGCCCGCTAGCGCAGCACGGGCCTCGTCGAGCGCGTCCTGGGAGGGCAGCACGAGCCCCTGCCACATGCGCTCGGCGGCCCAGTGGTAGCGCTGCATCTGCTCGTTGATGGCCTCGGACTGCGGCGGTGGAGCAGGGGCCGGGAGGCTCGGCGAGGCTCCCTGCGCGGCGTGGCAGCTCCCGCAGGCCACCGACATTCGGCCGAACGCAGCCGCCGCGCCCTCGATGCTGCTGGCCTCCGCCAGCGCCTGTGCGTTCTGGACCAGGACGACCTCGTCGACGCGTGCGGTGTCCGGCAGGTGCTCCAGCGGCCAACGATCGGCAACCTGCTGACCGGCGGCGTTCGCAGCGTCGAGGTCGCCGACAATGATCGCCTCTCGCGCGGTCTGTGCGGCCAGGCTGTGCGCTGCCATGTCTGCGGCGAGCGGACGCTGCGTGGTGGTGGGCTGGTGGCTGCTGCAGGAAAGCAGGAGGATGAGCATGGGACCTCCGGGGCTGTGTGGGAGGTGCTATCGCAAGTGCTGTGCCAGCATCGGTGGGCCGGTGGCGGACTGCGAGGGAGGCTCCGGTGTGCCGAAGGCCCCGCCGCATCAGCTCACGATGCAGAGTGCGGCTGAGCATCGCGATGAGTGGGTGAGATCTCACAGCGAGATGGGGCCGATCCCCCGCGCAATTCGAGATCATTCCCATGGTCTCAAGGCACATTCATCGGGATCTCTACTTTTAACAATGTGGGCGGGTCAGGTGTTAGAATATGGCTTTCGAGATGCTGAATGGTTGAATACGGTCCGTTATGGGCGCGACATCTCATGAGATTGAAACGTAAGACCCATCAGCGGTGGTCTCGAATACCTCTCTCTTTACAACGACTGGAGAAGACAACCATGCCTGTAGCTCGCAACTCAATTCGCCTCCTCATGCTGTCCAGCCTCTTCCTTGCTGGAGCAACCGCTTCGGCAGATGACACCACCAATCCGGACTTCATCCCCGAGGCCGTCGAGGGAGTGGGCGACGATGCCAACACCGGCTGGACGCCCTTCCTCTCGACGGGCGGAAACCTCAGCTACGCCACGAGCAAGGGCGTGGTCGGTGCAGCAGATGGAGCAACGTTCACCGGCGGACTCATTCTCAACGGTGGTCTGAACTTCCTCGACGCCAAAGAGCGCCACGAGTGGACCACAACCGTGGGCTGGAACCTCGCCTACACCAACACCCCCACGGTGCCCGTCTTCGTCAAGAGCGCCGACATCCTCTCCCTCCAGTCCACCTGGCTCTACCACCTCCCCAAGGCACCCTGGGTGGGTCCCTTTGCAGACGTTCGCATGACCTCAGCGGTCTTTCCCGGCTACCTGGTGAGCGGAGCCGACGTGGAGGTCCAGCGCCTCAACGTCGACGGCACCAGCGGCTCCCTCGACTCTCTGGCGGCCATAGAGCAGTACGGTCTCACCACTGGGTTCTCACCCACCACCCTGCGCGAGAGCGCCGGTGTCTTCGTGCAGCCGATCTCCAAGGACATCGTCACGATCGAGGCCCGTGCAGGCCTCGGTGCCTGGGAGTCCTTCGTCAGGGACGGCTACTACGTCGCCGATGACGACACGACCGAGACCATCGAGGTCCAGCAGATGCAGGACTCCGTCCAGGTCGGTTCTGAGATCAACGTCGCAGCCAATGGCGCGGTCAATGAGCTGATCTCATACACCACCAGCGCCTCTCTGATGCTGCCGTTCGTCAACAACGCCGATACGGATCTGACGGGCACGGAGCTGCTCAACCAGGAGTACACCGCCGGTCTGTCTCTGAAGCTCTCGAAGTTCGCAGCCCTCCAGTACCAGTTCTCCGCCGTGAACACGCCGCTGGTTGTCAACGCCTGGCAGATCAACAACGCCCTGCTGCTCTCCTTCAGCGCGAACCTTGTGGGTGAGGGAAGCTGAACGCTTCCTGCAACGTGTGTGTTGGGGCGGGACGTGCCAGAGTGGCGTCCTGCCCTCCCTCATGTCGGGGATAGCCGTCCGGGATGAGTGATGCGGACGTTGCTGGGTGAAGTCATCGATGCGCTAGACAGCTTCTGTCCGGAGGCGCCCATGACCCCCACAAATCCGATCATCCTCAGCCATCAATTCCTCGATGAGACGTACCAGGATGCCTACTTTCCCGATGTCCTCGCCCCCCGTGAGTGGTAGTGGCCTGCTGGCACCAGTCACCGAGCGGGACCGTATCCCGTCTAATTGGTGCGCTTTTAGGGGCACCAGTCATCGCGGTGGACAGTTATCCCGCTTGACTGGTGCCCAGAAGATCTGTGGTGGAACACTGTCCGCTAATGATGGCTGATACGACTGGTGCCGGCCGGCTCAGGTACATCAATCTATCCAACAACCTGGAACACAAGAGACCCCGCCGAGGAGCGGAGCTGAGAGGCTCCAGCCCGGGCGGGGTCGTGGGTGGCGAGCTGAGCCGCTACTTTGCAGCGATCTCGGCGGGTGCGGTGTGCATCACGACCTGGTCGTACGGGATCTCGACACCGGCGGCGTTGAGGTCGTCGTAGATCGACTCGCGGACGTTGTGCAGGCCGTCGAGCCAGTCATTGCCCTCCGCTGAGGTCCAGAAGTGAACCGCGAAGTTCAGGGAACTGGCAGCCATATCGGTGAATGCGACCCCGACGTCCGGGTCGGAGAGCACCTTGTCGGAGCGCAGGGCAGCGGCCTTGAGGATGGAGACAACCTGCTTGATGTCCGAGCCATACGCCACGCCAACCCCGACGGTGCTTCGTCGGGTGCCGAGGGCGGTGAAGTTGGTGATGTTGCCGCCGGTGATCGAGGAGTTACCGATGATGATCTTCCGGTTGTCGGGCGTGACCAGGGTGATGGCGAACAGGCCGATGTCTACGACGCCACCCGTCTCGCCGCCGGCAGAGACGACGTCGCCGATCCGGAAGGGCTTGAAGAAGAGGACCATCACGCCGCTGGCGAAGTTGGACAGCGATCCTTGAAGGGCCAGGCCGACCGCGAGACCTGCGGAGGCGAAGATGGCGAGGATCGAGGTCGTCTCGATGCCCATGCGGTCGAGTGCAGCGATGATCGTTGCGGCCAGGACCACATAGCGGACGATCTGGCCGAGGAACCGGCTGACGGCGACATCGAGCTGGCGGCTGTTTCCGAAGCGGATTGTCATCTGAGACATCCACTTGCTGAGCCAATTTCCGATGAGGAGAGTGAGGATCCCGAGGACGGCAGCGCCGCCCACCTGGATCAGGCGATCAATGAGTTCTGGAGAGAGTTCCATTGTATATTTTTCCGAGGATTGGAAGTGGGTGTATAGAGGTGTGGTCCCGGACTGTTGTCCCGGAATAGCGCATCTCTCTATGACGGGGTGTCCTTCTCAACGCTCTTACCTTCGGCTTACCAGGCCATCTCTCCGCTCCTACACGCCTGGAATAGTTGAGTCTTTCTCAACTTCAATGAGACATCTGTACCACTCCGGCGCGGTGAGCCCGGTCAGCGTTTCTTCAGACTCAGTGCGACTCGGCCAGTCATGGCTGGCGAGGCTCTCCTGGAGAGACTGCGGGATGCTCACTTCGATGTCATCGAGCCAGCAGTCCAGCACATCGACGCCGCAGCGAGCGTGACCGCAGGCTCAGCGGGTGACCAGCACCGGAACCGGGCAGCCCCGGATGACCCGCTCTGCAACGCTGCCCAGCAGGACCCGCTTCAGTCCGGTCCGCCCGTGGGTGCCCATCACCACCAGATCGTGTCCGCCTTCGTCAACCTCTTCGAGGATCTCCTGGGGCGGGAAGCCCTGACGGAGTCGGATCGACGAGGGAATGGCATCGGGGATAAATTCCGCCTGGATCTTCTCCAGGTGGGCTTGGATGTCCGACTCGACCTGCTCGGCGAGCTCAGAGAGCGCCACTGCGGTGTTTCCGTAGCCGGTGGTTGCCTGAAGGTACGGATCGACCCCGATATGCAGGAGCGTCACGGCTGCTGTGTGGATCGCGGCCAGCTCAACAGCGAGCTGGACAGCGGCAATGCTGCCGTCAGAGAAGTCTGTGGGGACCAAGATGCTGGTAAAGGCCATCGCTCACCTCCGCCCTTTCCTGATGCAATCCTCATACCAGTATTTTGCCAGTATCTCTCGATACCACACGGGCAAACTAGCCCACTGATTCGGGTCAAATCACACAGGCGATACTCCAAGGCCCGGCAGGCGTTGAGCAGCCATCAGATAATGCCGGAGGCCTTCCCGAAGAACATCAGCGCTCCCGTCACCACCAGCAGCAGTGTGATGAGCGCGATCCGGCGTCTCAGTCCCCGGCTACCCAGCCCGATCACCATCCCGCACTTGATCAGGGTGTTGGAGAGCACCGCCAGCAGGATCGACTGACTGGCGACCTCCAGCGGGAGCGCGCCGAGGGACTCCTGGGCCACGGAGAGGGTGATGGCGTCTACGTCCGTGGAACCAGCCAGCACAGCCACGCCGTACATCCAGCTTGAGGGCATGTACTGTAGAGCGAGCCGGACAATCAGCAGGACCACGGCGAAGACAAGCCCGAACTTGGTCGCTTCCCACAGTGAGAACGGGTTTCGCAGCGGAACATCCGGCTTGTCGACGGCGGCACCGGACGGACCGCTTCGCATCAGCCAGCCGACCAGTATCAGGCAGAGCACACCGAGGACAGACATCGGAGCGAGCAGAGACCGGAGCAGCGCCGGGTTGACCACCGCCACCTCGATGATCACCCGCACGAACATGATGCCCCAGGCCACCAGGATGCCGGCAGCCAGGCTATCGCTGGAGCCTGACGAGCCCTCCTTCTCTCTCAGGCGGCTCTGCTTTGCGAAAGAGAGGGTCACCGCAGTGGAGGACACCAGACCGCCGAAAACGCCCGTCAGCAGCATCCCCCGTCGCTCCCCCAACCAGCGGATTGCGGCATAGCCGATCAGGGAGAGGGTGGAGATGAGGATGACCAGCCACCACAGCTTGTACAGGTTCAGCGCCCCCCAGGGATCCACCGGGGTGTTCGGGAGCAGTGGCAGCACGATGAAGGTAGAGAAGAGCAGCTTGAGCCCGGCGATGATGTCATCTCGACCCAGCGTGTCGACCATGTGGTGCAGGTCCTGCTTGAAGGTCAGGGTCGCGGTGGTGAGGATCGCCAGGACCACAGCAACCTCCTCCTGCCCCAGCATCGCTGCTCCGCCGAGAAAGAACACCACCATGGCGGCGAATTCGGTGGTCAGTCCGATGAAATCCTCGGACTTCCGGCTGGCCATCAGGTAGCTGCCCAGGATCAGGCCACCGACCGTCAGCGCTCCGACGACAAACAGCGCGGGTGACTCCAGGAGGGCCGACATCCACGCGGAGATCGCCCCGATCACCGCGATGAGGATGAAGGTCCGGATCCCGCCGAATCGGTTCCGGTTGCTCCCGCGTTCCCGCTCTACGCCGACCAGCGCACCGATGAGCACGACGGTGAGGAGTCGAAGAAAGAAGGTGTGATCGAGATCATCGATGGACAACAAGATGCTCTCCCTGAACGTCGGAGCCTCCCAGCCCGTGTGCGAGCGTCAGAGTCTCCTGTCCTGGTCTACTGCAGCTTCCGTTCCATCGTCTTCAGAGAGTCCGTGACCCGTCATTGTAGAGGGGCTCGTGGTTGCTCAGCTCCCTGAGGCCGCCAGAGCACGCGGCGGCGGAGACTTCATCTTCGTGACCAGACCGAGCACCACGCCCAGCCGCAGCACCATCCAGCTGATGTCGATCTGCCGCGAGGTGTGGCCCTGTCTGCAAGAGGACTGGAAGGCGTGGTGGTTGTTGTGCCAGCCCTCGCCGAAGGTCAGGAGTGCGAGGAAGAGGTTGTTGCGGCTGGTGTCGGTGGTCTCAAACGAGCGGCTGCCCCAGACATGGCACAGGGAGTTGATGGTGAAGGTGGCGTGCCAGCAGGCGACGGTGCTCCAGCAGAACGTGATGATGAAGCCCTGCCACCCCCACAGCGCCGAGCAGCCCGCGATCAGCACCAGAGGGCTGACCCAGGCGAACCGGTCAATGACCGACAGCTCAGGGAAGGCTTTGTCGAAGTCGCGGATGGAGTCGAAGTGGGTGTCTGCGGCGTTCTTGTGGTACTGCCAGCCGGTGTGCGACCACAGCAGGCTCGTCTGGAGCGGCGAGTGGAGATCGCCCTCCTGGTCTGAGTTGCGGTGGTGGTTTCGGTGGTGAGACGCCCACCACCTCACCCCGCGCTGGGCCGAGGAGGTCGCCAAAAACCACATGACACAGCGCAGGGCCTTGGAGGGGATGTGGTAGCTGCGGTGGCTGTAGAGCCGGTGGTAGCCAGCGGTGATGCCGAAGATTCGCAGGGCGTAGAGAACAATGGCCGCGAGGACGGGTGCGAGGCTCACGCCGGTCCAGATGACCCCGAAGCAGACGAGGTGAATCACGCAGAACGGGATGAGGAAGTTCCAGGAGATGTCCTGGGCGCGGACACTGGGGACAGGCATGCGGCTCCGTAGCTGATGAGCGTCTTAGCGGAGTGCTGTTGAGTGGGGATGAAAAAAGCGGCACCGGTCACCGGGCCGGACGGTATCCGGCCCGACTGGTGCGTTTTTGTCTGAAATGGGGGTTTCACCCCCAAGCCCCCCGCTACGCGCTGACATCCTCTCACACAGACTGTCCGCCAGAAGGGGGCGACATGACGGGTGCCCTATTCTCCCGCCTCGGTGTAGTCGATGTAGGGACGGTGGATGGTGCTCAGGTTGGAGGCCGGTGGGGCCATGCGAGCAACGCTGGTGTCCAATCGGGGAGCCGCACCTGCCAGTCCCCCAGGGACGCAGTGGTGGTTGGCCAGTCCGCTGGATCGCCTTCAAAGCGGTAGATTGCGCCAGCGTTGGGGGTCTTGGTGCCGTCGAATGGTGCCCCGACGAGGAGCTGCCCATCTTCACTGAACAGGATGGAGCCAAAGCCGTCCGCACCCGACAGGATCACATAGTCTGGCTCCATGAGCAGCGCGGTGAGATCGGTCCCGGCGTCTGCGAGGCGATCCAGGTTGATCAGCACCACCGCGGATTCTCCCTCTGCTCCGAGGTCGCTGTGGTTGGCCAGTCCCAGACAGAGGTAGTCACCGCCGGGTGACTCATAGATCGCGGTTCCGTGGGCATACCCCCACCCTCCGGCGACTTCTGCCCGGAGGCCTGAGACCTCCCGACGCCCGATGTGCAGGTCGGCACCCGTCACCGAGCCGGACAGTATCCGGCTCGACTGGTGCTAGCGGGTCGCATCCTCGGGATCGACCAGATGGTGGGTGGAGCACTGCGGGAGGAGCTGGCCGGTCTGCTGCTTCTTGAAGATCGCGATGACCGGGAAGTCTGCCGAGTCAGCCGCTCACCACTCCCGGGCGATGTCCGCGGGGGTGAGCCAGCCGGTCCACCAGGGCAGGGCCATGGCGAGGAACATCAGCAGGTAGATCCCCAGCGCCCACACCATCCGGGATCGGGGCGCGCACTGCAGCGCCGAAGCGGGCAGCGGTCGGCGGCCAAAGGCGAGGTGGTCCACTGCCACCGCGATCAGGAGTCCGGCGAGTCCGTCTACAAACCAGTGCTGTGCCAGCGCCATGGTCGACCACCAGATGAGCACCGCGCTGACCAGCATCGCCTGTCCCAGCACCCGATCCAGCCGCCGGATCACCAGGGCCGCCAGGAACGACTCCGCGACGTGCATGGAGGGAAAGCAGTTGGTCGGCGGATCGAGCCAGCGCATCAGGGCCAGCCCCCAGGTGAACAGGTCCTCCACCGGCACCGGTGATCGGGGAACCGTCACCGGCCACAGCAGCCACAGCGGCACCCCGCTGAGCACCAGCGCGGTGTACGCCAGCGCCGACCGGACCAGGACCCGACGATCCTGCATCAGCATCAGCGGGGCGAAGGCCTGTAGGTAGAGTCCGCCGTAGATCAGCATCGACCAGGGGTGCAGGCCGATGAGATCGTCGATGAACACCGGCAGCGTCCGGGGAGGGGAGTCTCCGCTGGCCGCGATCCGGGCGGTGATGTTGTAGACCGGCATCAGCAGCCCGACCCCCACCACCAGCGCACCGATGCGATCCCGGATGCGAAGGGGCTGGCTGAGCCAGGCGTTGTGGTCGATGGTCACCGAAGTGACTGTAGCGCAGCGGTCAGGGGAGCTGGAGGCTCATGAACAGGGCACCGGCATCGATGTCGGTGCCTCCGAGTGCGTCATAGCCGTCGACGTCGCCGTCGAAGTTGTCGTCTGCGGCGTTGAACACCTCCTCACTGCCAGCGTTGGTGTCGTCGCAGTCCGTTCCGCCGACATCGGCGACCTCGTAGCCGTCACCATCGTCATCGGTGAGCACATCGCAGGACAGGTCGACGGTGAGAATGGGCTCGTCAGGGTCGTTGGAGGTGATGGTCGGGACGTCGGGGAAGGCCAGCGTCGTGGTCTCCCAGATCGTCACGGTCTCCGCGCCCAGCGATGTGTCTCCGTCCGCTGGATGATCGGCGGCTGGGATGCCAACAAGCGGGGGGGTGGCGATCGACAATGTGGAGGTCGCCACAGAGGCACCGTGAGCGGCTACCCGCACCCATCCTCAGCGCAGGTCGCTGCTGTTCTCCACCGCGCCCTCCGGCGGCTGAGCAGCGGTCACCGACTCGGTCAGAGAGCCATAGCCATCCCGTCCTCGTCGAGGAACCACACCGAGGTTGGCTCATCGGGGGTGGTGTCATCGGGGGTGGTGTCGAGGTCCGCACATGGATCGTCCTCGTCTGTGCAGAGTCCAGCTTGATCCTTACTGCACCCTGTGACTGTGAGTATAAACGGAATCAGAGACACCAGAAGCACCTTGGGCTGGTCATTATCGCCAGGGAGCTTGTCAGCAGATTCACGCGTAGAGGTCAATTCTAAGCACACATCTCCATCCCTGCCACAAGCTGCCTCAGCACCGCGGTCCAAACCTGACACATGAACGTCAACTGAAAAACTGTATTGATTTAAACTTACCTATTAG
>JBLHNG010000246.1:0-10334 GCA_047621685.1 Myxococcota bacterium | reverse complement strand
GGCGACCGCGTTTGGCAGCGACCGGTGGGGAGGTCCGCCGACGGCGGCCGACACCGGGCACGCCTACCTCGGCTACCTCAACTTCGCGCTGGCCCGCTACCGGCGCATCGACGATGCCTACGCCGAGCCCCACGATCAGCTTCGGTCCTGGCTCGCCGCCGGACTCTCCGAGCCGATCCACCGCTATCAGACCTACCCCGGCGAGGTCTACCCCGCGGACCTCGCCACTGTCGCTGGCTCCCTCGCACTCTACGATCCGCCCCCGGAGCTGGCGAACTGGATGGTGCGCTATGCGGCGGCATCGGTCGATCCCGAGACCGGGATGCTCTACCAGCGTCTCTCAACAACCTCCGGGGCACCCGCAGACCAGCCGCGTGGGTCGGGCACCGCGTTCTCGGCGTTCTTCCTGGAGCCTGCGGACCCTGATCTCTCTGCGGCGCTGACCGCCTCGCTGAACCACCGCAGCTTCCTCGGCTTCGGGGGGATCCGGGAGTACCCGGTGGGTGTGCGGGGGCGGGGCGACATCGACTCCGGGCCGGTGCTGTTCGGCATCGGGGTCTCTGCGACCGGCTTCGGCATTGCGGCTGCCCGACTGCACGGAGAAGCCGCGCATTACCGCGCCCTGGTCCGCACCGCGACCCTGTTCGGCCTCCCGGTCCCGCTGCATGGCGGGCAGTGGCACCTCACTGGCGGCGGCATCGGCAATGCGATCATGCTGGCGATGCTGACGGCGACCTCAGCCGAGGTAGCGGGCGGGGATGGCCTCCTCACCGTCAGGGGAGACCCGCCAGCCGGCGGTGTCGGGACGGGAGGAGACCACCTCAGCCAGCGTCGTCCCTGAGAACCGCAGCGCCACACCGTCGTCTGCGGCGAGTCCGGGCGGGAGGGCGCCGGAGCGGACCAGCTCTCGATATCGGGGGCGCCGGAGGGCCTCGCCGTCGTAGTGGGGGCAGTGGCTTCCGGGGAGGAGGCCGAGGCCGTCGGCCAGGGGCGCGAGGGCCTCACCGAACGAGTCGGTCACCCCCGCCTCGAACCAGCACAGCGATCCGGCGCTCAGCCCGGCGAGCACCACCCCGGCCTCCCACGCCTCACGCAGCACCACGTCCAGGCCATGGACCCGCCACACCGCCAGCATGTTCGCGGTGTTCCCGCCCCCGACGTAGATGAGGTCCTGGCTGAGCACAACTTCGCGAAGGTTGGTGTCCTGTCGTCGGAACAGCGACAGGTGACGCGGGGTGCAGGGAAGCGCGGAGAAGGCTTTATGGAACTTCTCAATGTAGGTCTCTGAATCTCCGCTCGCGGTCGGCAGGAAGCAGACACCCGGGGTGGTCGCCCCGGTCAGAGACAGCAGCCAGGTGTCCAGCAGCGGGTTGTCGGGCTCCATGCTGAACCCGCCACCGCCCATCGCAACGATTGTCTTCATGCCACCAGCAGACCACATGGCGATACGCTGCCTCCATGCCAAAGCTCGACACCCTGCTCATCCATGCCGGCCAGCAGAACATCTGCGGCGCCGTCGTCAACCCGATCTTCCAGTCCGCGACCTACGCGCTGACCGGGGAGACTGAGTACGGCGCGCTGCGGTATATCCGCCTGAACAACACCCCCAACCAGACCGCGCTGGCGGAGAAGCTCGCAGCGATCGAGGGCACCGGAGCGGCGCTGGTCACCGCCAGCGGCATGGCGGCGATCTCGGCGGCGCTGCTGAGCAACCTCGCGGCTGGGGAGCACGCCCTGGTGCAGTCGACGGTCTACGGCGGCACCGCGACCTTCCTCACCCAGGACGCACCGCGCATGGGCATCGCCTGTGACTTTGTGGATGCCGGCTCCCCGGAGACCTGGGCTGCAGCGCTTCGTGACGAGACCCGGGTGTTCTACGTCGAGTCCATCGCCAATCCGCTGCTGAGCGTGGGGCGGCTGGTCGAGGTGGTGGCGTTTGCCCGGGCGCACGGGCTGGTCACGATCATCGACAACACCTTCCCCTCACCCGTCAACTTCCAGCCCGCGAAGGTTGGCTTTGATCTGATCGTTCACTCCGCGACCAAGTACCTCAACGGCCACAGCGACATCGTCGCCGGGGTCATCGCCGGTTCACCGGAGCGGGTCGAGGCGGCGCGTCACCTGCTCAACCACCTCGGCGGCAGCCTCGATCCCAACTCGTGCTTCCTGCTGGAGCGCGGGATGAAGACCCTCGGACTGCGGGTCCGACAGCACAACGCAAGCGCGATGGCCCTGGCGACGTTCCTGGCCGCGCATCCGGCGGTGGCCCGGGTCCACTACCCGGGCCTGCCCGGCTCTCCCGGTCACGAGGTCGCCGCCGAGTTGTTCTCGGGGTTTGGCGGCATGATCGCGTTTACGCTGGTGGATCCCAGCCTCGCGGATCGGCTGATTGAGCGGCTGACGCTGCCGATTCATGCTCCGAGTCTTGGCGGGGTTGAGAGTCTCATTGTGCGCCCTGCGACCTCCACCCACCTCGGCATGACGCCTGAGGAGCGGGCGGCTGCGGGGATCTCGGATGCGCTGATTCGGGTGAGTGTGGGGCTGGAGGACACAGGCGATTTGTTGGAGGACTTTGAGCAGGCACTGGGGTGATGAGTCGCGGGTGTCCGGGTGGGGCCGCTGGGCGGGTAGTACAGGGGAGCGGCCGCAAGGCGGGTACTCCCGGAGAGAAGTCGCTGTAAAGCGGCGAACGCAGGAAGTGCAGCCCCCTCGAACGAGCCCCATGAGCAGCCCAGAGCCGCTGGAGCGGGCACTCACGACAGGCGCGCAGTGGGGCGAAGTGGCCAGAAAAAGGAGGGCACCGACGTTGAACACCCTCAGCTCACAGGGAAGAGAGCACCCTTCGGAATCCATCGCCCAGTCGCTGCGAAGTCGGAGGCAAGCAGTACAGGGTAGGCAATATCAAAGCCCACGATTCGCGAGTTGTTGGAGTGAGGAGGTTCCTCCAACGCTGCCTCTTCCATGCTCCACCGATTCGCCCATCTCTGCTTTCGATGTTGCCGACCTGCACTGCTCGCCTCTGGCTTCGCAGGGTCGTGGCTCTCGATACCGAAGGGTTCTCCCTCCCCGTGTGAGCTGAGGTTCGCCATCGTCGGCGCCATGCTTTTTTCTGGCCACTTCGCTCCACTGCGCGCCCTTCGGGCTGCTCATGGGGCTCGTTCGAGGGGGCTGCACTCACTACGTTTCGCCGCCGGAGCCGGCTCACCTCCGGGAGTGCCCGCCTTGCGGTCGCCCCCCTGTACTACCCGCCCAGCGACCCCCGCCCGGACACCAATGGCGAATCCCCGCCCTGCGGCCACCGTCCGCACCCTCAAAGGACCGTCCTGAACCACCCAGCGCCGAGCGCTCATGCAGCTCACTCCAGCAGCTCCTTCCCAGAGGCCTTCTCCCACTCAATCAGCTCCCGCGGCGGCAATCGCGGACGGTCTGAGGGATGGCCCGCATGCGTCCCGAGCCCAGCAACCGGCTCCCGAGCAAAGCTCTCCCGCACATACTCCCCCAGCACCAACGCCAGACAAACCAGCACCGCCATCAGCAACCGCCGAGCCATCGTCTGCGCATGGGCCGCGCTCCCCCCATCCGGCTCCGCCGCCCACTTCCGCAGCCAATCATCTACCCACAGCCACATCGGCATCCCAACCAGACAGATCCGCGGAAACCACCCAACAATCGACAAAACCAGCCCCCCAAAAAAGCCGAGTCCCAGGCAGATCCGGGCGGCCTGGAGGGTGGCGACGGGACCATGGGTGACGACCAGGGTGCGATACCCGCGCTCGGCATCCTCCTCCCGCTGGAATGCCTGCGCAGCGAAGTAGCAGCCCATCACCCCCAGCGACGACAGCAGCCAGATGACCACTGATCGCGGATTCGCCGGCACGCCAGCAGCCGACCAGCCCGCGAGGCTCGACAGCAGTCCGTAGCCCAGCCCGTTGACCAGCGGACCGCCCAGCGGGTGGCCCTTCCAGTGGGTCGATGGGTGGGAGTAGAGCACCGAGAGCACCGCACACAGCGCGGCACAGGCCCCGGCGATCGGTCCGGCGAGCACAGCGAGGGTCACGCTCACCACCAACGCAGCGTAGCCATAGCCAGCCACCCCCGGCGGCGGCGGAACCGAGCGGCCATAGAGGACCTCGCCCTCATCGCGATCCAGCGCCGCATTCAGCCAGAGCGTGCCCGCGTGCAGCGCCAGCCAGCTCGCCGCGACCAGCAGCCATGCCTCACCACCCCGCAGCTGAAGCGCACGATCCCAGTGCGCCCAGACGAACCCCACCAGGGTGAGGGTGAGCACATACGGGGCGAGCCGCGGACGGGAGAGGATCCAGAGTGCGCGTGCAGTCTTCACCCCTACTGAACGACCTCACACCAGCTCGACCAGTCGCCAATGCCGTCGGTCTCGTAGGGAGAGGGCTGGCCGTACTCGTGGGCCTCCACGAAGTCCCAGGCGGCGTTGTAGTCAGCGTTGGTGACGGTGTGGCCGCTGGTGTGCTTGCAGCGGACGACGAAGTGGCCGTCTGCGGCGAGGTTTGTGGCGAGGGTCTCTGTGCCGCTCTCGAAGTCGACCACCACCAGATCGGGGCTGGGCCAGACGTCATTCTCGCCGCCGCTGGTCAGGTAGACCGGGACGGAGGATGCCGGGGTGTTGTAGGGAGCGACCGCGCCGTCGAGGAAGCCGGTCTCAATGTCCGCACCGCCCGACATCTCCACCGCACCGGCCAGCGTGTCGCCGCGCTGGCTGGTGATGACAGTGGTGAACAGCCCGCCGCCGGA
The DNA here is from genome assembly GCA_047621685.1 of Myxococcota bacterium. GTDB lineage: Bacteria > Myxococcota_A > UBA796 > UBA796 > UBA796 > JAQXDW01. The sequence goes on along the minus strand of JBLHNG010000246.1, from coordinate 5,567 downwards.
GAAGCCCATCGAGAAGACCTTGTCCATGTTCGGCGCGAACTGGTCGTAGACGCAGGTTCGGAGGTCGTCGTAGAGGGTGACGTCGTTGTCGAAGGTGCCGTCCTCGACGTCCCAGAGGTAGAACGAGAAGCCGAGCAGCTCCCAGATGTTCGACTCTGGAAGGATGATGATGGCGTTGAGCTCATCGGCGATGTCCTGCATGCCGAAGCTGCTGGCAAACACTGACGACGGCGAGCCATGGGAAGAGTCCATGAGGCCATGGAAGAAGAAGACGACCTTCGTCTCTGAGTCCGGCGAGGCCGGGAAGAGCGTGGTGATCGTGCGCTCCTCGTCGGAGGAGAGGAAGGTTGTGGTGCCGCCAGAGGTGGACATGTCCGGGCACTCGCCGCTGCTGAGCGTGGCGGGCTCGGCGGAGGCGTAGCCCCAGCCGTCGGTCTCCGTGGTGTCGGTGTCGTCGGTGGAGGCGCCAGAGTCGCCCTCATCCTTGTCACCACATCCAGCCAGAACCATGCCGAGGATCACTGGGGTCAGTCGCATGTCGCCTCCCGATAGAACGTCGGCGGCACCATATCGCCCCGAGATGCGACCCGCTGGCTGGGTTTGCTGATCCAGACAAAACTGAACCAATTACGTCAGCCACATGCTGCTCCTACTTCTGGCCTGCACCGACACCGAGACCACCGCCCCGGTCGTCGCCCCCCCTGAGCCCCCAGCAGCTTCCCCCACGGGGGCAACCCCACCGACACCTCCCCCCGAGGTCGTCCCCCACACCCCCGACACCGGCGCCGGGGAGGCCGCCTGGAGCACGCACAGCTGCCTGGCCTGCCATGGAGAGCGCGGAGAGGGCGGGGTCGGTCCGCAGCTCGCCGGGTCGGTGCCCGATGTCGCGGCGATGACCACCCGAATCCGAGCCGGCGCACCGCCGATGCCCGCGTTCTCCGCCGAGGTCGTCCCCGACAGCACCATCGCCGACATCTACGCCTGGCTCCGTCTCCAGCCCACCCCCGGCCCGCCAGCCCCCAGTCCGCACACCATCTCCACCCACCCCGGCGTCGACGTCGAGCTGGTGGTCAGCGGACTCGACCACCCCATCAGCCTCGCCTGGGGAGAGGGTGGAGCGCTGTATGTCTCCACCAACGGCGGGCTGTTCCCCAGATCCGGCCAGACGCTCGGCAAGATCTGGCGGATCGACAGCGGGCGTCCGGTGCTGTTTGCAGACAACCTCAACCGACCGCTGGGCATGGTGTGGCACGACGATGCCCTGGTCGTCAGCAGCCGGGGCCGCCTCTCTGCCTGGGCAGACCGGAACGGCGACGGGGTCGCAGCGGAGGTCGCGGTCTTCATCGACGACCTGCCCGCTGCCGGACTGCACCAGAACAATGGCGTCACCCTCGGCCCAGACGGGAGGCTCTACGTCGGCATCGGCACTGCGACCAACGCCGAACCGGAGGCGCTGCCCGCCGGAAGCATCCTGGCCTACGATCCAGCGACCGACACCTCAACCGTCTACGCCACCGGCCTGCGCAACCCCTTCGACCTCGCCTTCGCTGCCGACGGATCGCTGTATGCCACCGACAACGGGGTCGATCCAGAGCTGGTCGAAGCCGCGCCAGAGGAGGTCAACCGCATCGTCGAGGGCGGCTTCTATGGCCACCCCTACGTCTTCGGCGACGAAGCCCGCAGCGATGTCGCCCTGCCCGCCGGTCTCACCGCCACCCCGCCCCTCGTCCGGCTCACCCCGCACGCCTCCGCCAACGGCATGCTCGCCTATGACGGCGACGCCTTCCCCGAGCTGCACGGCAAGCTCCTTATCGCCGAGTTCGGCAGCTACATCACCCGGTTTCGCCGGGCCGGTCGGCAGCTTGTCGCAGTGGATCCGGCAGACGGCTCGGTGGACATCTGGGCCTCGGGCTTCTCGGGCCGCCCCCTCGACGTGCTCGCCTCCCCCAGCGGCGATGTCTATGTCACGGACTTCGAGCAGGGCACGGTGTGGCGGTTCTTCGCCTCGGATCGCAAGCGGGTGACCTTCTCCCCCAGCTTCGACTGCCGCCGTGCGACCACCGCCGTCGAGCATGCCATCTGCAACGATCCCCAGCTCGCCGCGCTCGATGGTGAGCTGGATGCCGCCTACCAGGAGGCCCGGTCGGTGCTCGATGACGCCGGAAAGCGGATGCTGAGGGATGAGCAGCGGGCCTGGCTGAAGGTTCGAGACGCCTGCGAGCAGGACACCTGGCCGGTGCTCTGTGTAAAAACCACCGTGATGGATCGGCTGGAAGCCCTGAGAAACGAGCCTGGAATGTAACAAAGCGGCAGCGGGTTCGATCCTGCTGGGAATCGGCGGGATAGGTCAGACATCGCTAATTTTCCGGATATCTACAGAGTTGCCACTGAACAGGCGGCTATGTTCCCGCCACTTCAGGACTCACCCTGTCCATCAGGCTCATCCTGTCCATCAGGCTCATCCTGTCCATCAGGCTCACCCTGTTTATCAGGCCCACCTTCGAGGAGTGCCTTCATGTCCGCCCTGCGCACCGCGCTGATCCCTGCCTCTCTGCTGCTGGCGGTCTCCGCACTTGCCCAGGGCAACCCGCCCGCAAGTCAGGCCACCCTCAACGCATGGTGGGGCTCCGCTGGGAAGACCTGGATGGGCGAGACCGTCTACCAGATCGGCGACGAGGGCCTGACGTTCCAGGACGGCGTCTGCTCGATCAACCTCACTTCTGGGCGTCTGGTCCCGGTCTACTCCGGCCAGGAACCCGTCTCCGAGCGCATCGTCGGCATGATATTTCAGGGCGAGGGCACCATGAGCATGCCCTTCCCCAGCCGCGCGGATGCCTGGACCTTCGCCAACCACATGGCGAACAACACCAACATCGACAAGAGCCGACTGCTGCCGATCGTCGAGCAGGGCGCGCCGTTTGTCACTGAGGTCGATCGCGGCCTGCTCCTGTCGGCGGACCCCCGGGTGATCGACCTCCTGTACGACCTGGAGCCGGTCGGCTCGGGCGTCATGCTCCAGCAGACCGCCGAGGGCGGGATCGATGAGTCGTTCATTGTCACCGACAGCCGGGGGCGACTGCTGGCGAAGGCCTCTGCGGTCAACGTGCTGGCAGATCGCACCCGCCACCTCGCCTACTCCGGCCTCGACCCCAAGGCGATCATTCGCCAGGACCGACTGCTCCACGAAGAGATGGGACTGGCCGGCGATAACCTCCGTATGATCGCGGACTTTCGCACAGACACCTCCTTCCGGGTGGCCGCTGGAGACGGTCCGGGCCTGGGCGGAGATGCCTACGACCGCTGGCTGACCTGCTACCGCGACGGCCAGGACCTCGCCGGAACCGGCTACCGCACGATGGCCTTCTCCCACGGCATCGATGGCGAGAAGGAGCGCCACTTCATGCGGTTCAGCGGCGAGCTGTTCCACCCCCTCGGTGCCCCGGATCCCTACCAGCCCCCGGTCCGCATGGAGCCGGTGTCTGCTGAGAGCCACGTCGAGGTCCGTCCGTTCCGTCGCAGCCTGGAGCAGCAGGCCATCGTCGAGTCCACGATCACCCTCCGTGCCGTCGGCGCGGACATCCAGCATGTCGCGATGCGCATGCCGACGGGCACCTCGATCAAGAACACCTGGGAGCTTCTGTCGCTGACCGATGAGCGCGATCGGGAGCTGGCACGGGTCGGCCTGTATGCCGGCCTCACCTCGAGCTTCACCGACGGCCTCATCGGCGGGCTGAACGACAACAACGCCACCACCGATGCAGGAGCCAGCGACCCCGGGACCACGACCGATGCCTCCAGCGAGGGTGCGAGCCTCAGCGGCGGCTCCAGCGAGACCAGCGGAACCGGCGATGTCTCCGAGTCTGCGACTTCTGGGGCCTCCACAGAGAACCTCGCGTTCTCCGAGCAGGAGTTCTTCCAGCAGCGCGAGCAGCGCCGCGAGATCCTGGTGATGTTGCCCCAGCCCGTGCTCGAAGGCGAGGAGATCACCCTCAAGCTGAAGTGGAAGACCAACTGGAAGTTCGCCAACTTCGGCATCACCGAAAACGCCGGAACCGACGGCAGCAACATCATACGCTCGCTCGGCCCGACCACCGGCCCCCAGCCCATCCTCCCCGAGATCCTCCCCTCCCCCGGGGGCAGCGTCTGGGAGTCGTTCCGGACCACCCTCGGCACCCCCACCCCGATCCTCCGCAGCCTCTCGGCAGTCTCTGCCGGTGAGACCGAGCGGGCCTGGATCGACGACGGAAACGGCTGGCAGTGGTCGATCTCTCATGGCAAGACCGCCCGGCGCCCGTCGGTGGCCCTGGGTCGCTGGTACAGCTACCAGGAGCCCGCCGCCAAGGATCTCCCCGCAATCAGCGTCAACCTGTTCCCGAGCACCGGCGACGCCCTGCCGATGTTCCCCCCGGAGGTCCGCCGGGTGGTGGCGTTCCTTGAGCGCTTCCTGCCGGACTATCCTCTCGAAGAGGTCGACATCTACCAGGGCCCCTCCGCCCTCCCCCTCGCCGCGATGACCACCGGCTTCCGGCAGGGCAACTACGGCATGGTCGGCATCCAGCAGATCTCCAACACCTCGGTGACCGCCACCGGCAGCATCAGCCGGGACAACCCCTACCTCGCCCAGATGATGATCGCGCGGCAGGTCGCCGGACAGTACTGGGGACAGAGCATCTCCCCGGCCAGCTCCCGGGATGAGTGGCTCCTGGAGTCCCTCGCCGACGCCTACGCCTTCTTCTACATCCGTGCCGCGTTTGGCTTCGACGCCTACGCCGACATGATGCAGGCTCGCCGGGAGGCCCTGGAGAATCCCCGGGAGATGAGCTTCGGCTCCGGCTCCTCCGCCGCCTGGAAGAACCGCGAGGCCAAGAGCCGCTCGTACTCCCTCACCGGCGCCCCGACCATGACCGACGTCCCCAGCAACATCCGGGGAAATTACAGCGCCTACATCGTCTCCGAGATGCTGCGCAACCGGCTGGGTGATGAGGCCTTCTTTGCCGCCATCGACCAGCTCGCTCAAGAGAGGCGCGGCAAGCGGGTCACCACCGAGCTGTTCCAGACCATCCTGGAGGAGAACTCCGGCCAGGACCTCTCAAACTTCTTCGACTACTGGATCCACAACGCCTTCATCCCCTCCATCAAGGTCTCTCTGCTCAAAGACTCCGGCGATGTTGCTCGCGGCTGCATTGAGACCGACGTGCCGTTTGGCGTCTTCGATGTGCCGATCCGGGTTGTCGACCGGGACGGCGAGCGCATGGTCGAGGCCCTGGTCGATGTGGTCAACGGAGAGGGCTACTTCGAGGTTCCTTCGCGCGAAGGTGAGTTTACCGTCGAGGTTGATCCATACGGAATGGTCCTGGCGTTCTCTCGAGACCTCAAAGAAGTCCGCGAGCTGCCCTGCGAGGGGGGCTCAGCAGCCGATGCCATTGAGGATCCCGCCGGCGAACCAGTTCCCTGACCGGCTTGCGGAGTCGGCAGCAGTTCAATACCCAAGATGGCAGGCGTTATCGTCCCCCCTCCAACCCACAGGGCACGATGGAATTCCAAGTTGGCGAGAAGGCAGTTTACCC
>JBLHNG010000245.1:0-10394 GCA_047621685.1 Myxococcota bacterium | reverse complement strand
TGGGGTGGTGTTGGGGACCTGGAGGTGAATCACCTCTGCCCCGCTCTCAAGGGAGAGGAGCGCCGCGGCGCCCGCCAGCCAGTCGGGATCGGAGAGGCTGGCCAGCTCCAGGCGCAGACGTGCCTGCTCAGACTCGGCTGCGGAATAGGCGCTTCGAGCTTCGTCAAGCTCCAGGGAGGTGGTGCGCAGATCGAGGCGAGACCAGGTCGACAGGAGCGCGCACAGTGCACACAGCGCGAGCATGAAGCCGTACCCGTTCAGCCGGTTCAGCTCCATGCCGGATCGACTCATCGCATGCAGAGGTGCCTGGGAAGGCTCGACAGGGGAGCCGTCTTCGTTCTCCCAGTCCTGGGTCCACGTCCGCTCGTTGGTGGTCGATTCCATGTCAGCTCAGCTCCTGGCCGGCGACGCCGGCAGCTGTATACAGCGCATCTATGCGGGGTGGGGGACCGCAGTATTCGAGAACCCGAAGGCGAGCGGATCGCGATCGGGGGTTGTCCGCGTCGTGCTTGGATCCGGCGATGCCACGGGGCACCACCAGCCGACCGATCGGCGGAGTGACCGGGTGGCCGTAGGGGTCTCGGGGAGTGCCGCGTCCGGCAGCCTCGAAGAAGCGCCGCTTGACCATGCGATCTTCCAGCGAGTGGAAGCTGATGATCGCCAGCCGGCCGCCGACATTGAGCATCGACAGTGCGGCCTCCAGACCGGTCGCCAGCTGATCCAGCTCCCCGTTGACGGCCATGCGCAGGGCCTGGAAGGTGCGGGTCGCGGGATGGGTGCGGCTGTTGCGGTAGCCCGATGCGCTCGCCACCCGTGCCGCCAGCGCGGCGGTGCTGCTCCAGGGGCGGCCCTCCAGGATGGCCCGGGCGATCCGACGGGCCCGGGGCTCCTCTCCATAGCGGAAGAGGATGTCGACCAGCTCCGCCTCGTCCATCTCGTCGATCATCCCAGCGGCGTCCAGGGGCTGGTCGGGGTCCATGCGCATGTCGACGGGACCGTCGCGGCGAAGCGAGAACCCACGCTGCGGGGTGTCCAGCTGGGGGGAGCTGACCCCGAGGTCGAGGAGGATGCCATCAAACGGCGCGAGGTGTCCGGCCAGCTGGGCCATGTCCGCGAACCGTCCGCGGAGGGCGGTGAATCCCTCCACACCGTCGAGCCGGGCGGTGGCCGCGGCGAGGGCGTTCGGGTCGCGATCGATGCCCACCACAGTACCGCCAGCCTCGATCACAGCCGCAGCATGGCCGCCGCCGCCGAGCGTGCCGTCGAGGTATCGACGACCGGGGCGGACCTGAAGATGATCAACGACCTGACTCAGCAGGACCGGGCGGTGGTGGAAAGACACGGGACAGCAGCGGGTGGGAGAGGTTGAGGAGGCGACCGGGCGGGAACCTCAGACGGGCGTCTGAGACTCGGATTCGGCGGAGGATTTGGAGGCGGGAGAGGGGCGGCGGGTGTCCAGCCAGCGGCGGACGAGCTGAGGATGGCGCTCGTTCCAGCGGTTGACGTTCCAGATCTCGATCCAGGTCCCCATGGAGAACATCAGCAGTCGTCCGTCGAGTCCGGCGAGGGTGCGGAGGCGGGGCGGGATGACGACGCGGCCGTTGCCGTCGATGGTCAGGGTGTGGTTGGTGGAGACCACAGACCGGAGGAACAGCATCTCGGGGGAGTAAGGGTCGAATGGATCGATTCGGGCGGTGCGCTCGGCGAGCAGGTCTCGGTAGATTCGCTGGTCAAACAGTGACAGTCCACCATCACTGCCTTCATTCGCGACTGCGATCAGCTGGTTGGTCCCTTCCATCCGCAGCGCCATTCGGGGCTGCACTGGGAGCATGACCCGACCCTTTGGGTCCATGGTCAGCTCAGCATGAAAGGGCTCGTACTGCATGATCTGGAACGCCCAGGGAGAGCCGGAGGAGCCACCCACTCCTCCTTTATCGGCTGTCCTCCCACTGTACTCCTTTTTGCATCTCAAGCAACCCACTTGATCGCCATTTTGATCCACTGAAACCATCAGAGATCCCTTCTCCCGATCCATTTCGTGATCCTTACGATCCACTGACACCTGTTGTGAGGCTCGGACACCGGAGCGGAGCCAGACAGGATAAGGGGACGGTCATGTCCAAACAGAACCCGGTGATCCGCAACATCAGCGAGAACCGCCGCGCGAGACGGGAGTACGAGATCATCGATCGCCTGGAGGCGGGGATTTCGCTGACCGGCAGCGAGGTCAAGTCCCTTCGCGGCGGCAAAGGTCAGGTCACCGAGGCCTACGTGCGCTTCAAGAACAACGAGGCGTGGCTGCTGGAAGCCCACATCGCCCCGTACGCTCAAGCCGGTCCGCACAACAACCACGAGCCCAACCGCCCCCGGAAGCTTCTCCTCAGGCGCGAGCAGCTGGAGAAGTGGGAGAAGAAGGTCGCGGAGCGGGGCCTGACCATGATCCCCCTGCGCCTGTACTTCAACGGTGCCTGGGTAAAAATTGAGATCGGATTGGGCCGCGGACGGAAACTTCACGACAAGCGCGCTGTCCTCAAAGAGCGCAGCGACAACCGTGACACCCAGCGCGCGCTTCGAAATCGCGACTGAGATTTGAGAGGAACACCATGAGCCGACTTGCATCCTCCCTTCTGCCCATGCTCCTGCTGGGCTTCTTCCTGGTTCCCGGGGTCGCCCTGGCCGCAGACGGGGCCTCGCTGAGCACCCTGCTGGCTGGCATCGGCTTCGGCTGGTTGGTCAGCGCCGCGGGGCTTGCAAAGAACCCCCGCCTCGGCGTCCTGCTCGCCGGGCTGATGGGCCTGGGCATCTCGCTGTACCTCGGCGTCGAGCACGCCCAGACCGGCGACATGGCCTGCTCGGTCGACGCCACGTTCGACTGCGGCTCGGTGGTGCGCAGCAAGTACTCCACCCTCGCTGGCATCCCCATCGCCTTCCTCGGCAGCGGCTTCTATGCGGCGGCGTCCTTCGTCGGCCTGATGGCCCTGCTCAAGCCTGGCGAGTACGAACGCGGCGGCAGGCTGCTGACCTGGGGCGGCATCATCTCGGTGGTGTTCTCGGCCTACCTCGCCTGGGCGAGCATGCAGCTGGGCAAGTGGTGCCTGTTCTGCATCTCGATGTACGGCGTCAACGCCCTGCTGCTGGTCGCTGGCATCCTGTGGGATCGCAGCACGAAGCTCGGTGAGTCTGACCGCGCCACCGGGGCGATGATCGGCGCGGGCGGGCTGGTGTTCGTCCTGACAATGCTGTTCACCGGACAGGCCGCCACCGCGCCCCCTGCGGTCGCGACCGGTGCAAGCGGCGATGCCCTGGCCGCCATCTTCGAGGCCCCGGCCGGCAAGATGACCCTCGACGGCACCGAGCCGATCTACGGCAACCCGTCGGCTCCCTATACCGTCGTTGAGTTCGCGGACTTCGAGTGTCCCTACTGCGGGAAGGTCGCCCCCGAGCTGAAGAAGCTGGTTGACGGCAACCCGGACATCCGGCTGATGTTCAAGCACTACCCGCTCAGCCCCCTGTGCAACGAGTCCGTCCAGCGCGACATGCACCCCCACGCCTGCGGTGCAGCCCATGCCTCGGAGTGTGCCCGGCACCAGGAGCGGTTCTGGGAGCTGTCCTCGCTGATGTTCAAGAACCAGAGCTACCTCTCCCCTGAGGACCTCAAGTTCCTGACCCAGCAGGTCGGCATGGACGCCGCAGCCTTTGAGACCTGCATGAGCGACCCGATGACCGAGACCGCAGTGCTCTCCGACATCTCCCATGCCACCACCCTCGACCTCCACGGCACCCCCGCGCTGTTTCTGCTCGGGGTCACCGGTTCGGACTGGGTCTCGATCACGGGCAGCCCTGAAGAGATCGGGGTGCTGGTCGGTGCACATCGGGAGGGCCGGGAGATTCCGCCGACCCCGCCCGCTGGCACCCACGGTCACTGATGTCCGCTCGCTGGCAGGAGCTCGCCTGGGTCATTGATCGCAGCCGGCTGGAGGTGGTCAGTGTCGCGCTGTTCGCGCTGGGCAGCCTCGGGCTTCAGGAGGACCATCCGCCCGGGCAGGCCCCCACCCCTCGACAGCCCTGGGACACCGGACCAGAGGCGTCCCCCTCCGAGGCGGTGCTGCTGCGTGGCTGGTGGCCTGAGGACGCCGACTGTGCAGACGCCGTCGCCCTCCTCGCCCGGCAGCACGGCGGAGCACCCTCCTGGCGCAATGTCAGCGAGGACGACTGGGCGACCGACTGGCGGCAGCACTTCTCCCGCCTCGTCTTCTCCAGTGCCCTCGCAGTCAGCCCGCCCTGGGAGGCTGAGCCCGGAGACGTCATCATCGAGCCGGGCATGGCGTTTGGCAGCGGCGACCACCCCACCACCCGGGCCTGCCTCTCCGGCATCGCCCGACTCGCCCAGCCCGGGAAGACCTGTCTGGACGTCGGCTGCGGCTCCGGGGTGCTCGCCCTCGCGGCAGTGGCGCTCGGCATGACCGCCTGTGGGGTCGACACCGACACCGACGCTGTGAAGGTTGCTCGGGAGAACGCCGAGCGCAACGGCCTCTCCGCTCGCTTCGACACCACCCCGCTCCAGCAGGTCGAGGGCACCTACGACCTGGTCGTCGCCAACATCTTCGCCGAGGTGCTCGTGAAGCTGGCCCCGTACCTCATCGAGCGCTGCTCCGGCTCGATGGTGCTCGCCGGCATCCTGGCGGACCGGGCGGCGATGGTCGAGGCTGCCTTCTCGGGAATGCATCTGGTCAGCCGAATCCAGGAGGAGGACTGGGTGAGCCTGGAGCTGGCCGCACAGGCGCTGTCTACATCGGCGGAGTCAGCACAATGAGGCGCTTCCTCTCTCCAACGCTGCCTCGCCCCGAGCAGGCCCTCTCCCTCGATGCCGGGGTGTCTCACCACATCCTCCGGGTCACCGGGATCGCCCCGGGCGAAGCCATCACCCTGTTCGACGGGCAGGGCAGGGTGTGCGAGGCGGTGCTTGAGGGTGTCGAGGCTGGACGGGCGGTGGTGCGCTGGTCGGGAGCGGGAGAAGCCCACATGCTCCCTCAGCGGTGGCTGCTGATGGGGCTGCTCAAGCGTCCGGCGTTTGATGGCGTCATCCGCATGGCGACTGAGCTGGGTGTCAGCGCGATCTGGCCGGTGCAGCTGTCTCGGAGCGTGCCTCAGGGCGGCCGACTGGACCGCTGGCAGCGCATCGCGGCGGCTGCAGCCGGTCAGAGCGGTCGCACGGACATCCCGGATATTCAGCCCGCCCGGAGTCTCTCAGCCTGCCTTGCAGCGCTTCCCGCGGGGACTGTGGGGCGGGTGTATGTCCCTGGAGCGGTGCGCCTGGAGCGCAACATCGGTCCTGCGGCGGCCCTGCTTGGTGCAGAGGGCGGGCTGACACCGGCGGAGATCGCGCTCACAGCAGAGGCCGGCTTTATGCCAGCCGGCCTCGGTTCACTCACGCTTCGTGCGGACACTGCGGCGGTGGCGGCGCTGAGCAACCTGTAGCGCCGCCCTCACACCGCAGCCGCTCAGTCGTCTTCGCGACGCCGACGCCAGAGCAACATCAGGGGCAACAACGGGGCGAACAGCGCCGCCTCGGAGCCGCAGCCGGAACCCTCCTCTTCGGGGTTGACGATGTAGTCCTTGGTGTCCGTGACCGGCTCGGTGTAGACCGCGACCTCATCAAAGCACCAGGCCTGCTGGTCGGACTCGTCAGTCACCGTCATGTAGACCGTGAACAGCAGCGCGTCCTCGCCCTGGAGGGTGGCTGGGGCGGTCCAGGTGATCGCCGGGGAGAGGGGACTGTTGACCGCAGTGTGGTTGAGCGCCTGGATGTCGATGTCTTCCTGCCAGAAGTAGGCCAGAGCATCGGAGTCCGGGTCGTAGACGAAGACCTCCGCTGAGGTGCTCTGGTTGAGCTCCAGGGAGCGGTCTTCCAGCAGACAGCCGCCGACCAGCATCGGGTCGAACAGGACCGGCACGCAGCCTTCGTCGTCGGCGTAGTCGGCCTGGTAGTCGCAGTCGTTGTCGAAGCCGTCGCAGTACTCGATAGCCGCCGGGCTGCGATCGGGGTCGTCGTCGTCGCAGTCGCCGTTGTTCAGAGAGTAGCCGTCGCCGTCACCGTCGTAGTTGGCGGTGCCTTCATCGACCAGACCGTCGCAGTCGTTGTCGCGCTGGTCGGCCTGCTCCGGGGCGCCCGGGTAGGTGGCCTCGTAGGCATCGTCGCAGTCCCCCTCAAGCTCGGAGACCGAGTCGCCGTCGTCGTCGCGGCAGGGGGTGTTCTCGTCGATGGCGTTGTCGCAGTCGTTGTCCAGTCCGTCGCACAGCTCTGCGGCACCCGGGTAGGTGTTCACGTTGTTGTCGTCACAGTCAAAGGCATCGAGCTCATCGTCAAGGTCTGCGTCACCGAAGCCATCGCCGTCGTCGTCGGCATCGGAGTAGATGCCCTGCCAGAGGATGGTGGTGGAGGCCTGGGCCTGAAGCTCACCCTGGTCAGTGACCGTCACCAGCAGGGTGTCCATGCCATCCCACAGGTCGTCGACTGGCAGGTGAACGGTGACGTACCCGCTCTCATCTTCCGGCGTGCAGCTGGCGATGGAGGCGTTCTGGAGGACCGCGCTCTTGATCCGGCAGTTCAGCGAGGTGGCTGGCTGCTCCGTGTCGAAGATGTACAGCTGGAGCACAATATCATCGGCAGAGGTGTGCTCGTAGCCGAGTTCCGGGCTGAGGATCTGAACCGTCGGTGCGATGTTCAGCGGATCGACCCCGAGGTTGCCCTGAACGTCGATGTCAAGGGAGCTGTTCTGCGCATCGTCGGATGTGACGGTGATGGTGCAGACCGAACCCGTGGTCTCCAGCGGGACGTATTGGATCTCGAACAGGGTACCGGACTCTGCCGGAATGACCCCGTCTGCATCGAAGGAATCCAGCACCACCGAGAATTCGTCGGCGCAGAGGGGATCGACGGTGGGCTCGTTGACGAACAGCTCACCATCGCCCTCATTCTTGATGAAGATCTGTGTGGAGGTGCTCTCGCCGGTCCAGAGGTGCCCGAAGTCATGGAACCGGGGCGTGATCTTGATCGAGCCAGTGCCCTTCAGGCCGGTGCCGTGGAGGAGGGTGATCTCCTTGTAGTTGTGGGGATCCTTGAAGTAGGTCGGGTTCCCGTTGTCGTTCTCGCTGATGACCTCGGTGAAGGTCTCGACGTACATCGAGCCGTAGATGTTGCCCACATTGCGCGGCTTGAAGTGAACGGCGACCGGAAGCTTGCAGCCACCGGGGAGCACGAAGGGATCGGTCGAGGTGCTGGCGGGGACGCTGCCGAGGCCCACGGTGTCAGTGCCGGAGTCCCCGCCGGAGTCCCCGCCGGAATCTCCACCGGAGTCTCCGGTCTTCTTCTTTGCCGAAGCGCCGCTCGGGTCGGTGTCCCCGGTGTCTTCGATGACAACCGCGACGGAGCCGTCCGCACAGGTGATGTCCTCGATGGCGTATTCGATGTAGAAGCTGTCTCGCATGACCGGATCGCCGTCGTCACGCATCGCGATCTTTGAGATGCCCAGATCGAGATCGCCGAGGTTCTCCACGACAATGACGCGAGAGACTTCTTCGCTGAACTCCGCATCGCCGAATTCAACGATGTTGGTTCCGCTGCTGGAGAGGTGGAGGTCAGGGTAGGTGTACTGCCCTGTCTCGGTAGCATCACGGCAACTGAACAGTGCCAGGGAGGGCAGGAACAGCAAAATGGAAGAGCGGTTCATGAAGATACCTCGGGGACCGGCGATCAATGGCAGGCAGATGCCGACACCATCGAGTTTTAGCTGCCCCATCACTTCAATGTCAACGCCTGAGACGGAATCCGTGGCTCTACCCGGTGTATTCGGGGGCCGTGAGGGCTGACATTCCTCTTACCTGGCGCTCAGGATGACTACAGCAGGTGTCCGCTCTTGAGCTTCTTGGTCTGCAGGTAGCCTGCGTTGTGGATGTTCGGGGTCATCCGATGGGGGATCAAGCCCTCCACAGTGATCCCTGCAGCCCGGAGTCCGTCGCGCTTGCTCGGGTTGTTGCTGAGGAGGCGGATGCTGGCAACCCCCAGCTCGCGGAGGATGTCCGCGGCGATGTTGTACTGCCGGAGATCATCGGGGAATCCGAGGGCGTGGTTGGCCTCCACAGTGTCGAGCCCGCCGTCCTGGAGCGCGTAGGCTCTCACCTTGTTGACCAGCCCGATGCCGCGGCCTTCCTGCCTCAAGTAGACGACCGCGCCGCACTCCGCGCTGCCGATGTATGCCAGCGCAGCCTCCAGCTGGTCCCGACAGTCGCAGCGGAGGCTTCCCATGAGATCACCGGTGAAGCACTCGCTGTGCAGTCGAACCGGGATGCTGATGCCGCCGTCGATATCTCCTTTGACCACAGCACCGTATTCCTGGCCGTCTGTGGCGCACTGGAAGGCGAAGATGCGGAAGTCGCCGAAGCGGGAAGGCATCTGGGCGCAGGCGGACTGCGTGATGCTGGAGGGGCGCTCCGCGGCGTTTTCTTCGATCATTTCTGCTCCTGGCGACTGCCAGGGGCAGTCGCGTGGGTATTCGGTACCCTTTTCGACATGTTGCGATGGCCACGCGATGTGCCAAGGTGTCTGGCGTAAGACCAGACTTCTTCTTTGTAGTCTCCATTTGCTTGACGTCAAACGCACAACGTCAAACGCACAACGTCAAACGGCCGCGCAGGTGCGCGGCCGTTTTATCGATGGGTCTGCCAGTGACAGACCGGAACAGCTCAGCTGTTCAGAGATTCCTTCATGCCCTTGCCCGCGCGGAAGACGGGGATGCGGCGGGAGGGAACCTGGATCTCGGTGCCGTTCTTGGGGTTGTGACCCGTGAAGGCGCGACGCTGGGAGACCGTGAAGGTTCCGAAGTCGGAGATGGTGACCTTCTCACCGCGAACCAGCGAGTCGCTGATGGCCTTGGTGAGAATGTTGATGTAGTGCGCAGCACGGACCTTGGGGATGCTCGCTTCGGCAGCAAGTGCTTCGGTCAGATCGGCCTTGTTCATGGTGGTCTCCTGTAGGGATGAGCGGTGTCACAAATTGATGGAAATTGTCAAAAGATAGTGCACGAAATGCGCTGATATGCTTGCTACAAACAGCACATCTACCAACTTTCAACGGTGTTTCCACAGTGCACAGGGAGGATAGCTTCCTAATTTTTCATGTCAAGCCGGCTTTCCTCGATTTTTCCCTGACTAATCCGCTTTTGTTAAAATATTCTCAAGCTTTCGAAAGGAGAATTTGACGGGAATTCCCTGTCCGTCGGTATCTTCTCAACGTCGGGCTTGTTTGTCTCGATTAATCAGCGGATTGTGAATCCACCCCCCTCGTACGTTCAGGACGCGCGGAAGGATCACAAATTGGGCTGGCAACATGCCACTGAGCTCCCCATCGAGGTCGATAAAGACCTTCTCCCCGGGGCGAGCGGTCGCTTTGAGTGAGCGGACCTGCACCCGCTTCGCGCCGGCTGCTTTCTCCAGGTTCCCGTCGTATAGCCGGCGCATATCGAGTGCCTGACGGGCCTTACTCGTCGGGGGGAGCAAGCTCAGCTCCAGCAACCCGTCGTGCATGTTGCCGCCCTTGCCGACCCACATCCCGCCGCCGCAGTACGCCCCGTTTGCCAGGAAGCTGCTCATCAGGCGGCCCTCCCAGTCGCCCTCGCCCGCCGGTCCCTCCCAGGCCAGCTTGATCTGTGCCGGGCGGTAGCGGGCGGCGGTGGCCACTGCGGCCCTCAGGAAGGTGACCCGCCCACCCAGGCGCTTGCTGCTGGCGTTGGCCCGTCGCACGACCTCACCGTTGGCACCAAACCCGGCGACGTTGATGAAGTAGCGGGTGAGGGGGCCCTCCGCAGTGGTCACGGTGGCCTTGCCGACGTCGGTGGGCAGGCTCATGCCGGTGGCCGCGATCCAGAGGGCGCCAGCCAGCCGTCGGGGGACCTTGAGCGACTTCATCAGGTCGCTGCCAGTACCAAACGGGATGACGGTGAAGGCGACCTTGCGGTTTCGGGCGCGGTCCTTGTGGATCAGCCCGTTGACCACTTCGTGGCAGGTCCCGTCGCCGCCAACTGCTGCGATGATCTGGAAGTCCTTGTCCGCAGCCTCCCGAGCCAGCTCGATGGCGTGTCCGGGGCCTTCGGTGGTGCGGACCTCCCAGTTCTCGAAGGCAACGTCCGCCGCGCGCTTGAGCGTGTCGATATTCTCCCCGGCGGATCCAGCACCGGCACGGGGATTGAGGATGAGGCAGATGTGCTCATTGCGATTGCGGGCGCCGCTTCCCTCTTCCCGACCGAAGACGTTGGTGTGACCGATGTTCCCCAGGTGCCCCGGGGTTCCAAGCTGAGACATGAGTTCCTCGCAGACAGCCATCTATCGCGATGTCGAGG
>JBLHNG010000244.1:0-10430 GCA_047621685.1 Myxococcota bacterium | reverse complement strand
GGAGGTCGTGCTCAGGATCCAAAGCGCCAGGTGAAGTCCAGCCACGGCAGCGGGATGATGTATTGGACCGTAAGCAAGACGGTCCCGAGATCAACGGAGAACTTCTCACCGATGAACCGCACCGCCGCAGAGGGAACGACCAGCTGAACGCCCGAGAGCGCGGGGACCACCCAGATCTCCGTGAGCAGCGCCCGGTCGTCGCGGTAGCGGTGGAGTCCGCTGAGGGTCACGATCGGGCGATCTCCCAGCCCCCCTCCCAAAGCGAACGGCATGGCGACATTGGCGGTGAAGTGAGTGTCGGCGTCTCCGAGCGTCATGGTGGTGAACGCCAGCCCGCCCACCTCTTCGAGGACGTAGGTGGCCTGGACACCGCCAGCGAGGTGAACCCCGTCGCCGGCCGAGATGCTGAGCCGGGTGCCGAGGATGGCGATCTGCCCCTTGGGGATAAACAGGGTGGGCAGGAAGGTGCCCAGCTGGACGTCCCAGTGGTCGGTGATCCCATAAGCCATCGAGGTCACCACCAGCTCCTTCTGCGAGATGTAGCCGCTGCCCTGTTTCAGGGAGAAGGCCGAGGGAGAGTAAAGGTACCTGGCCTGGCTTGCGTCGGTTCCCCGTCTCGACGATTTGGAGGACCTGGAGGACCTGGAGGACCTGGGGGCGGGGGTGGTCACGGTCGGCGCTGCTGCTGCGGGCGTGGTGGCTCTCGTCACGCGCTTCGGACAGACCCACTCCGAATTCATTGAGCCCGGGGTCTGTGACATCGGCCGGAGGCGAGAGTCACGGGTCGCCTCGGTGGTGCTCCAGTCAGCCCAGATCGCATCCCCGTAGACACCGACCACGACGATCCCTTCCGGCACCTCCCGATGCCACACTCCCTCAAGGGCATCCTCGATATAGGCGGTGTAGCCTGCGGCATCTGCGGACAGACTGAGGAGAACTGCAAGCATTAGACCTCATAGGATTGTCTGGAGAAAGCCCGGCGCAGGACACGCTCACACAGGGCTGTGAGCCCCAGAGAATCAGTTTAGACGAAAACGGGCACCAGCCACCGGAGCGGACAGTTTGACCGGCTGACTTGAGCGGAAGGAGGAGGTAGGAGCACGGTTTCTCTGCTTAAGGATGAACCATGACGCTTCACAGAAGCCACCATCGCACCTGCTTCCATCGATGATATCGTCCCGGGGACATCCCGATCACACGGCTACATCCACCAGGTCATCACTACCGCGACACAACGCGCTGCCAAGCGACTCGAACCCATCGACCTCACCGGCATCGACCTCGACTCCGGATTCCTCTTCTCCGCCGAGCAGACCCTCGACCGGTCCGGAGTGGGTCAGTCGGTTTTCCACACTCAAGGGAAATGGCCTCGACCCCGCTGTCATCGTCAAGGACGCCGGATCGCTGTTCGTTGCGGTGCTGACCCGGCGTGCATGGTTGCTGGAGAGTGGTCAGAGCGGTGAGCATCCTTCGCGCGCTGCTTGAGCAGGAACAACCCTGAGGTTCACTCCGATCGCAGGCCCACAGGCCCCCCACCAGCGAACGCCAGCACCACCGGCCCCTTCGCATCCTCGACCGTCCAGATGGTCTCCCCGTCGCGGGTGTCTGAGAGCGCCCGGATCGTGACGACCTGCTCTGCCCAGCCCACGGTCAGCGCTGCTGTCCAGCCGACTGCCACCGACAGGATCGGGGAGCATCCATCCAGGAGCTGGTACAGCGTCAGCATCAGCCGCTCGTCCTCATCCAGCCCGGCGGTGGAGTCGGACGCCGGAGTGATCTGCACCTCCAGCTTCGGCAGCCGCAGCACGCCGACGACCGGATCGGCCCGTGAGAAGCGCGCGATGATCTCCGAGTACGTCACCGTCAGCTCTGTGAGCACCGCCCCGACCAGGAGCGAAGCCACCCGCGAGGCCCTCGGAAAGCTGCATGCGATCCTCGACGAATCGCAGCGCGCGGAGCTGGGGCTCCTCCTTCGAGAAGCCCCGCCCTGGATGCTGTGACGTTCGCGGGCTGCCGCGCCTACCCCCGCCCCCGATCGCACTCGGCCAGGGCGCGGCTTCTGCGCACGATCAGCGCGGCGGGCTCCCTCCCGCCGCCCGCCGTCTGAAGCTCCGCGATCCCTTCCAGGCATCCATCGCCTCCGACAGCTTGACCATGTGGGTGCGGCAGTCTTCCGGAACCAGCAAGGTGAGTGTGACTAATTGACCCTCGCGTGTGTCAATCTCGCCCCCCCACCTCCCTGACGGTTTGTCGTTTGCCCACCACAATCACCCTGGTCCTGGTTGTCGTCTTTAGCTTCCTGGCCAGCCGCTTCCTCAACCGGCTGACCCTCCGACGCGCCCTGCTGCTGTCTGGCAGCGAGTACCTCATCATCGGCCTCCTGCTCGGTCCCCTGGTCAGCGGCGTGCTCCATGCCCGTGCTCTGGAGGTGCTCCGACCAGGAGTGGCGCTGCTGCTGGGGCTGGTGGGATTCGTCCTCGGCCTGCCCCTCCGCAGCCACCTCGCTGCAGCGCGTCCCCGGAACTTCCTGGTCGCCGCGCTGTACACGGTGCTGGGGTGCACAACCCTGTCCACACTGGCGGTCGGGCTGCTGTGGGTGACCGGCGTGGACTCGAACTGGATGGCCCTGGTGGTCCCTGGCGCGGTGCTGGGCTGCGCGGGCATGGTGGTGTCGTCCTGGATCCTCTCTGAAGGGGTCGCCAGCCTCAATGCCCGTGGACCGGTCACCGATCTGCTCCAGGCCATCGCGCTGATCGGCAACACCATCGCGGTGCTGGTTGCCGGGTTGGCGCTGGACTTTGAGCATGTCCAGCTCTCCGCGGCGATCAACATCTTCCAGCTCCCGTCCTGGATCTGGCTGGTGACCAGCGGGCTCGTCGGGCTGATCTGCGGGGCGCTGTTCGCACTGTTCCACCTGGGGGACGACTCTGAGGAGCGGACCTTCCTGGCGACGATCGGGGTGGTCCTGTTCGCCAGCGGCATCGCGGTGGCGCTGTCCTCCTCGCCGCTGCTGGTCTGCATGGTTGCCGGGCTGACCGCCTCGCTGCTCTCACCACACTCCAGCGACCTCTCCGTTCAGCTCCACCAGCTGGAGCGGCCGGTGATGATCGTGCTGATGCTGTTTGCTGGCGCGATGTGGGTGCCGATGCATGGCATGGAGTGGCTGCTGGTCTTGCTGTATGTGGTCGGGCGGTGGGTGAACCTGCTGATCTGGCCGAGGCTGAGCATGGTGCTGCTCCGTCACCCGGCCCGCCGACAGCGACTGGGGAGCGGACTGCGCAGCCAGGGGATCCTGGCGGTTGCCCTGGCGCTGAGCCTGGAGCTGTCCCTCCCGCGCTGGCAGGCGGTCTCCTCGGCGATCCTGGTCGGGGTCATCGCCTACGAGCTGGGCGCGGGTGCGGCCCTCCGGAGGCTGCTGGCGGACTCCGGCGAGCTGGTCCTGGTCGACGAGCGGGAGTCCGCATGAAGAGACTCCTGGTCCTCGCCGCCGCACTGTCGATCATGTGGCTGCTCAGCGATCTGTCCTCCACCGCAGAGATGGGCGTCTCGGATCCGCTGATCCTCGCCGCGATCGGCTTTGTCATCCTGGCGGCGTTCACGATCGGAGAGCTGGGCGGACGGCTCGGCCTGCCGAAGGTGACCGGCTACATCGTCGCCGGTGTGGCCCTCGGCCCCCAGGTCGCCAACATCCTCACCGTCACCCTGGTCGATGAGCTGCGGGTGTTCAACACCCTGGCGCTGGGCCTGATCGCGACCACCGCTGGTCTGGAGCTGAACCTGGCGGCCATCCGGCGGGTCTGGAAGACCCTCGCAGCGACGGTGCTGCTGAAGATCCCGCTGCTGTTGCTGATGGTCGGTGGCGCGCTGGTGGGCCTGGAGACGCTGTGGCCCTCCCTGGGGCTGCCCAGCGAGGCTGTCATCCCGGTGGCGCTCATCATCGGCGTCCTCGGCATCGGCACCTCGCCGGCCATCGCGCTGGCAGTGGTCAACGAGACCCGCGCGAAAGGGCGGCTGACGGACCTTCTCCTGGCGATCGCGGTGGTGAAGGACCTCGTGGTGGTGGTCGCGCTGGCGATCGCGCTGGCGGTTGCCCGGACAATGCTCGATCCGAGCGCCTCGCTCGATGCCCATGTGCTCATCCACGTCATGCAGGAGCTTGGAAGCTCGATCCTGGTCGGCGGCGTGCTGGGCGGACTGCTGATCCTCTACGTCCGCTACATACACGCCCAGATGCTGGTCTTCGTCCTGATGACCATCCTGGTCGTCGCTGAGCTGAGCCACCTGCTGCACCTGGAGCTGCTGCTCGTCTTCATCGTCGCCGGCTTCCTGGTCCGCAACTTCTCGCCCTATGAGCACGAGCTTCTGGAGCCCCTGGAGCGCATCGCGCTGCCGGTGTTTGTCGTCTTCTTCACGACTGCCGGGGCCGGGGTGGACCTCCAGGCGACCCTCGCGCTTTTGCCCCTGGCGCTGACCCTGGTTGTCGCCCGACTCATCGCCTATGTCATCGCCAGCCACCTCGGTGCGACCTTCGGGGGAGAGCCGCCGGCGCTCAAAAAGAACGCCTGGCTGACCTACATCCCCCAGGCCGGCGTCACCCTCGGCCTCGTCCTCCTGGCCGCCGAGGCGCTGCCCTCTCTTGCGGAGCCGCTGACCCGGATCGGCATGGCGCTGGTCGCCATCCACCTCCTCATCGGTCCGGTGACCATGGGCATCGGCCTGGCCCGTGCCGGAGAGACTGCCGGCTCAGGCGATGCGGAGATCCCTGAGGCGGAGTCGGAGTCTGAAGCGAAGGCGGTGGAGCCCCAGTCCCCTGAGCGGGTCGCCGCACGCTCCGAGGCCGAGCTGCTCGCCCCGCTGGCGGGCACCGGACAAGAAGACGCAATCGGTGCGCTGTACCGTGCACTGCGTCAGGAGCTGGACGACTTCACGGCGGACGCCCGGCAGGTCATCGCGGGTGAGAAGGCTCAGGCACGCGCCCTGGTGCCGGAGTCCTGCGACGATCCCCGCGCCCTCCTGGTGCTGGTGGGTCGGGAGTCTCCGCTGATCACCCGGGGAGACCGGGCCGACGAGCTGCTGTCGCTGTATCGACGCCTGCTGCGGAGCATCCAGGAGCTTCCTGATCTGGCCGCGGTGGACCTCATCCCGCCCACACCCGCCCAGGAGCAGCGTCGGCGACAGAGCAACCGGTTCACCCGGGGCATGCTCCGACTCCGGCGCATCGGTGGCGGCCGACGTCGCCAGCGGGTTCCCCTGCGCATGGTCGCTCGGACGGCCCTGGAGGGGCGCCTGATCACTGCGCTGCTGGCCGTCTCCCGAGAGCAGTGGCGTGCAGACGCCCAGCTCCTGGAGTCCCTCCAGCCGATCCTCATCGGCCGCCTCGACAGCAGTCTGGCGGACGGACTCCTCGCAGATGCCGAGGCACGCTGGCTGGCCATCCTCGGTGAGCTGGACCGGGCGCTGGAGGAGGGCATTGAGGCACTGAGCGGTGCAGTCCAGACCGCTGCGACCCCCGATGGCCACCTCGCGCGTCCCCGATACTCTCAGATCGAGCCCATCGTTGAGGCCGCCACGACCAGCCTCATCGAGGAGGACGCCGAGTGGCGCGACGGCCTGGAGGCCACCGGAGAGCACCTGCGCATCTTCGCCCTCATCGCCGCGGTCCAGCACCGGGTGTCCGAGGAGGTCGCGACCTGGGGCGTGCAGCCGCTGGAGGCGATCCAGGCGATGTTCCTGCCGCAGGTCGTTCAGATCGCGGACCTGCTGAGGGCGCTGGAGCCCCGGCTGGCTGAGCTTGAGCCCGGCCACCGCGGTCCGGCGGCCTGGGAGCCGATGCTGGCGGAGATCTACCCGGTCCGCCGACAGCTCCTCCTCCAGCGCATGAGCACGACCTACCGGCAGCACGTCCAGTCCAACCAGCTCTCCGGCCCGCTCCAGACCCTCGTGGAGCGCCTCCCCGGTCAGCTCCGGATGCTGGCCCGCCCGGTCTCCGTCGCTGAGACCCCCGATGCGATCAGCACCACCATCCTCCAGCCCCGACAGCACCTCAGCGCACTCATCAGCGAGATGCTCCCAGACCTCTCCCGGGCAATGCGACCGGCCAGCGGGCTGATCGCATCGGGGCACCAGCTCGTCAGCGAGGGCATCGAGGTGGCCGCCTATGGCCTGATGCTCGCCAGCCGACAGCACGCCGGAGAGTCTGCGGAGGATCTGGCGCCGCTGCACCGGGCGGTGGCCCGTCTGGAGGACTACCGGGGTGAGCTGGAGGCCGCGCTGAAAGCTGCGCTGCGTCTGCTGAGCGAGGAGCAGCTGCGCTACCACCGTCACCTCGACGATCTCCAGGACCCCCGCCGACTCAGCGCCGCCCGGGTCAGAGCCTCGGTTGCCTCCACCCGGAAGTCGGTCCGGCTGGGCATCCAGACGATCCGCCGCGGCATCAGCCGGGTCTTCGTCGCGGTTCAGTCCCGGGGTGCTCGGCTCATGGAGCACCCCGTGGTGATCAGCCACCGCATCTCCAGCGGTCAGCACCGACTCGACTCCGCCGACATCCGGCGCTGGCTGGCCGGTCCTGAAGGGCTCCCGCCGGGGATGGCGATGCTGTTCTCCGGCATGCCGGTGGATGATCACCGCCTGTTCATCGTGCACGATCAGATCGTCGCCTCGCTGTCCCATGGCATCGAGAGTGAAGCCCCGATGACCGCGCTCATCAGCGGAGAGCGGGGCAGCGGACGGACCTCGATCCTCAACATGATCCAGCTGCGGACCCGCAACATCCGCATCCTCCGGCCCGACGACGGGTTCCACGACCGGCGCCATGGGCTGCTCGGGGCCCTCGCCGCAGAGCTGTCCTGCGTGGGCTCCGAGGAGGTCCTCAGCAGCGAGCTGGCCCGGCAGCCGACCCTCATCCTTCTCGACAACCTGGAGCGGTTCGTCATGCCGACCCCGGAGGGACTCCTGACCCTCCAGGCAGCACTCCAGTTCATCGCCACAGCCAACACGACCCGCTGGATCGTGACCGCCTCCGATGCCGCCCTCGACCGGCTCGATACACTGGGGCCGATCCAGGGTCTGTTCATCCGGCACCACCGGCTCACGGCCCACGACTGGCCGACCCTCCGGCGGATCATCGCCACCCGGGCACGGCTGGGCGGTGTGGTGCTGGAGCACCCCGAACAGACCCTGCTGTCGACACTGCTGGGGCGCCCGGCGGAGGAGGGCTACTTCCGGGAGGTCCGTGCCCACAGTCGCGGCAACCTGCGGGCTGCGCTCAGCATCCACACCCACGCCTCGGTGCTGCTGGAGGGGGAGGGGGACCGGGTCCGCACAGCGCGTCCGCATCGGCTTGCGCTGCCCTTCTTCGGACAGCTCCCCGGGCCGTCTCGGGCGATCCTGTTTCAGCTGTACACCTTCGGTCCGATGACCGTGTCGGATCTGGCGGTGAGCATCGGGCTGACGGAGCCGGAGCTGGTGCGCCATCAGGTCTTCCTCCACGCCGCTGGCCTGACCGTGCCTGCGCCACACCGCCGCGATCAGCTCTCCATTCCGCCCGCGCTCTTCTCGCCACTCCATGAGGCCCTCAAGAAGCACCACCTCCTGGAGGACGGACAATGATCCCCCTGCTGCTGCTCGCCTGTGGCTCCGGTGAGCCGGCCCATGACGCGCACCCCGATGCTCACCCTGCTGAGCCAGCCCCGCACGCTGCGGAGCCTGCCGAGGACCACCACGCCGAGCCTGTAGCGGCTCACCCGGCCACACCGGTCGAGGCGGAGCCGGTCGCACACGGTGAGCCGCTCCCCGAGGCCCCTCCGGTCGCAGAGACTGCCCTGGTCGAACAGGCGCTTCCGGTCGCGCACGCCCCGCCCGAGGTGGCAGTCGAGCCGCCCGTGCCCGCTGAGCCCGCTGAGCCCGCTGAGCCCGCTGAGCCGGTCCTTGAGAAGCCCGGATCCGCCGTCCGCATCCTGCTCCGTCCGCTCTTGCTCGCTCTGCCGGTCCTGGTGGGCATCCGCCTGCTCGGTGCCCGACTGCGTCGTCGCCTGCCGCACCTGCGCAGCGCGCTGTACCTTGCAGAGCTGGGCGTGCTGTCGGGGGTGGTGCTCTGGGTGCTGTCTCGCGTCCTGGCGCTGATGGAGCGGGTCACCCTGACCCTCCCCGGTGCGGTGATCCTCATCCTGCTCGGGGTCGCTGCGCTGCCCGTCACCCTCAAGCTTGTCGGCCACCTCCGCGGACTGTGGCTGATCGCATCGGGGACCCTGCGGGTCGGAGACACCATCGAGACTGCGACCATCCACGGAACCATCCACCACATCGGGCTCCTCCAGCTCACCCTGACCGGCACAGAGGGAGAGGCAATCATCGTGCGCTACGACGCCCTGAATGCCTCGTCCATCCGGGTGTCTTCCCGTCAGAGCCGTGTCCCGGTCGAGCTGTGGGTGACGTCCCCCGGAGAGATCGAGTCGATCCGCCGTGCTGCGCTGCTGTCGCCCTATCGACGCGCCGGGACGCCGGTGGAGGTCACCCTGGACGCCACCGGGCGGGCGCGGGTCCGCATGGTGCTGTGGAGCCCGGATGTCGAGGCGGAGGCCAGCGCGCTGCTTCGCGGTCGGTAGCTCCCGACCCTGTTGATGCTCAGCCCGTGATGGTCAGACTGAACGCCGCCAGCCCCGAGGCCCGAAGCCGCGCGGTGACCGCCTCGGTCTCATCGGTGCTCGACAGCAGCGCGATCACCGAGCCGTCGCCCCCGGCTCCCGAGAACTTCGCCCCCAGCGCCCCCCACTGCCGAAGGTCCGCACAGGTCTGGCGAAGCTGCGGGGCAGCAAGCTCGGGCAGCACCGGCTCCAGCAGCGTCTCATAGGCCGACTGTGCCGCATTCATCGCCGCCCCCAGCGCCACCAGATCGCCCCGGACGATGGCGTCGGCCCCGTCCTCCGCACCCTGGGCGAAGATCCCCAGCGCCAACGCAACCTCCGGCAGCGGACGGTGGAGTGCAGCGAGGATGCCGGGGGTGTCTCTGGGTGCGGAGAACGCTGCGGCGACCAGGTGCAGCGGACGGGCGCAGACCACCGGGATCAGCGGGGCACGCCCATCTCTCCACCGCAGCAGCACCGGCCCCCCGGCCACACAGGCGAGCTGATCGAGCCGTCCGCAGGCCACCCCGAGCCGATCGTGCTCCACCGCAAACGCGAGGTCCGCGAGGTGCTCTGGGGGCAGGACGTGACCGGCGGATTGGGCCATGGCATCGCAGACCGACAGGCACAGCGCAGCGGAGGAGGAGAAGCCCCGACCGGTCGGCAGGTCGGAGTCAATGGAGAGGTGCAGCGGCGGCACCTCGATGCCAGCCTCCGACATCACCGCCAGCGCAGCCGGCACGAACCGAAGCGGACCACCCGCCGGATCCACCACCGGACCGGGCCAGGATCCGCGAATCGGCGTGCCGTCCATCACCGCACTGCAGGTGAGTCCCGCCGGTCTCCGGGTCGCGGTCACGGTGATTCCCATCGGCAGGGGAGCCGCGAGGCTCGCCCCGCCGTACCAGTCGCAGTGCTCCCCGAGCAGACCGATGCGACCGGGGTATCGGGTGGCAATTCCAGCGCGGCTCATGACCCGATGATGGCACACTCTCGCCATGATTCTGCTCTTCCTGGCCTGCACCGGCGCTGAGGAGACCCCCGCGGCCTCCGACGACACGACTGACACCCCCACCGACACGCTCGAAGACACCGACGAGTGCGTCCCGCTCGGGGCACTGTTCTTCGACCTCGGCGACACCCTGGTCTCCGAAGGCGACGACGGACTGCACGCCGCCACCCCTGAGGCCCTCGCCCTGCTCGATGCCCTCTCAAAGCGGGATTGGCCGCTGGGGGTGATCACCAACGTCCCGGCGGGCTGGGAGCGCTCCGACCTGGAGGCCCTGCTGGCGGATCCCTCAATCCTCGATCAGTTCGAGGTGGTCATGCTGTCCTCCCAGGCGACTCAGCCCAAGCCTGATCCGATCATCTTCACCGAGGCCCTCGCCCTGCTGGCCGATCCGCCCGACATCGCGCACGTCGCCTTCATCACCGAAGAAGCCACCCACCTCGCCGACGCCGACCCGCCGACCCAGGGCGCCCAGGCCGCCGGCATGATCGGGATCCACCTCTCGACGGAGGGTGGCACTCTGGCCGACTACACGCTCGCCCCCGATGCAATGGCGAGCCTCGCGGATGCGCCCTGGCTGGACTGCCTGGAGTGAGGGAAGCGGGGACGTGTGACGGTGTGAGGCGCGGGTGAGTGTCGGTCGCAATTCCCACTCACTCCTGATCTGAAGCTGACGTGCGTACCCCATGACGTTCGGCAAGTGCCGGTCGGAGGCGGGCGGAGGCAGCCGGAGTCGGTCGGGTGGCTGCCTGATGTACCTGCCTGAAGTTCGACAAGTGCCGGTCGCAGACGGGCTGATT
>JBLHNG010000243.1:0-10430 GCA_047621685.1 Myxococcota bacterium | reverse complement strand
GACGGCAGATGATGTTGGTGACTGCCGGGCTGGTCGGAGCACCTTGAGGGAGGAAGCGCTCTCCCCGGGCGACGAACCAGGTGGCGCCGTCCAGCTCGACCTCGGTGACCCGGGGCTCGGTGCAGAGGAGGGTGAGGATGGTGGCGATGGCGTGGGAGTAGCCCAGGCCGCGAAACATCCCGAGCACCCGCCGGTAGCTGATCGAGGGGAAGAAGTCCTTGAGGTCGGCGTTGATCACCACATCTGCGCCAACATGGGGGGCGGCGTTGGTGACGATGGAGTGTGCGGGGCGGAAGCCGTGGGCATCAACGTGCAGCGGCACCCGGACGAGGATGTGGTCGAGGATCCAGCGCTGGGCGGCCTTGAGGCGGGGCATCGGCGCAGAGATGTGGCGCACTCCGCCCGACTTCTTGGGGATCTCGAACCGCTTGTAGTGGGAGACGGACGAGACCCGGCGGCTGTAGGAGAGGAAGCGGAGCTGCCCGACGGTGAGCTGCATGGACGCAGCCAGGGCAGCGGCGTCGGGGTAGTGCGGGAGGTCCTGGGCGACGAGCCGGGCGACGTTTGCCTGACCGCGGGACAGTCCAACGGAGACGCCCTCGCCGAGGTGGAGGATCTCCCGTTTCTTTCGACGACGCCAGTCCTCCGCGCTCAGCTTTGCCGCCAGGATGCGCTTCTCGCGGCTCAGCGCCCGCTGCTCCCTCGACACCTTCATGCGCTCGGTGCGGCGCTGCTTGAGCAGCTTGTCGATGTCCTTGAGCTTGCCAGCCTGGGCGCGGGCAGTGGCCAGCTCGGCCTGGATCGCCTTGAGGCGGGTGGCCTCTGACTTTGAGTGGCCCGGGAGGCCTGTCTGCCTGGGCCAGAAGCCGTAGCGGATCATCTCCTCGATGATGACCTCATCCTTTGAGGATTTCCGGATGCGGTCGTACAGCTCCTGCTTGGAGGTCGGCGGGTGGGTCAGGTTGTTGGGGGAGCGGCGGGACATGTCGGCCAACTACAGGTGCGGGTTGGTGCTGCGGGCGTGGTGCATGCGGAGGGCCAGCATGATCTCGCATGGCCCCTTCAGCAGACGGTTGTGCTTGAAGAAGCCGCTGGTGGAGGTGCCATCCACCAGCCGGTCGTCTCCGTCGATGTTCAGCTGGGCGATGTAGGTGCGGTTGTTCTTCGCCACCTTGCCCTGGATGATGATTCCCCCATCGGGGGTGGCGGTGGCTCTGCAAGACTGAACGGCGCCAGCATCCACCAGGGCAGAGGCCTCGGCCTCTCGGGGGTTGGCGAACCGCAGCTGGCTGACCGGGAGCGGCAGGCGGGACAGCTCTCGTGCCCGGTACACCCCCTTCTCCAGGTCGTACATCACCCGACCGGCCTGGGTCCACGACGACAGCGCACCGAGCACCACCTTGCGATCGAGCCCCAGCGCACCAGAGATCGACTCCGGGGTCGCGAACCAGCTCTCGCGGAGCCTGGCGAAGACGCGCTTGCGGGTGTCGGTGTCGACGGTCATTCGAGGGGCGAGCAGATCGAAGTTGCCGGAACGGGACCAGTCGTTGCTGCCCCAGCCCGACAGGCCGAGGGTGAACGACATCGGCCCGAGGTCTGCGACATAGAAGGACGGCAGCCCGCGCCCGAGGAGGTGGACAGTGAACTTCTTTGCCACCGACACCAGGCGCTCCAGCTGGTGGAGGCGACGACGGCCCCACACCCGCACTTCTTCGGGGGTGCTGCCGGTGTAGACGGAGCGACGGCAGACGATCTCGGTGCCCCAGGGATCGAAGGTGATGCGCACGGGCTGACCGGGGGTGAGGTGGTAGCGCATCGAGCGGGGGCCGGTCTTCTCTTTGCGACGCCGCAGCACGGTGCAGATGTTGTGGATGTCCATCGGGTGGAGGTCGAAGGTGACGCCCTTGCGGGTCATCGCGGAGCTGACCTGGAGGAAGCCGCGGACCCAGGAGTCCGGCAGGTCGATCTTGACCTCGCGGAAGTCGTCTTCTCCAGTGGTCTCGACGGAGAAGCCCCCCGGGTCGACCTCCAAAGCGGTGGTGCGGTATCCCCGGATCTTCTGGAGCTCGTTGAACAGGGCCTGGGAGTAGTCGATGTTGGTGGTGCCGCAGGAGAAGCTGTCGATCTTCTTGAAGACCTCGTAATTGCAGGCCAGCCGACCGTAGCTGGACTCGTCCTGGCTGAAGCACTCGAAGAAGAGCTGATCAGGATGCACGGTGATGACCGGATCGAGGACATACCAGGCGCTGTAGTTGGCCTTGTAGAGCCACTTGAAGTAGCGGTCCTGAGCCTTGAAGAACCCGCCCTTTCGCTGCTGCTGGCGGGCCTCCAGCTCACTGAGCTCCGCGGTGAGCTTGCTGACTCGTGCGGTGGCGCTGTGGTGTTGATCCATGAGCGTGGTCCACTCGATGGTGTCCTGCTTTGCGCGCCACTCCTTGTAGTCGGCGGTGTCTCGGGGCTGGAAGCGGGTGTCGGAGACGACGACGCTGTGCAGGGCGCTGATCGCCTCTCGAAAGGCGACGGACTGTGCCAGCTCGCCCCGAAAGAAGGTCGGCTTGCGGCTGGCGTCGGGCACGAAGCGCATCGACGTGCTCGACAGCGCGCTCTCGATGCCGGAGGTTCCGAGGTAGCGGTAGTCAAACTGCATGGGGGGCTCTCAGCTCGGCCTGGTGGACGGAGATGGGGAGGGAGAGGTCGGGGCAGTGCTCGGAGAGGTCGAGCATCATCTCGATGGCGGTCGCGCGGTCTCCGATCTGCTCGGCGGCGGACAGCCAGATCAGCAGCTCAGCGACGATCTCGGCGGCCTGACGGGAGGTGGTCATCTGCTCGCCGAGGAACCGCAGCACCCTCACCTTCGCGGGCCGGCCAGCGTTGACCCGGGAGAGCACCCGCTTGAACCAGGGCACCAGCAGCGCGAGGCGCTCGGGCTGATCGGCGGCGTAGCGGTCGAGGTAGTTGGTGACGAACAGCTCGACGGAGGGGTCTGGGTGCTCGGAGAGCTTGAGCAGGTACTCCGGGCCGTCTTCGTCCCCGAAGTCGCGGGTGATCAGGCCGCGACCGAACGCCTGGACATCTGGGCGCACGCTGTCGGTGATGGTGACCAGCACCGCAGCGGTGAGGACGTCGGGGCCGAAGGTGTCCGCGAAGAAGGTGAAGGCGAACTCTCGGGAGTCGAGCCAATTGGAGTCCAGGATTCGCAGCCCGGAGCCGATGTCTGCCGAGAGGCGCTCGATGCTCTGCTGGTAGTACGCCCAGGCGCGCTCTCGGACGGTGCGGAGGTCGTGGTCGGACAGCTCGCCGATCTTCTTCAGCGAGATATCTGTGGCGGTGAAGTTGCGGCCGAGCAGCTCAGCGCCAAGCTCCTGGGCGGCGACGGTGCGCGCCTTGAGCAGCCGCCAGGTCAGCGCAGGGGAGATGCGGGAGAGCCAGGGGGCGAGGTCGTCGTGGATGATCTCGGCGAGCATCTCGTGGGCGCCGTCGAATTTCTCGCGCCACAGCAGCAGGGAGATGAGGGCCTCAGCGAAAGTCCGCCCGCAGTCGGGGTGGGCGGTGGTGAGGTCCTTCATCTTCTGCCAGGCGTCGAGGAACAGCGACTGGCGACCGTGGCGGAGGGTCTGGACGATCAGCTCAGGGTGATCGAGATGGATGGCATCGGGGACGGTGGCGAAGATGGCCTGGAAGTGGACGAGGCCGGGCGCGGGGGAGTCGTCGGGCAAGCCGAAGCCAGCGAGCAGCCGAATGGCGACCGCGATGGCAGTACCGGGCAGCGAGACGGAGAGGCGGCGGACCAGAGGGCCCGTCACCCGGGCGAGGCCGGGGTGGGCGTGGCTGGCGAGGCCGTAGACGAGGTCTTCGTCAGCGAGATCGGCATCGGGTGTGGCTGCGAGGAGCTGGCCGAGGACGTCGATGAGGCCGACGGCGAACCGGGAGAGGTCCCGCTCGGTGCGACCAGCCACTGCAGTGAGCACCGCATCGGAGAAGGTGAGGCAGAAGCCGAGATCAGCGCCACAGAGCCGACGGGCGATCGGGTAGAGGTGCTGCCGGATGTCGAGGCCGCTGTGGCAGACACCACGGAGGATGAGGTCGATGCGACCGACGAGGGCGGCATCGGGGACGGGAGCGAGGATCGCGCCAATGGAGAGCGCGATCTCCGGGGCGTGGACGGGGTGGCTGTCGGCGTGATCGAGCAGCGGGGTGAGCAGGCCAGCCCCGAATGCCGGGTCCATTGCGATCAAGGCGGACAGCAGCGACACGCTCTCTGAGCGGACGTTGGCGTGGCGGTGGGTGAGCAGCGCGAAGACGGTGTCGGGCTGGCTGAGCAGCGGCTGGAGGGGCCGGGCGGAGAACAGGGCGACCCCGGCAGCGCGGACCGTGTCGTGCTCGGAGTCGATGAGCGCGGTGATCAGATCGAGCGGGAGATCGGCGACCGGGGTGGTGTGGTCGAGCAGGATGCGCGCCCCGAGGGCCTGGATCGCCGCAAGGGGGTGGGAGAGCAGGTTGCGGATCCGGGCCATGGACAGATCGTGGAGGACCTGCCGAAAGGCGATCAGGAGGGTCTCGGCGATGTCGGAGAACCGGGCCTCCATGTCGTCGGCGCCCGCTGAGCCGGTGGACAGCAGGCCGCAGTTCACCCCGCCCGGGTAGTGAACCTGCGGCCCCTCACAGCGCAGGTCGGTGCGGAACGTCCCCCGAGAGCCGGGCGGGGTGCCGTGGAGTCCGAAGAAGTCGCGGACGTTGCCGTCGATCTTTGCGGAGGTCGCCAGCTTGATGCCACAGGCGGCCCGACGGGCGGTGGGCGGGCTCCCGGTGACGCCCCGGGGACCGTAGCGGTACTCGATGCGGTTGCTGCCTTCATGGAGGCAGACCTGGAAGGTCAGGGTGATGTTCTCGCTGGACTTCATCTGGTAGTAGGGCCAGATCCGCCACTCCACCACCCTCAGCATGCTGCCAGACTGGCCGGTGATCCAGGTGCGGACGTAGCCATCGACGGCGGTCTTGAGATCGGCCCACCAGGGAAACAGGGCGACCCCGGAGTTGGCATCAAAAGCGCGGGCGTTGTTGTAGCTGCCCGACCACTTGCCGGCGAAGCGCATCCAGCCGTTGGTGTCGGCCTCGAAGTGGGTGAACCGCTTTCCGCCGAGCCGGAAGGTGAAGCCGAGGTTCTGCTTGCGGGTGGTCTGGTCGTCGCGACCGGCACCGATGAGGGTGTGGACGATGGCCCGCCCGGACTGGAGGAGACCGCCGTCGTTGTCGGGCCAGGACTGACGACGACGGGTGAGCCGGTAGGCGCTCAGCTCGACACGACCGTCGGTGGGTGGGTCGAAGTGGAGGTTGTAGGGGGAGCCACCGAACTCGGGTGCAGTGGTCCGGGCCAGGAGCTTGTCGACAAAGTCCGAAGCGAACGCCGGGTGGTTCTCAGCGAGGCGGGCGAGCAGCGGACGGACATGGACCCGCAGCGCTGCGCGATCGTTGATGCACAGCGACAGGAGCAGGCCGACCTCTCCGAGCAGGACGTCGTCGGGCTGGAGAGAGAGCAGCCAGATTCCGACCCGGCAGATCGGTGCGCTGAGGCCCTGGAGGAGCACCGGGAGACGGGCGCGAATGGCGGCGGGACTCTTCTGGAGGAGGCCGCGGATGACCGGCTCCAGGTCCCGGGTGATCAGGGTCTCCAGGGAAGCGGCGATGGCTTCGTCGGTCTGATCGGGCAGGAGGTTGAGCAGCTCCTCAGCGAGGGCATCGGCCAGCTCGGGCCGGGTGAGCATGCGCCGGATGAGCGGGCGGGAGGCTGCGCGGACATCGGGTTGGCTGTGGGTGGTCAGGCCGATGAGGGCGCGCTGGTGGGTGAGCAGGTCGTCGTCGGACATCGCTGCGATGCGACCCAGCCCGACACCACGGGCGTAGACACTGCCGGTGTCGAGCAGGGCACGCACGGTGGCGAACGGCAGCCTCCCCTCCCCCCCGCGCTCCACCAGCAGCCGGGCGCCGAGGGCCTCCAGCGGCTCGATGTGGCTGGCGAGGAGGCGGTGGATGTGGCTGAGGTCGAGTCCGGGCAGTGCTGCAGGGAGCGCGTGCGCGATGAGATCGGAGAGCGCGGCGGACCGCTCGGCGTCTGGCGGGTCAGACAGGAGCGCGGAGAGGAGCGCGGTGAGGATCCGGGCCTGCTCGGACTCGGGGAGCGAGGTGTCCGACAGCAGGCGGCTGACCCGGGCGAAGACCTCGGGGTGCTTGGAGAGGAGGAGCGCGATGAGCTGGTCGCGCCGGGCCAGGAGCCCCTCGGGACGGGCAGCGATCAGGCCGAGGGCGGTGTCTCGGTGGAAGGCGTGGGGGCTGCTGACGAGATCGGCCAGCCGGACGAACGCCGCATCGAGCAGCACCTCGGAGACCTTCTCGCCGAGCTGGATCCGGGAGAAGCCGACCGTGACGGTGTCGAGGTAGGGGCTGCTGAGGAGGGCCAGGGCATTGCGCTCGGGAATGTTGGCGCAGAAGCTGGGGTGATCGAACAGGATGCGCGCCGCGAAGCTGTGTATGTTCTGGCTGGTGCTGCTCTGGAGGAGGGACAGCGCAGCAGCGGGGTGGGCATCCCAGAGCGCGGAGTATGACTCGGAGCGCGCGCGGTTCTCCTGCCAGTCCTGGCGTGCGGCGCGGACGACCTTGCGCCAGCCGGTGGTCCCAGGCTTTCCAGGGGAGAGCCGCTGACCAAACAGGACGTGGCTCAGCGCGTAGGCGTCATCGGCGACGGTGTAGCGGTCGAGGTTGTGGCGGATCGCGATGGGCTGGTTGGCCTCTGCGACATCGTCTGTGCGAGGCATGCTGTTGAGGATCTGGTCGTCAAACGCCAGGAGCAGGCCGCTGGCCATGGTGACGTAGTCGGACGATCCGGCCTGGCCGAGGCGTGACAGATGCCGCCAGATCCGTCGGCGGAGGTAGATCCGGGTGCCAATGGACCAGGCCCGACGGATGAGCGGTCCGGCGGCATCTCCGGTGGCCAGGGAGTCCTCGAAGCGCCGGGCGATGAGCCCGAAGACCTCGGCATCTCCACGATACTCCGCGGCCTTGAAGGTGTAGCGGATGGGGCGGAACCAGCCGGCCTTGAGCGGGGCGTCTTTGAGGAGTGTGACCAGGGCGTGGCGAGTGGTGTCGGAGTCGATGAGGTAGAGGCTGTGGAGGATCGAGAGGTCCATCGAGCCCCGACCGCGCCGGGCCGGCTTGACGAACGCCTGGAGGGCCCGGGAGAAGGCCGCGGGACTGTCGAGGTGCTGGGTGAGGTTTCGCGGGAGGGCCTGGAGGTAGGGCCGCCGGAAGTGATCCAGCTCTTCGTCTGGGGTGAGCAGCCGAATGGCCTCGGTGGCGATACGCCGGACGGTCTGCTTGCCGGTGGTGCTGAGCAGGGACCGCAGCGGGCGAATCGCGGCCGGATCTCCACACCGTCCGAGCGCCCAGGCCAGGGCGTACTGCCTGCGCTCCTGGCTGGGGGGAGCTGCGGCGAGGGCTTCGATGAGACGGGGGACGGCATCGGGGCTTCGGCGCATGCCGGCAGACCAGATGGACCGGGTATCTGGGGTGGACCAGCTCACAGCTATGCTCCCTTCGGGGTCAGCAGGGTTGCTGCGATTCGGGCGCCGCTGCCGCCGATGAGGAGACGACCCAGCAGGCCAGCACCGCCCTGACGGACGACCGGATCGGGGTCTGCGCAGAGGGTGAGGATGGTGGCCTCGTGTTGGAGGAGCAGGCCATCGGAGAGCCGCTGGAGCAGTCGGATTCCGGCCGCTCGGGCGTCGGGATGGGCGCTGGTGATGAGGACGTCGAGGAGGTCGTCGGGCACAGTCGACCCCGAGAGGAGCTGGGTGCCGCCGAGGTCCTGGAGGGCGGCCGTGTCTGAGCGAACGAGGGCGGCGACCGTTGGCTGGGGGAGGCTGCGGAGCTGTGCAGGCAGGGCCAACCAGAGGGTCTGGACGGCGAAGCTCGTGGTGGTGTCGGGCACATCCCCCTCGATGAGGCCGACGAGTGCGGACTGGGTGATCCGGGTACGGGCCGGGGCATCGAGGGGGGAGCGCACGAGGAGATCCCGGGTCGCGGACTGGATGGTGGGGTCTGGGTGACCGATGCAGGCAGCGATCAGCGCAGTGTGGGCCAGCAGGGACTCGTAGTGCTCGGAGATCCAGGCGGCGTGGACCGTGGCAGAGACCGCGGCCAGGGCAGCGCGGCCAGTGGCTCGGACCGCAGCGTGGTCGGCGGCGAGCAGTGACTGGAGGAAGGCGGGCTCGGGATCGGCGGGGGCGAGGCGGGCGGAGATGGCGTCGGCCACCCCCTGACAGCGGGCCTCGGTGAGCAGGCGGATGGTGTCGTCTCCGAGGGGGACTGCTGCGGCCAGTGTTGCGAGGTGGTCGGCGAGCCGGCCGGGCTGGCTGGCGTGGGGATGCTCGGCATCGGAGAAGACACGGAGCACCGCGGCGGCAGCTTCGGGCCAGCGGGGGTCAGCGTCATCGCGGAGGCGCCGGAGGATCCGCCAGGGGCGCTGGAGGAGCTTGTCTCGCGGTGTGGCCTTCAGGGCGACCTCCCCGGACTCCAGGCGGCTGATGACTGCGGAGAGCAGGGCAATGTCGTCGTGGTGTTCGGCGAGCTGGAGGAGAGCACGAAGCGCGGCGAGATCGTCGGCGCGGGCTGGACTGAGGATGGCGGTGAGGCCAAGCAGGGTGCCGCGCAAGGCGCCCTCTCCGGTGGCGTACAGGCGGGTCAGCAGGTTGGCCGGGTCTGCGGAGACTGCGCCCTGGATCGACTCAATGCGACCGGTCCCGAGTGCGGACTGGAGGCGCTGGGGGAGGGCTTCGAGCAGCCCGGATCGCCATGCATCGCGCTCAGTGCCGGTCAGCAGCATGGAGAGGCTGGAGGTGGCGATGTTCTGGACGGAGGGGCTGCTGTGGGCGGCGAGCCCGCGAAGGGTGGCCACCGCACCGTCTCCGCCGCAGCGACCCAGCGCCCAGGTGATGGCGTAGTCCGGGCCATGCTCGCCACTGAGCAGGGCGATGAGGTGGGGAGTGGCAGCAGTCAGGCGCAGCTCGCCGGCCCGCCAGGCGACCCGATGCAGGGGCCACTTCGGCTGAGCGCCAGCAGGCGGTGCGCGGTGCCAGTCCAGCCAGCGGAGGATGGCCTCTTCCCGGGAGGTCGCGCCGCTGACATCGGGACCATCGGTAGGACGGGGCGGAGCGGTCCACACCGGGTTGGGCTGGTGTGGCTGGGATGGAGCCGGTGTGACAGGTGGAGCAGTCGGAGCGGGTGCTGGGGTACCGGCTGGGGTGGAGTCGAGCTGGTAGCCGCTGCGCAGCTTGTCATTGAGCAGGCGAGCGAGGGTCTGATCGGCCTCGGTGCGGTCGACCGGGCTGAGGGTGCGGGTGCCGTCTCGGAGGGGATGTCCCTGGCGACCGTAGCGGTAATTCACCACAAACCGCCCGGTGCCAACCTCGCACAGGTCAATCTCAAACACCTTCACCTTGTTGGAGCCGGCACGGGAGAAAGTGAGTGAGTGCTGTTGAATCAAGCGCATCAGGGATTTCTTGGTGGAGAGATGTTCGGGAAGAGTACCCCCGAGGTGTAGTCCGGATCGTAGGCTCGGTTCAATTCGTCGGTCAGATTCCGTCCGGGAGGCATTGAACCACCGCAGTCGACCGTATAGAGCCGAACCACCCCAGGAGTAGTTTGTGATCCACCGAATTGAGATCGTCGGCCTCGGCCCCCACCGCCGGTTCGCTGCAGAGCTGAGCCCAGATGGCACCACCGTGATCTCCGGCCCGTCAGAGATCGGCAAGAGCACCATCTTGGAGGCGCTGCTGCTCGCACTGCTGGGTCGGGGGACCGGAGGGCGGTTTCGCACGGAGCTGATCAACGATCGCGCCGACAAGGCCGGGGTTCGACTGACCCTGAAGTCTGGGCTGATTGTGGAGCGGGGGGTGAACCGCAAGAAGAAGATGACCCGGGCGCTCATCACTGCCGACAAGCGCAGGACCATCAGCAGCGAGTCCGCCCTGAGCCGCGAGCTGGGCATCACCGGAGAGGATCCTGACATCGCCCGCATGGTGATGGTGCCGCTGTCGTGGCAGCCGATGGTCGCGGCCAACGCCCGTCCGTTCCGCGACCTCCTCACCCGCATCTTCCCCCCCGGCGACACCCCGGCGATGGTGAAGGCGCTGATGGGCGAGCAGCAGCTGGTCGTCAGCGATGCAGAGGCGGTGTGGACGGAGAAGGAGGTCATCGCCGCACGGCGCGGTGCTCGGAAGAAGCAGGACGAGGCCAGCGGTCGACTCGACGCCCTGACCGCCCAGCGCGATCAGCTCCAGCAGCCGGTGGCTCCTGTCGCGGGCTCTCCCCTCCCCCACCATGAGGCCATCGCAGCTGAAAAGTCCGCTGCCACCGCGCTCCAGACCGCGACCGAGGCT
>JBLHNG010000242.1:0-10436 GCA_047621685.1 Myxococcota bacterium | reverse complement strand
CTCCTGGTGTCCGGCTGGGGGGTAGCAGGGGGAGCGGGGACTGGAGGTGAGCGTAGCGAGCCGTAAAGAGTGCAGCCCCCCTTGAGCGCAGCGCCATGAGCGGGCCGTAAGGCCAGCGTTGGTGCGGAGTGGCCAGAAAAAGAATGGCGCCGACGATGGCGAACCTCGGGCCATGGGTGAGGGAGGACCCTTCGGAATCGAGAGCCACGACGCTGAGAAGACCGAAGGGCGAGCAGGACAGG
This sequence comes from Myxococcota bacterium, assembly GCA_047621685.1. GTDB lineage: Bacteria > Myxococcota_A > UBA796 > UBA796 > UBA796 > JAQXDW01. Next base: position 10,194 of record JBLHNG010000242.1, on the reverse strand, counting down.
TCGGCACTATCAAAAGCAGAGATGGGCGAATCCTTGAAGTCCGGCGGTACTGCCAACCCCGTCTCCGTCCTTGGGCGCTGATCGCCACGGGTCCCCTCCGCGGTCCGCGCTGCACTCCCTGTCGGCGTCCATTCTCACTGGTACTGCCTTCCTCACCAGCCTCGGGTCGCTTGCTGCCTCCGGGGCCGCCAGAGAATCTGGCGTGCGGCCCCTCCAGCACGGCCCACTGCGGGCTCCCCTTGCGCGCGCCCGGGCGGACTGAGACTCCTGAACTGGCGATCCAAAACAATACAATCAACAAAATTAGGGGGGAAGGCAGCCACCTGACCGGCTTCGTCTGAACTCCGCCCGTCCCCGTGCCTCTCCACGAATCAGCAATCAGCCCGTCTGCGACCGGCACTTGCTGAACTCACTGGCGGGTCCGTGAGCCAGCCACCTGACCGGCTTCGTAGAACTCACCCCGTCCCCGCACCTCTCCCCGAATCGGCAGTTTACCCCGCCTAAAGGCCGGCTACTGCCGACACTCACTGGCCCCCACTACGGTGGTGAGGACTGCCCCGCCGAGTCATCGCCCCAGCACTCCGCCTGCCCGGTGCCGTCCAGCGCACACGTGTGGTGGCTGCCGGCGGCGATAGCGATGTAGCCGCCCTCGTCCGGCGCCCCAGAGACCTGTCCCTCCACGTTGTCACCCCAGCAGTCCACCACCCCCGACGGATCCAGGGCGCAGGCGTGGTTGAGGCCCACACTCAGGGCAGTGTAGCCGTTGGTGGTTGGGGCGTCGGAGACCTGTCCCTCGTCTGAAGAGGTGCCATCAGACAGCCCCCAGCAGGTCAGGCCGCCGCTGTTGTCGAGCGCACAGGCGTGCAGGTAGCCGGAGCCGACGTCGGTGTAGCCGCGCGCGGTCGGGGCGCCGTCGACCTGCCCTGCGTCATAGGAGCCGCCGTCCTGGGAGCCCCAGCAGAGGACCTCGGTCTTGGTGGTCACGCCGCAGGTGTGGAAGCTGCCGGCGGAGATGCGCTCGTAGTCCCCGGCGGGGATGCTGCTGGCCTGGTAGTACTCGTCCCAGCCCCAGCAGGTGACCGAGCCGTCGCCCTCGACCCCGCAGGTGTGTGCTGCGCCCGCCGAGATCGCGACGTAGGGGCCGGCGGAGGCGTCGGTGACCTGGCCGTAGTCGCCGTCGCTGCTGTCGTCGATGCCCCAGCAGGTGCCGGAGCCGGTGGACTTGAGCGCGCAGGCGTGGTTGCCGCCACCCTCGACTCCCTCGAACACCCCGTCGGGCGCATCGGAGGTCTGCCCGAAGTAGTCGCTGCCCCAGCAGATCAGGTCGTCGAGCGTGGTCACCCCGCAGGTGAACCAGCCCCCCGCAGAGAGGGCCACGTAGTCGTGCAGGTCGGAGCCGGAGCAGTCCTGGTCGATGTCGTCCCAGGCGATGTCCTCGGCGTCGGGGTTCACCGCTGCGTCGAGGTCGTCGCAGTCAATCTCAGAGGTAAACCCGTCGCCGTCGAGATCCTGGGCGCCGGCTCCGATGCCGATGGTGATGGCATCAGAGGAGGACAGCAGGCCGTCGTCTTCCACCGACAGGGTGATGACGTGGCTGCCCTGGCTGAGGCTGGAGACCCCGAGGTAGACCAGGCCCGAGGCGTCGGGGGGCGTGGTGCCCAGCTCGCCGTCGAGGCTGCTGGTCCAGGTCACAACCAGCGCCTCGACCCCCTGGCTGTCGCTGACCTTGCCAGCCAGCTCGATGGTCGCCCCCGCGGCGTACACCGCGCCGTCCTTCGGAGAGGCGATCGAGGCTGCCGGGGCGGTGTTGAAATTGCCGACATTGTGCTCAGAGCAGCCGGCGGCCCAGGCCACCAGTGAGGTCATCATCAGCGCGCGCACGGTGTCACCCTCCATGGTGAGATTACCCGATTTTGCGAGGAGCTGAGACGCTACTGGAGGAGTCGCTCCAGCCCGGGATCTGGCTCACCCCGCCAGGCACGGACTTCGAAGTGTCCCGGGCTGCATGCCCCACGCATCTCCACACACATCTGCCGGGCGGTGAGCTTCACCCCGACTGCGGTGGGCGCGAGGGTCGCCATGACCACGTCTGCCAGCGAGGCCCCGAGGCGCTCTTGGAGCTGCGGTCGCCGGGCGAAGCACTGGAGGATGCGCGGAAACCACCCCAGACCGACGATCTGGCCGGACGGGCGGTAGGCGATGGTGCACTCCCCGAAGAACGGCAGGAGGTGGTGGGCGCAGAGGGAGTGGTACGGCAGGCCCGCGATGAGGACCGGGTCGGTCGACGGCGTGGGCAGCGTGGCGGTGATCGGCGGACGCTGGGGGAGGAATTCCCGGAGGAAGCCGGCGACATGCTCGGGAGTCCGACTCATCTCAGGGTCTTCGGAGAATCCCAGTCCGGCGAGGGCTGCGGCGATGTGCTCTTCAGGGGTCATGTCAGCTGATCCAAAAATTAATTAACATCGAGATCGACCTCGGCGGCCATCACGGGCTGGCTGGCGATGGGAGATCCATGGTGGAGGGTGAGCTTCCAGCCCTCATCGGTGAGCAGAAACAGATTCGTGCAGGCCACCTGGCTGTGCACTGCCTGACGGTCGACGACAGACAGGAGGTTCTCCACGCAGACCACCCGCCCCACTGTGCCCTGGATCTCCGCGCTCACCTTGGTCACCTCGATGCGCACGAATTCGGTCCCCGCGAAGATCGCCCGCCAGGACTCGCGGATCTCGCGCCAGCCACGGAGGGTGTCCCAGCCGGGGTGGGTGCAGCAGTCTTCCGGTCGCTGCGCCCAGACGGTGGCCATCTGAGAGTATGTCATGGACTCAAACGCGGTGTAGAAGTCCTGGTTGGCGGTGAGGAGTGTGTCCAGCGCAGTGCTCATGGAGTCGTCATAGCATTGGACTGCGGGGGCTGGGGCGGTAGGTTGTCACTGTGGCTGATCGACTCGACCTCCTGCTGACCCATGCCTACTTCCTCGCGGCCGACCCCCGGGAGCAGGAGCTGATGCGCCCGTTCCCGCCGCTGGGAATGCAGTACCTCATCGCCTGGCTGCACCGCGCGGGCTTCGAGCGCGTGGACTGGCTCGACTCCACCTTCCTCGACGGTCCGCCCGATGTCCTCCGCCACATCCAGCAGACGGACCCCCGAGCCGTCGGCTTCTACGGCCACACCATCACCCGGCCCGTCGCCGCAGGGATGATCGCGCAGTGTCGGGCGGAGGGGCGGCGGGTGATCGCAGGTGGGCCCGACCCGGTGCAGTACCTCGATGAGTACTTCGCCGCCGGGGTCGAGGTCGTGGTGATCGGGGAGGGGGAGCAGACCCTGACCGCGCTGCTGGGCCACCTGGCGGACAACCACTGGCAGTGGGACTTTGAGGCGCTGCGTGGCGTCGCGGGTGTTGCGTTCATGGTGGATGGCGAGATCGTGCAGACCACCCCCCGCAAGCTCATTCGTCCGCTGGACACCATCCCCTGGCCTGACCGTCGGCCGGCGGATCTGGCGCACTACTTCGACGTCTGGCGGACCCGCCACAACGAGACGGCGATGAGCATGGTGACCTCTCGGGGCTGCCCCTACCACTGCACGTGGTGCTCCAAGCAGGTCTACGGCGACACCTTCCGCCGTCGCAGTGTTGGCGATGTCGTCGACGAGCTGCTCTACCTCAAGGAGACCTTCGCCCCCGACCAGATCTGGTTCGCCGATGATCTGTTCACCATCAACAAGACCTGGGTGCGCCGGTTCTGTGTGGAGATGATCCGCAGAGACGCGGTGACCCCGTTCTACATCATCGGTCGGCCCGAGACCCTCACCCCGCAGATGTGTACCGATCTGGCGGCGGCGGGCTGCTACCGGATGTACCTCTCCGCAGAGAGCGGTGCCCAGCACGTCCTCGACGCGATGCGAAAGGAGGACACCGTCAAGGACATCCTCCGGGCCGGGCGCTTGCTGCGGGCCGCTGGCATCGAGATCGGGGTGTTTGTGATGATCGGCTACCCCGGCGAGCGCCGCGAGGACATCGACGCCACCCTCCGCATGCTGCACACCCTGGAGCCCGAGGTCACCCTGCTGAGTGTCGCCCACCCGATGAAGGGCACGCAGTTCTACGATGACGTCGCCGACCGGGTCACCGCACCACCGGGCTGGGAGGAAAAGATGGGCGGGCGGCTGGCGTTTGAGATGGACTACCCCCGCAAGTTCTACGACATGGCCCAGCGCATGATCTGGGCGGAGACGGGGCTGGTCCGCAAGCTGCGGCGCGGAGAGTACGACCTCCAGATGGCGCGTCTGCTGGTGAAGACCCCGGCATTTCGCATCGCCTCCCGGGCGATGGCGCACCCGATCGCTGGGAAGTGGCTGGACGGAGTTCGCAGCAATACAGGAGGTTGATGCAGCTCAAAGACGCGATCACCCTCACCAGTCCAGGCTCCCGAAGCCACAACGAAGACGCCGCGCTCTTTCTGGAGGGCGTGCCGCTGCTGGCGGTCGTTGACGGCATGGGTGGGAAGGGCGTGGGGGATGTTGCGGCGGACATCGCGGTGACCTGCCTGCGCAACAACGCCTCGTTCTTTCACACGGAGGTCGCCCAGCAGTCTGGCGGACCCCAGCAGAAGCGCCGGATCGGTCAGCTCCTGGAGAGCAGCTTCCAGTGGGCGCACATGGAGATCAGCCGCAGCCACCGTCGGGTCGGGGCGGCGATGATTGCTGCGGTGATTGCCGGGGGGCGGGCCACCATCGGACACGTCGGCAACTGCCGGGCCTGGGTGCTGCGTGGTGGGCGGCTGATCCAGCTCACGGAGGATCACACCGTCGCTCAGGCCTGTCGGGCGGCCGGTCGCACGGTCCAGCCCTCCGACGAGCGGCGTCTGCTCCAGATCCTCGGCTCGGGAAGCCCCGACGTGGACATCGCTGAGATCCCCCTGGCCGAGGACGACGTGCTCCTCCTGGCGACCGACGGCATCACCGCGGTCCTGTCCGCCGACCAGATCGAGGGGCTCATCGACATCGACGATCTGGAGGCCTCTGCGGCCCGACTGATCGCGGCGGCATCGGATGGCGACAACGTCACCGTCGCCCTGGCCCGGATCCGCGCGGATCGCGACGTGCCCTCCATCGACGCCATCACCCACCACATGCACCGGGTCTTCCTGTTCCGCGACCTCTCCAGTGCAGAGCGCTACCTCTTTGCGCCCTACCTCGAAGAGCGCTCCCTGAAGGCCGGCGAGATCCTGGTCGCTGAGGGAGAGCCGGGAGACGCCTTCTTCGTGGTGCTCGCGGGCACGCTCGAGGTCACCCGGGGCGGGGTCCACCTCATCGACATCGAGGCCGGCGAGCACCTCGGGGAGCTGACCCTCGTCCGCCCTGCACCGCGCTCCGCGACGGTGACCGCGGTGACCGATGCCCGGGTCTACCGCCTCAGCCGCGCTCGGTTCCAGGAGGCAGTCAAGCGTCGTCCGGGGCTGGGTGTGCGGCTGTCGATGGCCCTGCTCGACACCGTCGGCACCCGACTGCGTGACCTCACCGATCGCCTCGCGACTGCTGAGATCGTCTTGCAGCAGGCCGACCTCCCCAGCGCCGATGTCGCCCATGTCCTGGCCGCACTGCGGGGGGACAGCGTGCGCTGAGGGCTACTTCGGGGCGTTGAGGACTTCACCATCCCAGCCGCGCCGGGGGACGCCGATGACCAGCTCCAGCACCTTGTTGTTGTCGTAGGGCTGAGGCACATAGAGGGCATCCTCGCGGAAGCCGCTCTTGCCCGACCCCCAGACGAGACCGTGGCCGTAGGAGCTGCCGAAGTAGTCGTAGTAGGTCGACACCGTGCCGTCGGGGGTGATCTTGAACAGCGAGGTGGTGTTGTAGTCGGCGACGTAGACGTTGCCGCAGACATCCACCCCGATCCCGTCGTGCCAGCCGCCGACCCCGACCGCGAAGACCTCGGGCTGGCCGGTGGGGTTCATGTCCTCGTCGAGGGTGACGGAGAAGACCCGGCCCCCAGAGAGGCTGCCGTAGTACATCGTGGCGTGATCGACGCTGAAGTCCACCACCTTGGGGCTGGTCGAGGCGACGGAGCCGAGCAGCTCGGTCTTCTCACCGGTGTCGGGATCGATCCGGATGATGTCCTGGTAGTTGGCGACGTAGATCATGCCGTCGGGGCCGGTGGTGAGGCCGTATCCGCTGATCGAGGTGGCCAGCTCGGAGGAGGCGCCCTTCGAAGAGATCCGCTTGATGGTGCTGTTCTGAGTGGCGAGCACTGCGATGTCGCCGTCGGGGAGGCTGTCGAACTGCTCGGTCCAGCCGATGCTGGGGGTGAGGATGTCCCAGTCGCCATCTCGATTGGAGATGACCAGGGAGCTGTTGTCGCTGCCGATGATGAGGCCGTCTTCGTCAAACGCGAGGCCGTGGTAGCCCCGGGCGCCGGGAACGGTCTCGACGGACAGGGGTGCCGCGGGGAGGTCGCTGCAGTCGACGGACTTCAGCTGCGGAGTGGTGTCGGGATCGTCGGTGTCACCGGAGTCGTCGGTGTCCGTGTCGTCGGTGTCGGTGTCGTCGGTGTCGTCGGTGTCACCGGAGTCCGTGATGCCGGAGTCGGTGTGCTTCGAGGGCGGCTTGTCGGTGTTGTAGCTGTCTTCGATGACTGTCGGATTGCAGGCTGACAGCAGCAGCCACGTCATAGGCATTGTCATACGCACAGTATGGCAGGCATCCGGAGTGGTGTCAGAGGCAGGTCGCGTCGGAACAGGGACTTGACTGCATTCAGACAGGTGCGGGAGAAAACCTCAGCTGTCGGCCATATTTTCAGACACTCAGTCCGCAGTGGAGAGCGCAAACGGGAGGTACATCCGGCCGGTCACGGTGTCTGGATACTCCCAGTCACCGACCCGACGCATCGCGCACTTCGCGAGCCGGTCATCGCCGGTGGTGTTCTCTGCCAGGGCCAGGGCGGCGATCTGTCCGTTGACCACGTCGACCTCGATGGCCACGCTGCCCTCAAGGTCGGGACGGACCTGGAGGCGATTCTGGTAGCAGGTCTCGATCTGGGTCTGCTTGGCGTCGACGAGCTGGATGATGTCTCCGGTGCTCTCGCCAGAAGGGAGGTTCATACCGACGGTCGACATCCTCACCCGGCGGGGTGGGGAGCGTCGGACTGGTCTCGGTGGCGGAGCGGTCAGCGCGATCAGCGGTGCCTCGGACCACTCCAGCGCCGTCAGCGCGGTCGAGATGGCCTCGGGCTGGACAGCGGTGGTGGTCACCGGGACGGCATCAGGGCCGACGATGGCGGTGTAGCGGGAGGCGATGCCGTGGCTCAGCGCCACCGCGATGATCTCCTCGCGGACCTGTCGGGGATCCCGGTCGCCCTGGAGGGACAGGGCGCGGATCTTCTCATCAGCCCACAGCGGCGCGAGGGCTTCGCTGCCGGGATCGGGGGCTGGGATGGTCAGCTCCAGGGCGATCGGAGTCTCGGAGAGCTGACCCTGGATGCGGATGGTGACCGGTCGAGTCTGGCCGGGTGCGATCCGGGCCAGGATGCGGAGGGGGGCGTCGGCGGACATGTCTGGTGTGGCTGCGGGGAGCTGCTCGATGATCTCCAGGCCGCCCCAGTCGATGACCACGTCTCGCAGCGCAGGTGCCCTCAGCGTGTCGGCAAGTCGGGCGGCGGTCGCTGTCGGGGTCTCGCCGGGCTCGGGCCAGATCGCGGTGCCCCGACCCTCCTCGGCGAGCTGGAGGAGGAGGGCGTGGTTGGCGTAGGGGCCGAGGCCGACCGGGTGGATTCGGGCTGGACCGTCGGACTCGCGGAGGATGGCACGCAGGGCCTGCTCGTCGAGGTGGCCGTCGGTGAGCAGGAGGAGCTGTCGGTGGGTGTTGGTGGGGGGCAGGGCGAGGGCCTCGCTCAGGCCAGAGGCACTCCCGGTGACGCCTGAGGTGGTCTTCCCCAGCCAGGCTGCGGCGGCCTGTCGGGTGTGAGCGTCTGCTGCCCGAGGGGTCTCAAACAGCGGCGCGACCCCGACATCGAGCGGGTAGAGGTTGAAGGTGTCGGTCGGCGTGAGGGTGGCGAGGGTCTCCAGCACCGTGGCCTGAGCCATCGCATAGGGCGCCCCGCGGACTGAGCAGGAGCGGTCGACCACGAACAGCAGCTCCCGGGGGATGTCTTCTGGCAGCCTGCCGAGGACCTCCGGCTCGATGGTGATCGCGAGGTAGCCGGGCTGATTGGGATCAGGCTGGTAGGTGACTGCGGCGGCGCCCGACAGCGCCCAGGACAGGTGGATTGGCTGGCCGGGCTCGGGCTCAATGGAGGCGACCTGCCCGTAGCGGTGGGCGCAGGCGCTCAGATCGAGGGGGTGGCTGCCGCTGTCGAGGCCAGCGATGGGCATGCGCTCGTCGAGGTAGACGGTGAGGCTCCGGGTGGGCTCTGGACGGGACTCCCAGGGCAGGCCGTCGGTGGTCGGCGGCGGTGGGGGAATGTCGAGGGTGTAGCGCCCGTCTTTGCTGTCGAGCGCGAGCACATACTGGACCGTCACCCCGACCGCACCTTCGCAGACCTCCGGCAGCACCCAGGCGAACAGGCCGTCTGCCTCGAGGGCGAATTGCGACGCCGCCTTGCCCTCGGAGAGCCCGGTCCGGACCACCTCAGCCTGGATGAAGTCGTCGCCGCAGGTGATCTCCGCGGCGTCGAGGATCGCGCCGTCGGGCAGGGGCAGGAGGTAGGCGCCCTCGGCGGCGGCGTAGGGGTTGATGAACCGCTGGTGGAGGGTCACCCGGGCGATGCCAGCGTAGGTCTCGACCACCATCTCGCTCTCATCGAGCCGCAGTCCGCCGAGCAGCTCCGGAGTCTCCTCAGAGATCAGCAGGCGGATCTCCGGCTCTGCGACCAGGTCTGCCGCGGTGCGCTCGGACGGAAACAGGATCGGTGCCTTGAGGTAGGGGGCGGCAAGAGACGGGCCGAGCAAGACAAGGGGGAGGGGCATGCTGCTCCGAAAGAGACGACGGCGTAGGGTCTGCAGACATCATCGGGTGCCGTTTGGTTCGTCTTCAATTGTCAGCGAGATGTGCTGGGTCAGCGAAGAGTGACGCGCATGACTGCCCCGGCGATTGACTCCAGCTCGTTGCGGTACAGCTCGCCGCCGACCACTGCGCCGGGGTTGAGGCGGAGGGAGCCGGCTCGGAGGTTCACCAGCATTGGGAACAGCTCCCGCCCGCTCACCGCCCGCAGCGGGACTCCCCGGGGGTCGTGGTACAGCACCGACTTCAGATCGGTGAACGCGCCGAAGACCTCGAAGCCGACAAGCTCGCCAATGACCGCGGGCTTCAGGCCGCCCTCGGACTCCACCGGGACGAGCAGGGTCGCCCGGAGCAGTCGCCGGTACAGCTCCATGCGATCCTGGTGGTCCCGGGTGCGGGAGAGCTTGCGCATCTGCTGGATGACCAGGGGGTTGCTGGCCTCGAAGGTGCTGCTGGATGCGGTGGTGAGGGACCACTCCGTGACGCCGTAGGTTGCCTGGAGCAGTCCGGTGAGGAGCTCTGCGACCTCGGCAGGGCGGGTGGCCCCGTCGAGGCCGTAGATCCGGCTCACGCGGGAGGAGTGCTTGATCGGGGTGAAGCCGGCTGTGAGGAGGGCCTGGCGCTGCTCGGCGGTGAGCTTGATGCCGCTGGGGAGGTGGTCGTTGGTCACCGCCTCACAGGTCACCGCGTGGCCGCCCTTCTCGCCGGACAGCGCCAGCCAGAAGTCGCCGCTGGAGATGGTGAGGCGGTTTCGGCTCCCGCCGGTGGAGAGCAGGGCGGAGAGCTGTGCGGCGAGGTCTTTCATGGTGTCTTGCTTATCTCTGTTTTGGTGAATTGTGAGGGATGCGGGGTTCTGTGAGGTGCAGGACGGTCCTTTGAGGGGCGTGGGGTGGTGAGTAAATTGGTGTCGGGGTGGGGGTCACAGGGGAGCGGCGAACGGTAGTGAGCCGAAGGCGAGTGTAGTGAGTGCAGCCCCCTTGAGCGCAGCGCCACAAGCGGGCCGCAAGGCCTGCGTTGGAGCGGAGTGGCCAGGAAAAGCATGGCGCGGACGATGGCGAACCTCAACCATCCGGGGAGAGAGCACCCGCCGTCATCCCATCGCCCAGTCGCTGCGCAGCCAACGGCAAGCAGTCCAGGTCGGCAACATCATTGTCAGTGACTCTCGCATCGCTGGAGCATGGGGAAGCCCACGTCGCAAGC
>JBLHNG010000241.1:0-10463 GCA_047621685.1 Myxococcota bacterium | reverse complement strand
CGGGCTCCGTTGATGCACAGGACGGTCCTGTGAGGCGGTGGTCGCAGGGCGAGGATTCGCCATTGGTGTCGGGTCGGGGGTCAGGCCAGCGCTGGTGTGGAGTGGCCAGTAAAAAGAAGCTCGCCGCTGATGAACGCCCTCAGCGAATCCGGGGAGGGAGCACCCTTCGGAATCGAGAGCCCAGTCGCTGAGAAGCCTGAAGGGCGAGCAGAACAGGTCAGGCAGCTGCGCTCAAGGGGGGCTGCACTCCATTGCGGGATCCCTCAACGGGTGCCCTACTTCAGCTGGACCTTGACCCAGAGGTAGCCGCCCACGTCCTCCTCGGAGAGCAGCGGGTAGGTCCCCGCACCAAGGACCGCGACCCGATCACCGCTGTAAGGGGAGGCCCACACCGGAGTGACGCTTCGGATGGTGACGCGGCTCCCAGAGCGACTGCACACCTGCCGAGGACAGCCGATCCAGGCCGCGTCCGGGGCGCTGGCCGGAATCTGTGAGGGACTGGTCGCCGCGATCACAGCCGGCTTCTTCTTGGCTGGCGCAGCCACCGCGACCGGCTTCTTCTTCCGAACCGCTGCCACTGCCGCTGCCGGCTTCTCCCGAACCGCTGCCGGCTTCTCCCGAACCGGCGCCGCTGCCACTGCGACGGGCTCCGGGGTGACCTTGCCCTCGGGGATGGGCAGCTCTCCGGCGGGCTCATGGCGGGCCTCCAGGGTCGAGACCCGGGTGGTGAGTCCGCCCAGCGCGCCCGCCTCCCGCTTGTCTCCCTGTGCGGCGTCGTGCTGAACGGCGGTGAGCTGGGACTCGATGGCCGAGAGAGACGACTCCAGGTGATCCACCCGCAGGGCGATGCGGGCAACCAGCGGGCTGGTAGAGACCCGGCTGGAGAGGCTCATCGCGTTCGCCACCAGCAGGATGAGGATGAGCAGGGCCAGCGCTGCGACCACGTAGGGGCGGTAGTCGGTTCGAGCCGGTGGCGGTGGCGGTGGCAGCGGCAGCGCCTGGCGGTGATCGACCGTGGGCACCGGAGAGTAGAAGCTCATCTCCTGGGCCTCTTCGAATTCGTCCTCGTCCTCGGAGTCTGGCATGTCGTCCAGAGCCTCCAGGATGTCGAATTCGTCTTCAGACTCCGCGGCGAAGCGCTGTCCCACGACCGAAGCGAACACGTCAGAGGGAATCTCATCGGCAGAGAGCCGGCTCCCTGACTGCGCGAGGGGGCTGCCGGGATCGCTGGCGAGCAGGGTCGGTCGGGGACGCGGGATGGACTCGTTGTCGGCGAACAGGTCCAGCTCATCCCCGAAGAGATATTCCTCGGTGGGGGCAGGCTCCCGGTAGGGGGGCTCGTCGTCGAGATCCAGCGGCTGGAGCGGAGTGTCGAGCGGGAAGCTGGTGTCGAGGGAGACGCTGTCGAGAGAGAGTCTGTCGAGAGAGAGTCTGTCGAGAGAGACGCTGTCGATCGAGAAGTCACCGTCTAAGGGGAGATCGAGGGCGATGTCGTCGGGCTGCTCGGACGATGCCGTCGGCAGGATGTGAATCGGTGGCCGAACCTCGTCGCTGAAGTCGTCTTCGATGAGGGGGTCTTCAGTGAAGGGATCCTCGGTGAGCATCACCTCGTTGAGTGCATCTGCGCGATCACCGCGGTAGTCCGGCGCATCGAGGGGGCTGGGGAGGGACAGCTCGGTGGCCTCATCTGGGGAGGGGGGCTCGGCGATCAGCTCCAGGTCGAAGATGTCCTCGAAGTCACTGGCGGCCTGCGGGGCATCCAGCTCGGGCGGACGCGGGGGCCGGATCGGTGGGATCACCGGGGCTCGGACCGGGGCATCGAGGATGGAGGCGTCCTCGATGGCGTCGGTGTGGATGAACATCAGGGCGGTGTCGTCGTCCGGCATCCGGTCTGCGGCCCGCTCTCGGTTGACCAGCCCGGCGAAGGCATTGTCATCGGGCAGGTTGAGCAGCTCCTGCCAGGGATCCGCCCCCAGCTCAAGCTGCGCATAGATCCAGCGCGCGAGGGGCTCGCTGGCCATGACCAGGATGTCGCCGGTGCTGCCGCTGGCGGTGAACTGAACGGGCTGGTGGTTCAGGGCGATGGGCTCGGAGAAGAAGCAGGGCTTGCTGCGTCCGAAGTCCTGAGAGTGCTCCATCGGGAGGCGCCGAATGGTCTGACCGTCCCGGATCTGAAACAGGCAGACATCGCCTTGGAGCAGCGCAGTCCACCGGAAGCCACTGTCCGTCTCAGCCAGCTCGATGAGACACAGCGCCGCTGCGCCAAGCTCGGGGAGGTCAGGCTGGGTCCAGAGCTTCGTGGATCGCTGGAAGCGCTCTTTCCAGGACTCATGCGCACCGGAGAGCCAGCGGATGAGATCGCCTTTGTCCCGCGGGACACCCATCCGACAGGCGTGTCGGGCGAGGATCTGGGACCAGGCGCGTGCTTGAGGAGAGGCGGAGGTGCCGTCGGCGAGGGCAAACCGAAGCGTGCCTTCGTCAGCGGCTCCGGTCTGATCCGCAACCTCTACGGAGCGTGCGCTCTTCTTGATGCTCCAGAGCTGATGTCTGGGGAGAAGGGGGGGCAATCAGATCCTCTGCAGAGTGTCGACATCGAGAGCATACAGTGGGAGAACCGATCAAATGAAGTGTCAGTCCCGGTGCTCAGTCGTCCTGTGCGGGGGGGACTGGCGGCGGCAGGGCGTCAATCTCTCGCTGGATGGTGTCGAGGTCCACGGACAGCTCTTGACGCCGCCAGGCCCCGGGCTGAGCGATCAGCGACTCGACCCGATCCTGCAGCTCGGCGATCTGGTTGGTGATACGCCGGGTGATCTCGGCACCCGGGTCGGTCAGGGCGGTGGCGTCAGCCATCAGGACCAGGTCGTCGAGGTCTGGGGTGGACACCAGCACGTTTCCGCCCAGTCGGATCACAAAGCTGCGCGTGAGCAGGACCTCAATGTCTGCACGAAGTCTGCCCACGATGTAGCGGACGTGTGCTTCCGCCTTGCGCCGATTGCGATCGTAGAAGGTGAACAGTGCGGTGCCGATGGCCAGGACGAGCCCGCCCAGGATGGCCACAGGGCCGAGGGTCGCCACCAGGGCCTCAGCAAACAGGATGATCGACAGCAGCGCCCCGCCGACGAGCCACCAGACGACATCCGGCAGCTCGATGGTCGTGACCTCTGCCGCGCGCTGCCGGGCCTCGTCGAGCAGAGACATGTCGCGCTGGATGGCGACGATGGCAGCCTGGGGGGCCTCGTCGTCTGGCGTGGAGACCGGAGCGAGCAGGCCCACCGCGTCGAGGCGGGGTCGCCACTGCGTTGGGTCTTCGGTTGGCTCCAGGAGGTCTGTGGTGAGGTGGTGTGTTGCCATGGGATGGCTGTCCTATCGCGTACCCCTTCATGGGGTGTGTCGAACCATTCGGCGCTCTGAGGTGTGCAGGAGAAAAAGAATGGCGCGGACGATGACGAACCTCATTGCAGCCACTGCGGCTCGGGTCATTGACACCTCAAGGGTGCTGTGGGCTATCCTCCACCCCGATGCGAGATCCGCTGCTCCACTTCGTCCTCCTGGGAATCGTGATCTTCGGCCTGCATCGTCTGCTGAGGAGCGATGTCGGGACCGTGGAGATCACGGTGTCGATGGTCGAGGCTGCAGAGGCGGACTTCTCCCGACGGACTGGCGAGGCACCTGGCGAGGAGGCGCGGGCGCAGCTCCTGGAGCAGCTCATCGAGGAGGAGCTGCTGTACCGGGAAGGGCAGGCGCTGGCGCTGGCAGAGGGAGACGTGGTGCTGCGTCGTCGGCTGATCACCCGGATGCGCCTGCTGCTCGCCAGCACCGCTTCGCCAACCCCCACCGACGCGGACCTCGCCGCCCTGCTCGCCGCCCACCCCGAGCGCTACACCCGCCCCGCTTCGGTGACCTTCCGGCACATCTTCCTCAATGCCACCCGGCACCCCTCGCTGTCAGACGCGACCCGACGGGCTGAGGCACAGCTTCTGGCGGGCGCGCCGCCGGAGTCGCTGGGAGATCCGTTCCTGCACGGACGGGCGATGGTGGAGGCTGATGCTGCGGACATCGCTGAGAAGCTGGGCGCGGACTTTGCGGGCGAGATCCTCGGGCTGCCGGCCGGGGAGTGGCTGCCGGTGGCGTCGGACTACGGCGAGCACCTCGTCTTCATCGACGCCCACCACCCCGCCCGGCCCGCGACCCGGGCAGAGGCCCGCCCGGCGCTGACTGCGGACTGGCAGACCGAGGCTCGGAGCGAGGCGGAGGATGCGGCGCTGGCGGTGATCCGGGAGCGCTACCGGGTGGTCTTGCCGTGATCCTCCTGCTCGCCCTGTCCGCAGATGCCCACCGCCTCGACCCGGGCGTCCTGGCACTCCGCGAGGTGAACGCAGGGCAGTACATCGTTCGCTGGCAGCCTCCTGAGGCCGCGCCCGCTGCCACCCGACCCACCATCGACTGTGTGCGCCGGGAGACGCTGTGGGACTGCGGTGCGGATGGACCCGGCAGCATCGAGGCCCCCGACGGTGCGCTGGTGGTCGTCTCTCGACTCGGTGGGGAGCAGGTGGTCTACAGCCTCACCCCGGCCCGTCCCCGCTGGAGCGCTGCGGAGACACCCGGCCCTGCATCCTGGCTGCCGATGGGGCTGCGTCATGCGCTGACCGGGGCGGACCACCTGCTGTTTGTCGCCGGGCTGGTGGTGCTGATCGATCGGCTGCGCCCGCTGCTCGTCGCGATCACTGCGTTCACCATCGCCCACTCCATCACCCTCGCCGCCGCCGCGCTCGGGGTGCTCACGCTGCCCCAGGCCCCGGTGGAGGCCTGCATCGCGCTGTCGCTGGTGCTGCTGGCCGTCGAGCTGACTCGACCAGAACCGACCGGTCCGGCGTGGCGGCTGGCGGGCGGCTTCGGGCTGCTTCATGGCCTGGGGTTCGCCGGGGCGCTGGCCGGGGTGGGACTGCCGGCGGGGCAGCAGGCCCCCGCGCTGCTCGGCTTCAACATCGGCGTCGAGCTGGCTCAGCTCCTGGTCGTGGCGGCGATGATCCTCCCCGCACGCTGGCTTCGTCGGCGGGGCTGGCAGGCGGCGACCGCGTATGTGATCGGCCCCCTCGGGGTGGCGTGGATGATCGATCGCATCGCCGGGTTCTGACAGGCGTTGCCGATCTCGCTGACAAATGTCAGTATAGGGCTCAGCCGCCTGGGGGGGAGCCATGTCAAAGCCTGAATCCACATCCGAGTCCGCCGCCCCGATGACTGCCCCAGGCCCCCGGGGGGACTTCCTCCTGGGCAGCACCCTGGACTTCAAAGAGAGCCCGCTGGAGTTCATCTCCTACCTCCACCGAGCCTATGGCGACGTCGCCCGGTTTCGGGTCGGTCCATCGCACTGGTACCTCGTCAGTCATCCCGAAGACATCTGGGACATGATGGTCCACCGCGCCAAGATCTTCCTCAAGCCCGCGGTCGCCCGTCGGCTGTGGGAGAAGTTCCTGGGAGACGGCATCCTCACCGTGGAGGGCGACAACTGGAAGCGGCTGCACAGCCTCATGCGGCCGGCGTTCCATCGAAAGCGCATCCACGCCTATGGCGAGACCATGGTCGACTACACCAACCGCATGGTCGATGCCTGGGAGGAGGGGCAGGAGGTCGACTTCAACGAGGCGATGGTCGGGCTGACCCTCGAGGTCGTCGCCAAGACCCTGTTCAACGCCGACGTGCGCGCCGGCACCGGCACTGTCGCTGAGGCAATGAACACCCTCAACGTCGAGATGCTCAACCACATCTACATGCCCATCCCGGTGCCCAGCTGGTGGCCCAGCGAGCGGAACAAGCGGAAGATGTCGGCCATTGAAGACATCGAGCAGATCGTGCGCGGGGTGATCGCCGAGCGCAGGGAATCGGGGGAGGATCATGGGGACCTGCTGTCGATGCTGGTCAGCGCCCGGACCGATGATGGCGACGGGCTGACCGACAAGGAGATCCGCGATCAGGCGATGACCCTGTTCTTCGCCGGCCACGAGACCACCGCCCATGCCATGACCTGGACCTGGTACCTGCTCGCCCGGCACCCCGACATCGCACAGCGGCTCAGCGACGACATCCAGGCCGTCACCGGCGGCGGGCGCCTGCTCGTCGAGCACCTCGGACAGCTGCCCTACCTCGATCAGGTCATCAAGGAGTCGATGCGCATCCTGCCGAGCGTGTGGGTCTTCATGAAGGAGCCGACGGAGGATGTGGTGGTTCGGGGCTACAAGATTCCCAAGGGGTCACAGATCATGATCAGCCCCTTCGTCACCCAGCACGACCCCCGCTGGTTCCCCAGTCCCGAGACCTTCGACCCTGATCGGTTCTCACCCGAGCGGATCAAGGAGATCCCCAACGGGGCGTATGTGCCGTTCTCCGGTGGTGGTCGGGTGTGCATTGGCAAGAGCTTCGCGATGATGGAGACCCGCCTGATCATTGGCACGCTGGTTCAGCGGCTGCGCCCGTCGGTCCCAGCGGACTACCAGCCCATCAAGCACGCGGTGCTCTCGATGCAGCCCCGGGACGGTCTCCCGATCACCGTCGCCCACTGCACCCCGCCGATGCCAGAAGTCGAGTAGCGCTACCCATCACGCCACGCCTCCAGCAGCGTGCGGATCGCGGCGTCCTTCTCAAGCTTCAGCGCGGCGGTGAGTGCAGCGGCATCGGGGCTGCGGTTGTGGTGGGTCAGCACCATCACCCCCACCAGTCGGTCGGCCTTGCGCTTCGCGGTCAGCAGCGGGATGAGCCCGTCCGCGGAGAGGGGATCGGCCTTGAGTGCGGTGACGGCGGCGGCTCGAACCGGCTTGCTGGCGGAGGTGCACAGCATGGTCATCAGCGAGCGGCTCTCCGCCGGGGTCAGCTTCCCGTCAAGCTCACCGAGCAGCCAGACCTGTGACTTCGGGCCTGCGAGCGGTATGGCAGCGAGGGTGCGGCTCCGGTGCTGCTGGAGGAGCGCTGCGAGGCCGGCGACTGCGTACTCCTGGCGGTGGTTGACGCGGCCGAACATGTCGAGCAGCAGCGCGAAGCTGTCGTCGAAGGTGTCCACCAGCGTCGCGGTCCGAGTGCTCCAGGTGGCCCCGCTGACGCCGTAGGTGATGTCGTAGCCCCAGCGGCTGCTCAGGCAATTGTCATCGAGTGCAGCGATCAGGTACTGGAGCCGGGCATGCAGTGGGGGAGGCAGGAGCAGTTGGTGCTCAAAGGCATCACCAAAGCTCGAATATGAAGCCCTGGCCTTGGTGAGCTTTCGGAACACACCCGGAGCGGGACCGTCGTCAAACACCCCCAGCACGAGGTCCCTCAGCGCGACCTTGCCCCGGTTGGCGATGGCGTCATCGAGCCACCGACTGAGCCTGGCGCGAAGCGTGGACCGTCCAGCCTCCAGATCTGCGGCGATGAGGGCGCTCATCAGCGGATTGACGATCCAGTATGTGGGGGCTTCTTCGAGGATGCCCTGGACGATCGGGGTCCAGCGCACGGGATCGCGCACCAGCATGACCTCGGCCGCACGTGCCCGGGAGGACCAGTCGTCGCCCAGCCACGCCTCAAACGCGACCATGCGCTGGTGCTCCTCCGCCGTCGGGGTGCGCGCCAGGAAGGCGTCGATGGCCTGTCGGTGCCTGGCATACAGCGGCGCACAGTCCTGATGCTCGGGATGGGTCAGCCACCGAAAAGCCAGCGGTGGGATCAGCGCCTCGGTGTGTCCCTGGGCGTCGAGGATGCTCAGCCAGGTGTGGAGGACGTGGGCGGACACCTCGCGCATGCCGTTGTCGGGGATGGTGAGGCTGGCCTCGCTGATGAAGGCCGCCCGCTCGTGCTCCCCCGCCTCAAACAGCGCCCAGGCATAGCCGTTGAGCAGGTTGGTCGCCGAGATGATGTCCCGGGCCTTGTTGTGGAGCTGGCGGGCCTCTTCAGGCTCTCCGAGCTTCATCAGGCAGGACGTCACATCGAGCAGCCGCCACGCTTTTGCGGTCTTCTTGTTGGGCGAACCCTCGACGGGCACCTTCTTGTATGCCGCGATGGCCGCCCGATAGTAGCCCTGCGCTCGGAGGGCGTCGGGGTCTGTTATCCCTTCGGGACCCTCGGCCTCCGCGTTTGATTCGGCCTCTGCGTCTTCTGGCGCGTCGATGATGGTTCCGGTCGGGGCATCGGCCAGGCTGGCGATCACCTCGGTGAGGTCCCACAGCCGAAGGGTGCGGTCCCAGCCCGAGGTGATCAGGGTGCCCTCCGCCGTCAGCGCCATGCTGGAGACCACGTCTGTGTGCCGCCAGTCCTCCCGAAGCAGCGAGCGCCCTGTCGCGGTCTCCCAGGCATGCACCCGAGTCCCGATGCCAGCGACGACCATGCGGTGATCGGCGGTCAGGAGGAGCTCATGCACACCGGTGGTTGAGGCCAGAGCGATGCGCTGCTTGAGCTGACCGGTCGCAGCCTCGAAGACCTCCAGGTGAGACTCGGCGTTGGGGAGCTGACGGTGCAGGAGCAGCCACTCTCCGCGCTCGCATGCCACCCATCGCTGGACCTGCTCGCCGAGGTCGAGGCTCCAGCAAGGGGTGCCGTTCCGGTTGCTGGCGGTCAGGACAAGGGTGGGATCGGTCGTGGCGTGGATGGTGCCGAAGGCGTGATGTGTGGTGGCGTCCTGCTTGCGCACGGTCTTCTTGCTGAGGTTCGGGATGCCGTCCTTGAGCGGAAAGCGGAGGATCTTGTTGTGGTTGCCGTCCTGGAGGGTCGCCTCCATTGCGGAGCCGTCTTGAGACATGCGCAGGCTCCAGAGCCGCACAAACCAGCGACCCCGCGCTGGCACGCTGGTCTCTGCGATCAGACTCAGGTCCGAGCGCTTCCACAGCCGGACGTGGCGGTCCCATCCACAGGTCGCCACCCAGTCAGGCCCCAGCAGGACCCCCTGTGCGCGGTCGGTGTGGGCGGCGACATGCTGGACAGACTTTGGCTGCCACATCGTCCACAGGTGAAGGGCTCCGAGCCAGTCCACGGAGGCCAGGGTGTTGCCGTCCCGGTGGAAGGTCGAGACCTGCCGGGTGTGCCCCTTGAGGATCATCTTCCCGCCGCGTCCGCGCAGTTTTGCCATGTCTTCGCTCGCTGATTTGAAGCTGCCTGGAGTATATCGACCGGTCTCTCGGCCTCCCGATAGATAGGCTCCCCTGGGCACGGTGGAGCAGACATGCACAGACTGATCGGATGGATCCTGGCGGGGGTTCTCCTGTGGCCGCACACCGCCGAGGCCGAGACCACGCGCAAACAGCAGCTCCTCCTGGGGGCCGGAATCACCGCAGGGACGACCGTGCTTCATGGCGTGATCTGGAGTCTCTACGCCGATCGTCAGGGCGCACTGGCTCCGCACTTCGTGCCGGTTGCCGGTCCCATCATCGGCTTCCAGGAGCTGTCGAGCACCCCATGTGAGGACTCCCGGCATGGCTGTCCGGTTCGTGGAATGCTCATCATCTACGACAGCCTCTTGATCGCAGGCCAGCTCGGTGGGCTCGTGGTGATGACTGCCGCAGCCTTTCGTCCGCCCGATGCTGCGGTTCGGTCGGCTCCCGGTGTGCTGACCGTTCGCTGGCGCTGGTGAGCCATGCCGACCCTGCTGAGCCTCAACATCAAGGGCGGACTCGGCAGCCTGCTGCGCCCGCTGACGGCGTTTCTCTCCACCCTCGACGTCGATGTGATCTGCCTCCAGGAGTGCGCCGGGCCGGTGGTGCCGTGGCTCCAGGAGCAGCTGGACGGGACCTGGCAGGCCACATGGGCGGAGGCCACCTACAACGGCAACGCCATCCTCACCCGCCACCCCATCGCCACCTCACGCACGCTCTCCCTGAAGACCTCGGGCCATGCCGAGACGCGCAGCGCGGTGGATGCGGTGATCGATCTGCCGGGAGGGGCGCTGCGGGTGTGCTGCACCCACCTCGATCATGTGCTGGAGCCGACCCGGCTGGCCCAGTGGACGGCGCTGTCTGCCCAGACCGGTGGCGTGGCGGGTGGGGTGCTGTGTGGGGACCTCAACGCCCTGCGTCGCAGCGACTACACCGACGCGGAATGGGCGAAGATCACTGCGGAGCGCGCTGAGGGATGCTGGGAGCTGCCGCGGCACGATCTGCTCGACACCCTCCTCGACGCGGGCTTTCAAGACGCCGCCGATGGCACTCCCCCGGAGCCGACCAGTCGGTTTGGCACCCGCATCGACTACGTCCTCCTCGCTCCGGGCTGCCCCTGGCGTGCGGTCGAGATCGCCACCCTGCCCACCCTGGACCGTGGGATCACCGATCACAACGGCGTGCTGGTTCGGTTGCATCGCTGAGGCAAACCCTGTGTCAAGGGTCGGCCAGTGAGGGAACTGTCCCCATTGGGTAGCGTCCGCTCACTGTGAGAGGTGGACTGTGTGGACGATGCTGCTGTGCGGGCTGACGGCCCTGGCTGGACCCCGAGACGAGGCGATGAAGCTGCTGGCA
>JBLHNG010000240.1:0-10473 GCA_047621685.1 Myxococcota bacterium | reverse complement strand
TCCACACCCCCGGTCAGAGGATACCGACCAAGGCGATCCTCGATCAGGCGCTCCAGGAAGAGGGGCACTCCGTCCAGTTCGTGGTCGTCGCCCCACACACCGGCGGAGACACCGGCTGGAAGATGGGCCGAGACATCTGGTGGGAGCACAGCATCATGGGGGCCTCCAGCTTCTGCCCAGCTGCCGCGATGCCCGCCACTGCGCAGCAGCTCGTCCTGCCGAGCCCCGACGGTCTGACCGGACACGCCATCGGCGGGCTGCTGACCTGGTCGGCCTGGAGTCAGGCGGTGGTGATGGATGTTCGCCCCGGCCGCATGGTCGCCTGCATGCACCCGCTGCACACCCTGGAGGGCCAGTCCCTCGGCATCCTCGCCACCCTCGCCAACGGCGGCACCATCGCCCTGTCCGAGACCAACACAGCCTCGATGCTGCCCAACGGCATCGACTCAATCCTCGGAGACCCGGCCGGGATCACCGTCCCCCCACGCATCGCGGTGTTCGAGGGTGGCGTACCGGAGGCGGACTGGGTGAGGCGGTCGGAGGCCATGCTGGAGGGTGCCCTCATCGGCGCGCTGTCCCATGCTGGAGGCTTCTGCCTTGCCACCTTCCCGCCCGCGCTTCCCGGCGGCCCCGGACTCCTCGGACTCGCCCTGCCCGGCCACCGCGCCCTGCTGCTTGATGAAGCCGGCGAGATTGTCCGTGGACCAGCTCAGGGACGGCTGATCATCGAGATCGACCGACCCGGCGCCCCGGTCGGCACCCTGGACACCGGGCTGACCTGCACCCGGGATCGCAACGGCTTCTTCACGGTCAACGGCTGACCGACTCAAGTAACTGTCCGCTGGATAGAAGATCCCATGCGATTCCAGCTCCGCCCGTACCAGCAGGACGCCATCGAGGCTGTCGTCGAGGCTCGCCGTCGTGGGGTCCGCCGGATGGTGATTGCGCTGCCCACCGGGTCGGGCAAGACCGTCATCTTCTCTCGCCTCGCCGCCATGGCGAAGCGCAAGGTCCTGGTGCTCGCCCACCGTGCAGAGCTGCTCCATCAGGCGAAAGACAAGCTGGAGCGCACCCTGGAGGGCGCCGGGGTCGTCGACATCGAGCAGGCCAGCAGCCGCGCCACCGCTGAAGCGAAGATCATCGTCGCCTCGCTGCGCTCCCTTCACACCGAGCGCCTCACCCTGCTTCGTCAGCAGCACGACTTCGGGCTGGTCATCTACGACGAGTGCCACCACGCTCCCGCCGAGGACAACCAGCGCATCCTCCGCGATCTCGGGGTGTTCGACCACGACTGGACCGGCACCCTGCTCGGCTTCACCGCCACCACCATGCGCGGTGACGGCAAGGGGCTCGACGAGGTCTTCGAGGAGATCGTCTTCACCCGCGGCCTCCCAGAGATGATCCGCGACGGCTACCTCGTCACCCTGCGCGGCTACCGCATCGCCACCCACGCCGACCTCCAGCACATCGGCGGCTCCGGGGACTTTCCAGTGGAGGAGCTGGAGGAAGCGGTCAACATCGAGGACCGCAACACCCTGGTCGCCCGCTCGATCCAGGAGCTGGCCCGGGACCGGCGCACCATCGTGTTCTGTGTGACCGTCGCCCACGCCCGCAACCTCGCTCGTGCGCTGGCCCTGCTCGGGGTGCCCGCCGGGATCATCCACGGCGAGATGAAGGGAGAGGATCGCGTGGAGGTGCTGGCGAAGTTCCGCTCCGGTCAGATCCAGGCGCTCACGAATGTCGCCGTGCTCACCGAGGGCTTCGACGATCCGGGCGTCTCCTGCATCGCCATGGCCCGCCCCACCCGCTCCCCCGGCCTCTACAGCCAGTGCGCCGGCCGCGGCACCCGGCTCCACCCCGGCAAGGAGGACTGCCTCATCCTCGACTTTGTCGACGTCTCCTCGATGAGCCTCGTCACCCTGCCCACCCTGATGGGTCTGCCCAAGAACCTCAACCTCCAGGGCGAGGACGTCGTCGAGGCCCTCACCTTCTTCCGCAACCTCGCGTTTGACTACCCGGGCTTTGAGCTCGAAGCCGGGGAGATCTCGCTGACCGACATCCGCGAGCGGGCCGAGACCTTCGATCCCCTCACCAAGGACATCGACCCCAACATCGTCGCGATCACCGACAACGCCTGGTGGTCACTGGGCAGCGCCGGGCTGGCTCTGTACTTCTTCAAGAAGCGCGACCAGTTCACCGAGTTCCTCATCGTGCGCGCCGAGTCGGGCCGCAAGACCTGGAGCGTGCGCCTGGATCGCGCCGAGGTCGCCACCTTCTCGACCCTCGAAGAAGCCGTCACCGCGACCGACTACGAGGTTCGCCAGATGGGCCGGTTCGCCATCCGTACCGCCCAGGAGACCGCCGAGTGGCGCTTCCAGCCGGTCACCGAGGGACTCGCCAGACAGCTCGCCAGACTCCGTCCACCCCGTCGGGCCAGCACTGTGGCAGAGGCGATGCGCTACCTCGTTTACTCCCGGTGGAGCAAGAAGAAGAAGTGGGGATAGGAAAAGAGGCACCGGTCAGGGCTTCGGACATTGTGAGCCACTGGGCGCTCTGAGTCTGTGAGTGTCCGGCTGGGGGTCACAGGGGAGCGGCGACTGGAGGCGAACGCAGTGAGCCGCAAAGAGTGCAGCCCCCTTGAGCGCAGCGTCATAAGCGGGCCGGCAGGCCAGCGTTGGGGCGGAGTGGCCAGAAAAAGAATGGCGCGGGCGATGGCGGTTCTCAGCGCATGGGTGAGGGAGGACCCTTCGAAATCGAGAGCCACGACGCTGAGAAGACCGAAGGGCGAGCAGGACAGGTCGGCAAGATCAAAAGCAGAGATGGGCGAATCCTCGACTGGCGGTGATTCCAACCCCGTCTCCGTCCTTGGGCGCTGATCGCCACGGGTCCCCTCCGCGGTCCGCGCTTCACTCCCTGTCGGCGGACCATCTTGTGCGACTGCCGACGTCTCCAGCCTCGGGTCGCTTGCTGCCTCCGGGGCCGCCAGAGAATCTGGCGTGGGCTGAGGGCGCCCCCCGGCCCTCCAGCACGGCCCACTGCGGTGTCCCCTTGCGCGCGCCCGGGCGAACTGAGACTCCTGAACTGGCGATCCAAGACAATACAATCAACAAAATTAGGGGAAAAGGCAGCCACCTGACCGGCTTCGGATGCCTCACCCCGTCCCCGCACCTCTCCCCGAATCAGCAATCAGCCCGTCTGACGACCGGCACTTGCTGAACTCAACGGCGGAGACACTGAGCCACCCACCCGACCGGCTCCGTATGAACTCCGCCCGTCTCCGTGCCTCTCCCCGCCACGACAATCAGCCCGTCTTACGACCGGCACTTGTCGAACTTGATGGTCAGTGCAGACAGCCAGTCCCCCAACCGTCTCCACAACAACCCCAGCCCCCAACCTCGCGGTGGTTGAGATGAACTCAACTCAAACTCCGCGCACACCTAACGCTGACCGGGCTACACCCCATCGACCCTGGAGTGTGACATGGGACGAATCCGAAGCCTGCTTAAGCGCATCATCAAGCCCGAGCCGCCGGCCAGGCCGCGGACTCCGCCGGTGTTTGTGCCCGACCCCGCCGCTGAGGGCCTGGAGACCCGCCCCGCCGAGCTGCTCAAGCGCATCGCAGAGGGCGAAGCTGTGGTGTTCGTGGATGTCCGTGCGGGCAACGAGCGCGATGTGTTCATCCCCGACGCTGTTCACATGCGGGTCGGTGAGGTCTCCTCTCGCTGGGACGAGCTGGATCCGGAGAAGACCCCGATCTTCTACTGTGCGACCGGTGGCCAGTCGATCAACGCCGCAGAGGTCATGCGGGAGCGCGGAGGCAAGACTGCAACCTGCATCCTCGGTGGGCTTCCGGCCTGGGAAGATGCCGGGGGCGCTGTCGGCCGTTTGGAATAAACGATCTCTTTCAGGGTCGTGAAACCCCGTGAAACCCGCTGGTGAACCAAACTCACTCCACAAGGAGTGACCAACCATGCGTCTCAACGCCCTCTGCCTCTTCGCTGCTACCGCGGCCACCGCCCAGACCGCCGATGCCGCGTCGACGACCGTCGATGCTTCCAAGTGCTCCCGCACTTCTCGGCTCATGAACACCCCGATGACCATCGGCAGCCTCCACGACGGCCGGGTGCTCTCCACGCTGCACAACTCCGGGGATCCGAGCCACATCGGAAACCAGGAGCGCATCATCGTCTACGACTCCTACGGCGACGCCACTCAGCAGTGGACCCTGGTGCCGCTGGGCGATGGCTTCGTCAAGATCATCAACAGCCACGATGGCCGCGCCCTCTCCACGCTACACAACTCCGACGATTCCAACCACAAGGGCAACCAGGAAGAGCTGATCGTCTACGACTACTACGGTGACGCCACCCAGAAGTGGTGCGTGGAGAACCGCGGCGGCTACAGCGTGCTGATCAGCGCCTTTGATGGCCGAGCAGTCTCCACGCTGCACAACTCCGGGGATCCGAGCCACATCGGAAACCAGGAGCGCATCATCGTCTACGACTCCTACGGCGACGCCACCCAGAACTGGCGCTTCAAGCCGCTCAGCGCCCCCACCAGCCGCGCCAAGGTCACGATCTACCGGGACGCCCGCTACGAAGGACCATCCATGGAGCTGCGACCCGGCTCGCACGACATGAGCGCCCTCACCATCGGCAACGATCAGGTCAGCTCCGTGAAGGTGCCTGCCGGCTTCACCGTGACCCTCTACGAGCACGCCAACTACCAGGGCCGAGCCGTCACCCTGACCGCCGACAACACCTACCTGTCAGACTTCAACGACCAGGTCTCTTCGATCAAGGTCTCCCGCCAGTAGCAGCTCATCCGCCGCAGGTGTCCACCTTCACGGTGGGGCCGTCGATGGGCCAGGAGAACCCCTCGGCGACCAGCACCGACGAGACCGGTTGGCCGATGGTGTCGACATCATCGGTCAGGCTCAAGCGGCAGGTGCACTCCCCGTCTTCGGGCTCAACCGTCAGCTCCAGCACCACCACAGCCTCCCCGGCAGGCAGCGCGGTGGGCTGCATGAACCCGAGCACCACCCCGCTTGACGCGCCATCGTCGCTGATGAACGTCGCGTCGAAGCCCGTCTCCCGGATCCCGATGCCACCACGGAAGATCGGCTCGGCGATGGTGTCGTCTGTGGTGGCGGCGGTGACCTCGACAGCCTCAGCAGCACCACGTGCACCCGAGAAGAAGAGGCGCAACCGACAGGATGGCGACCCGCCGATGGCGCTGTTTGACCACGGCGCGGTCGCACACATCTGCTTTGAGTCCTGGAGCACGGCGAGCAACGACGTCACGACGCTGTGCTTCAGCGGCAACACCCTCGGCGTCGGCGATGTCCTTGCCCGACGGCACCGACCCGAGCATCCTGGAGCACACCATGGCCCGGGAGTTCCTCGCCGGGTACGCGCTGAAGACCGCAACCACCATCCCTGGCATCCCGGTGCAGCCGTTCACCAACAATCGCTGCGCGGAATCCGACTGGGCCGATCTCGGAGATGGCCGATCCTGGTGCGAGACCCCGGGTGCCTGGGACATGGCGGGCTGGGACGATGCCTTCATCACCTGGTGGAGCGATCCAGACTGGTACGCCTTTCCAATGACGACCCTCATCTCCACCGGCATGCCCGATGCGTCCATCCCCGGTGCGCTGGCCCCGCAGGTTCTCGGCTCCACCACCCTCGCGGATCTGGAGTGGGAGGGCTGCGCCTGGCCAGAGACCTTCGCCCCCGACGTGCTGGGCATGTACGACCCCACTTCCTACGGAAGCAGCGAGCCCTACGCCACCTTCGACGGCGAGACCTACCGGTTTGGACGGGACGACAGGCTCGATGTGGTCATGGCTCTGGCCACCAACCAGCGCCGGCACTTCTGTCCGACGGGGCTGGCAGGACTCACCCCGGCGGTGCCGCAGCCTCACTCCTCCAAGGCCTTGACCATGCGCTTGCGGCCTGCAAAGACGGGAAGAGAAAGCAAGAGGCCTGATAGCCTGATCCGAGCCAACACGGCCCCCCTGAGAAGGAGGATGTAAGTCCTCAGTTCGCGCTGCATCCGACGGCATCTGCTTGAGCAGGTTCGATCCGTCACACAGTCAGGCCTCACAGACATGCCTGCCAGCCGCCGGCCTCTCGGGAGGGCATGACCAGTAGAGCGGAGGGCATCGCCCCGCTGCCGGAATCTGTCCGCCGGAATCGAGCAAGACCGGTTACCGGTTTGCCTGCTGGTGATGTCAGAAAGTTACCGAATAATGAGCAAAAACAGGATGATATATGGATATCGATGCTGCTGCTGTCAAACTGGCCCGTAGCCACAACCTCGCCTCTCTCAGAGAGCGTCTGGGCAAGCTGAGCGAGCAGCCCGAGGTGCAGGCACAGGTGCTGGTGGCAGCAGCCGGACACGGACTCAACTGCAACACCCAGACCTTTCATGGGCTCCTGGCCCGATCCGGTGCGGTGCTGGATCCGCAGGCTGTGGGCACAATGCTGGCCCTGGGCAGTGTTCGTGAGAGCCTCCAAGGCGCGGACTGGCGCACCAGAGAGGCCAACTTTCACGGCCCATTCTTCCAACTCAGCGCGCTGGTGAAGTTGCTCGGCGAAGGCGGCACAGCGCTGCTGTCGCTCACGGAGTCCTTCGATGCCTTCACCCAATGCGTCGTCGAGATCACCCTCGCGGCGCAGGGCCTCCTCAAGGTGGCGCGCATCGATGCGGTCTCCCGAGACGAATTCCTCCGGGTGCTGCTGACCTTCTCCTTCTACGATCAGTTCATCCCCCTCGGAACCGCGATCTGGGGAGAGGCGCTGATGGCGGAGATGGCCGCGCTTGTGCCGTCGCTGCCAGAAGGCGAGAACCTGTCGTCGCCGAAGCGGTTCGGAGAGGGCTGGGAGGCCCTCTCGCCAGACATCGCCGCGCACATCCTCAGCCGCGGCTACTGGCGGGAGCTTCCGAATGCCGTCGCATTGCTGGAGCGCCACCCCGGCGAGCTGCGCCCGTCGCTTCTGGCGTGCGCGGAGCTGTGGCTGGAGCGCCTCAGCGGTGGGGTTCGATATGGCGGACATGGCGCCATGATCGTCTACCTGGGCCTGCAGCGAAGTGGTGGAGTGGATGCGCGATACCGCGTGCTCATGGACGTCAGCGGGTACTCACCACCCGATGTTGCGCTGATTCAGGAGGCCATCCTGGCCCTGTCGCTGGAGGAGCGGGAGCACATCGCGCTTCAAAATTTCCCCATCAGCCGACTCTACAGCCCCTGCGCGCCCACCGATGCCGTCATCGGGCGGGCCATCGCCGAGATCCTCACCTGGAAGAAGAAGCCGTCGATCTACCATGTCCACGACGCCACCCGGATCATCTTCCCAGCATGGGGAGCCACCGCTGGACCCGCACTGATGGCGGCGCTGGATGGCAGCCGAGCCCCTCAGACCTCACTGCTCATCGGGCTCCTCGCGGAGCTGAAGCTTGCAGAGTCTGCGGCGGTCTTCGATCGCTACCTCGATCACAAGCAGACCCGAGAGGCTGCAGCCACCGGGCTGGCAGGACTGGGAGAAGCCGTCGCTGAGCCGCTGGCAGAGGCGTCGCTGAGTGCGCGCAAGAAAGACCGCCGGGTGGGGGCGGCGATGGTGCTCAGCCTGCTTCCCCCTTCATCATCCATCCAAGACATCGCGAAGGCACGGCTGACGAAAGAGCGCGCCGAAGACGTGATCGCGCTGCTGAAGCCGCTGGTGTCGTGAGCCGATGATCGGCGAGCTCCTGCACTGAGGCCACTCCCGGCGGAGAGCGGACAGGGCTTTGCCGGGAGTGGCCTCAGTGGCTACGGTAGCGACCACCGCGAGAAGAAATCCCAGGCCGCCTGCTCGCTGATGAAGTCGACCGGGCCGCACCCCGGAGACATCTGCTGCTCGTGATCGCTGAACCAGCAGTGACCGCCGTCCTCAACAATGCAGTGTGTCACATCGACCCCGTCGCGACACCCCGTCCATGTTGAGCAGGTCGCATCGCCGCTGGACTGCGGCTCCCCGACAGCGTCGCATTCATTGGACTCAGCCCAG
Source organism: Myxococcota bacterium (assembly GCA_047621685.1). Taxonomy (GTDB): domain Bacteria; phylum Myxococcota_A; class UBA796; order UBA796; family UBA796; genus JAQXDW01. The sequence goes on along the minus strand of JBLHNG010000240.1, from coordinate 2,422 downwards.
CGCGCGACCGAGGCCTCTCGGCTCTCCAGGCTGTCCTCGCTTCCCGATATCTGAAGAACCGGCATCGCGCGACCGTCCTCGCACGTCAGCTCTGATGAAAAGCTTCCCACAACCGGGGCAATCGCAGCGACCCGGTCGGGGTGTTCGCAGGCGAGTCGGTGGGAGAGGTATCCGCCATTGGACATGCCGGTGGCGTAGATGCGCCGCGCATCCACACACGTCTCCTCGCTCACGCTGTCGATGAGGTACAGCAGGAATCCGATGTCATCGACGTTGTCTGCGCTCGCATCCCCACAGCAGGCCTCGCCAGCGTTCCAGGCCGCCGGCAGCCCTGTGCCCTCCGGATGCACCACGATGAACCCTTCGAGATCAGCCAGCGGCTCCATTCCCGACTCTGTGCGCCAGATCTCGTGGAAGACCTCGTTCCCGCCGAGAACATACGGGTGCAGGTTGAGCACAAGCGGGAGCGCCGCTGTGCCATCGGTAGAGGGCGGCACATGCACGGTCCAGGTGCGCTCAAGGCCATCGATGATCTCAGAGCGCTCGTAGTCTCCCGGTCCCAGGCCGGATCCGTCACAGGGCGGCACTGTGGAGTCGATCGCATCTGGACGGCACGCGAAGATCGGCAGCAGGACACAGAGCAGGCGCGGCAGGAGCATTGAGAGAGTGTACCCACCGCGTCGCATGCTGTGCTCCATGCCGACTTGTACGCACCGGCCGTCCCCGAGGCGGGGGAATGGTGCATCGTCCGACCAGCCCGCCTTCGCCTCGACCATCGGATGACGGGCATGGCGGTGCGTCCGGTGTCCTTTTCCACAAACAGAGAGAGCGCCGCGAGATCGCGACGCTCTCCGCATCATCCAGCCAGCGCGACCGGGATCGCGCCGGTGTCTGGCTCAGTAGCTCTGGGTGAGGGTGTCGGTGTTGCTGTCGCTGTCGGTGGCCACGATGGTGAAGGAGTGGCCCTTCTTGTTCACCTGCACGGAGTGCGAGGTGGCGGAGCTGGTGTAGGCACAGCTCCCACGAGAGGTGCACAGCTCGCCGGTGGTGTCCTCATCGGTGGTCCAGCTGACGTAGAGGTACTTGCGCTGGGTGTAGTAGCTGACGTCCGAGATGGTCGGCCCGGTGCTGCAGGTGTCGTCGAAACCGTCGCAGTCGTTGTCGACACCGTCGTCACAGACCTCGGTGGCGCCGGGGTTGATGGCGCTGTCGGTGTCGTCGCAGTCGCTGTCGCTGTCGTAGCCGTCGTTGTCGACGTCGCAGGCATCATCGATGCCATCGCAGTCGTTGTCGACGCCGTCGTCACAGACCTCGGTGGCGCCGGGGTTGACGCTGCTGTCGGTGTCGTCGCAGTCGACGTCGCTCTCGAAGCCGTCGCCGTCGTCATCGACCGGGCAGGTGTCGTCGAAACCGTCGCAGTCGTTGTCGACACCGTCGTCACAGACCTCGGTGGCGCCGGGGTTGATGGTGCTGTCGGTGTCGTCACAGTCGCTGTCGCTGTCGTAGCCGTCGTTGTCGACGTCGCAGGCATCATCGATGCCATCGCAGTCGTTGTCGATGCCGTCGTCACAGACCTCGGTGGCGCCAGGGTTGATGGTGCTGTCGGTGTCGTCACAGTCGGTGCTGGTGTCGTAGCCGTCGCCGTCATCATCGGTGGATGAGGACAGCAGCGCGAGCGCAGCGTCGGGCTGGATGAGGCCGTAGCCGTAGCTGCTGTCCCAGCCCGAGGAGCCCAGGTCCGTCGCGGTGGCGATCAGTGCAGCCTCCGCGTCGGTGTTGGAGGCACCCTCTGCCATCAGCATCGCGGCTGCGGCAGCCACGTGGGGAGCGGCCATCGAGGTTCCCTGGAAGAAGTAGTAGCTCCAGGTGCTGCCCGAGAAGGTCTCCTGCAGCACGCCGTCGGCGTAGCCGTCGCCGTTGTCGTCGCGGCTGGTGTCGCCACCCGGTGCGACGAGGTCCACCGCGCTGCCCTTGTTGGAGTAGCTGGCCAGGGCGTTGCCGTAGCGGGTCGCGCCGACTGCGACTGCGCCGCTGTAGGCTGCCGGGTAGTCCACCGAGGAGCCGCCGGAGTTGCCTGTCGCCGCGGCAACAAACACACCGTTGCTGTAGGCGTTGGCCACTGCTGCCGCCTCTGCGGAGGAGTAGGAGGTCGAGCCCAGGGACAGGTTGATGACATCTGCGCCGTTGGTGACCGCATAGTTGATGCCCAGGACCGTGTCGGAAACGTAGCCGGAACCAGAGCTGTCGAGCACCTTGATGGGCATGATGGTCGCGTCGTAGGCCAGCCCGGCCACACCGCTGCTGTTGTCAGTGGCCTGGGCGATGGTGCCAGCGACATGGGTACCGTGGCCGTTGTCATCAGCGGCGTTGGAGTCGTTGTTGACGAAGTCATAGCCAGAGGTCAGCGAGCCGATGCCGTCGC
>JBLHNG010000239.1:0-10476 GCA_047621685.1 Myxococcota bacterium | reverse complement strand
CCGGTCTCTGCATCCCCTGGCGTTACCGCAGCCGGCACATCCAGCGCCCACAGCCGCCCGGTGGCGAAGTCGCCAAACACATACTTCCCCGCCAGCGCCCCGGCGGCCCCGTCGGTCACCACATACCCCCCGGTGATCGAGACCCCCTCAGTCCGTGGGTAGGTATAGATCGGCTCAACCAGCCCCTCAGTCGGACAGTCAGAGACATCAGGCGGGAAGCAGTGGCGGCCCTCTCGCAGCGCCCAGCCGAGGTTGTCCCCAGCAGCGATGATGTGGACCTCCTCGGTGGTGTCCTGACCGACATCAGCAACGATGAGCCGACCATCCTCGGTGAAGCTGTACTTCCAGGGATTGCGCAGGCCGATGGCGAAGGCTTCGTCGGCGACCTGGGGGTTGCCAACAAACGGGTTGTCCGCCGGGATCGCGTAGGGCCTGGCGCCATCCACATCAATGCGCAGCATGCTGCCCAGCCAGGTCTTACCGTTCTGGCCGTTGCCGTCGGGATCGTTGCGCCAGCCGCCGTCCCCGAAGCCGATGTAGAGGAAGCCATCGGGGCCAAACGCCAGCTGACCGGCGTTGTGGTTGGCGTAGGGCTGGCGGACCTTGAGCACCTCACCGACCTCCTTCGCTTTCCACTTCGCGGCGCCCGGCTCGACCGTCCACTCGGTGATCTGGGTGACATTTCCAGCGGGATGATCGACGGTGGCGTTGGTGAAGAAGCGACCGTTGTCGGCAAACTTCGGGTGGAACGCCAGCCCCAGCAGCCCCTGCTCTGAGGCAGTCAGCACGTCGAGGTTCAAGAACCGCTGCCGCTCGGCAAACCCCTCCCCCGACAGCAGCCAGCCCTTCCCGCCCTTCTCCAGGACCACCATGCGCTCGGACTCGCCGGGCGGAAACTGGATATCAACCAGCAGATCGAAGCCAGACGCGACCGGGTGCAGCCGAATGTTCAGCCGCTCCCGATCCGCGTCCGCCCCATCAAACACCGCCACTGGCCCGGTGCCCGCGTTCGCGGTTCCGACCCCATCGGCCTCATAGTCGGTGGGGTAGACGGAGATGATGGCGGCCCGCATGGGCTCACAGGCGAGGAGCAGGGAGAGGATCATTCCTCCATGCTACCGAACATGCTGTTCAGCCGATGTCAGCGATGTTGTGGGATACCCTGGGCCTGAAGATTGGGAGACACCATGAAGACCCTCGCCATCCTCACCTCCGGCGGAGACGCGCCAGGGATGAACGCCGCCATCGCCGCTGCGGTGAAGGTCGCCGCCGCAGCCGGGTGGCAGACGCTGGGAGTGCGCGACGGGTATGAGGGCCTCATCGCTGGCGACCTCATCCCGCTGACCCCGCGTGATGTCGACGACATCGCCTACCGGGGCGGCACCGACCTCGGCAGCGCCCGCTCAGCGCGGTTCCGCACGGTGGAGGGTCGCCAGGAGGCCGCCGGGCACCTCACAGGGATCGACGGGCTGCTGGTCATCGGCGGGAACGGCTCCCTGGCCGGCGCAGATGCCCTCTCCGACCAGCTCGGCGGGCGGCTCCCGATCGTCGGGCTGCCAGCAAGCATCGACAACGACATCGCCTGCACCGCCACCGCCATCGGCGTGGACACCGCCCTGAACACCATCGTCTCCGCCTGCGACCGCATCTCCGACACCGCCCGGTCCCACCGGCGCATCTTCGTCGTCGAGGTCATGGGCCGGGACTGCGGCTACCTCGCCATGGCCGCCGGCATCGCCGCCTCCGCCGATGCAGTGATCTTCCGGGAGCAGGGCCAGTCCGAGGCAGAGGTCGTCGCCGGGCTCCAGTGCATCGTCTCTGCGGCGGCGGCTCGGGGCAAGAAGCGGGTGCTGATCATCAAGGCCGAGGGGGTCGAGATCGCCACCAGCCGCCTGGTCGAGCAGCTCGACGCTCCAGGCTTCACCGTCCGCTACACCGTGCTCGGCCATGTGGTCCGCGGTGGCTCCCCCAGCTTCCGGGATCGCCTCGTGGCCAGCCGGCTGGCGTTCGCCGGGGTGAAGTGTGTCATCGCCGGACAGCACGGCATGGTCGGCTGGGAGTCAACAGAAGACGGCGGTCAGCCCACCGCAGACCCGGCCATCCAGCTGTTTCCGCTCAAGCTCATGCTGGAGCGCACCGCCGCGCTGCTCGACGGCACCCACCCGGTGACCGCCCGACGGGTCGCGCTGCTAGAGCAGGCCAGCCGGGTGCTGCCGCTTTGAGCTTCACTCGCAGGGAATCGGGACCTCGGAGACATCGAGCTGGATCTCATCGCACCTGGTGAGGGTGGCGATGGTGTCCAGGGCGACCACAGCGGTCGGCTCGTGGTAGACGGTCACCCCACTCTCAGCGATGGAGACGGTGGCGCCGTCGAGGGCGTAGACCAGTCCGTCGGCCGCCTCAAGCTCCAGGGTGCCGCCGCTCTGCACAAAGAACGCCCCACCCGGTCCGCCCACCGTCAGCTTCGCACCGTCGCAGACCCAGGCGACAGCGCCAGGGGATTTGGTCTCCTCCCAGGTGGTCACCACCCAGGCATTTGACGGGACGGTGGCAGTGCAGATGACCGGCTCCGCCTCGGCGGGTGCGGTGTCGATCGCGGGGGACGTGTCTTCGCCTTTGTCACCACAGGCCGCGAGGAAGAGCCAGAGCATTACGGGAGGTCTCCGCCGTACAGGGGCACCCAGTATCGCTGACCGGGGACCCGAATCGGATCGGCGGTCAGGGTGAGGCGGTCGCCCTGATGCAGCACGCAGCGGATGTCGGCGCGGGCGTTGAAGCGGTTGTGCTCGTCGGGATAGTCGGCGCGCACGTTGACAGTCACTGGAATCGAGACGCTTGAGCCTGCCCCACCAGGACGCTCTGCCCCGGCATACCAGTAGCCGATCAGCGTGCCTTTTCCGGCACGACAGCGCCCGGTCGACGGGGCGGATGCGGGTGCGGCGACTGGCACGACGGCGGGCTCGGCGTCTGCACCAGCGGGCTCGGGGGGCGCGACGGGCTCTACGACAGGCTCCGCAGCAGGCTCGGGCTCGGGCTGCACAGCCACCGGCGGTGGGGTGTTGTCCGCGGAGGCGAGGACCGCAGCGGGCTCGACCGGCTCATTGGGGGGAGAGCGGGTCGCTGCGAAGGCGATCACCAGGGCCAGGGCCAGAGCCACTGCCGAGGAGAGCGCGAGGATCGTCTGCTTCCGGCGACGGGGGGCGGTGAGGATCAGACAGACATCTCGGAGGTTTTCGTCTTCAGGCGCCGCCGCGAGCGTGACCTCAGCGAGCTGTGCGAGTCGTCTTGAGGACTGAGCAGACCGGAGCAGTCCGCCCCAGTCTGAGGCGTCTTCGGAGAGACCGGCGGACGACGCCATGCGCTCCCGCTGGCTGTCATCGGGGAAGCGCCGGGAGAAGAAATCCGCCAGCTCCTGGATCTCGTTGTCGTCGAACCGCATGGTCAGATCGTATCACTCTTGTCATGTCAAGTCATCAGCGGATCTTCTCTGTGAACTCTTGATATGATCCGCTTCGTTATCGGATCATGACGATCACCTGATCCATGTGATCGGTTCGCCGCCGGTTCTGGACGGGCGGTGCAGCGTCATGCCTTGATGAGCAGGAGCGCCATAAACCGGGTGATCAGCGGACCGGGTCCTTCGTCAGAGAGGGGCACCCACTCCAGTCCCTCCACGCTCCAGGGCAGCGACAGGGTCTGGCGAGTCCAGGCACGTGCCTGGAGGTGACGCCCCTCCGACCGCATCCGAGCCCGGAGCGCCTCATAGCTGTGCCGGGACAGCCAGGTCTGGGTGAGGTCGACCTGGAGCAGCTCGTCGAGCGGGAGGCAGCGGACCTGGAAGCCACAGGCACGGGCGACGTCGCTGAGGTGTCCGAAGTGGATGCTGACCTCGGGGTGGTCGAGCTGCTCGGTCTCCCGGGGGATCTCATCGATCCCGCCGAACTCCGTGACCACCGCCGCCCCGCCCACTGCCAGCACCCGGGACAGCTCCTCGACGAGCTTCCAGGCCCCGAGGTTGTAGGCGCACCGGCCCGACAGCGGCGGGATGCGGTAGGCGGCGAGGCGACTGGCGACCTCTGCGGCGGCTCCCTCAGGGGGATCGGGGGACTCGGCGTCATACGGAGCTGCCGAGAGGTCGGCGATGACCTCGTTGCACAGCACCAGACGCACTGCGCCATCCGGCAGCGGGATCGCGGTCGCGATGCCGAGGATCTCCCGGGTTCCAGGCATCCGGGTCCGCTGGGTGGCGAGCAATTCGGGGGAGGCATCCAGGCGCACGAACTCACCGCTCGGCCGACCAACCGCTGCAGTCCGCTCCAGCCATGCCGCGCCAAGCTCGCCGTCTCCGGGGCCGATCTCCAGGGTCAGTCCGTCCGCCTCTGGCAGCAGCCCCCGCTCCTCCAGCACCCGATGCAGCCGCGCGCCGTAGGGCTCGCCGGAGAAGCCGGGGTGGGGAGTGGCGAAGGCGTGGGCGACGGTGGTCTCGCGGTCGTCGAAGTGGCGGCTGCCGTCGGTGATGTTGTGGCGGTGCCAGTGCGCCAGCGTCGTCTCGCCCCCCGCCCCGCGCTGGTGGCTGAGCCGGGCATGGGCCGGACGCTCCACAGAGACGAGGTGGAGCAGCGCGGGATCCTTCATCCGGGTGGGCCGATCCCGCAGCTGGAGCGCCTGGACGTCGACATCGGTCAGCTCGGAGAAGAACGCCAGGGCTGCCGACAGCGTCGCACCCGCCCGATCCGCGACCTCCTCCACGGTGCGGGCACCGTTGCACGCCCGCCACAGCGCGACCTCGGCCTCCGAGAGCACGCGCTCAGCGTAGGCGTAGCCCCCCGGCGTGCGCACGGTGGGCAGCGGCATCCACAGTGCTGGGGTCTGGGGCAGCAGCAGCACCCGACGAGAGCGGGCCGGACGCAGCGTGGACAGTCGGGGCGCGGGGCTCTCGAAGAGCATGCCGAGGCTGCCCAGTCGGTTGGCGACCGGCGACAGCTGCGGCGGAGGCGGCAGGCCCGGGGTCCACCGCTCGATCTCCGCGAGGGTCTCGTCAGACAGCGTGACGTGCCGACCGGTCTGCTGGTGCCAGAGAACCACCCGACCACCACGGCGCAGTCGACAGACTTCAGTAGCAAAGCGATCCATGAGGGTAGTCTACCGATGGGAGGCCGATGTGCGGATGATCCTGTTGACGATGGTGGGCTGCGGAGGCGGCACGACAGACGATGACGACGACGGCGGGGGGCTCATCCTCGGCGACGACTCCAATGCCCCCTCAATGGAGGACTGCGCGTCGTGGCTGGCGGACAGTCAGGCGGACAGCCTCCCCCACGAGTGCAGCACCGACGAGTACCGCAACCACCTCCTGGCCACCGGCGGTGCGGTCTTCCCGGTCGGTGATGGCCGCTACTACACTGCATGGTTTCCGCTGGACTGGGACGGTCAGACGGTGATCTACGCGGTGCATGGCTCGATGGGCTGTGCAGACATGATGACGGACCTGTTCACTGCGGCCAGCCTGGGCTCCTACGCGGTGCTCTCGGTGCAGTTCCGGACGGAGGGGGCTGAAGACTACGACGACGCAGACACCCTGTACGACAACCTCACCGCCCTCCATCAAGAAGCCGCCACCCACTGCCCCATCGAGGTGGCGACCGGGGTGTACTACGGCTACTCCCGGGGCGGCGCTCGGGGCTACGACATCGCCGCAATCGATGCCGTGGGTGCTGGCCTGTTCGATGCGGTGGTGATCGACTCGGGCACCAGCAACCTCTCTCAGCTCGCTGGCTGGGACACCGAGAGCCTGTCGGGTGAGCGGCTCTGGCTGTGGTGTGGCTCCCGGGACATCGCCCCCACCGACAGCAGCCGAACCACCTGCGACGTGATGAGCGAAGACATGGCCCCCTGGGTCACCGACCACGCTGGCACCCTGGACGCGCTGGTCGAGGAGGAGGGCGGCTGCCACGGCATCTTCTTTGGCGACTGTGATGTGGACTGCAACTGCAAGCGCCGGAACACAGACGACCTCGGCGAGTCGCTGCCGATGCTGTTTGACTACATCGACGGGCTGTGAGCCTCCAGCGCCTCTGTGTGGGGGAAGCCCTTGCCCCGAATGAAGACCTCGCGATGGTCATCGGGCGGCACGGCGAAGTCGCCGGACAGCCGCTGTCCGTCCTACCAGGGTGCGACGAGGTTCAGTCCGCCGCCGTCGGGCAGGGTCAGCCGGATGAGGCCGACGTCCCGGGCGAACACATAGCGCCCCTCCAGCCCACCGCCCTCGCAGTCAAACACGAAGACGTCCTCGAAGGTCCCGTACCAGGTGGACTCTCCCTCGGCGGGACGGGAGGCCTCACAAGACCAGTCGCCCTGTGAGGACACCTCGCCCGCCTCCGGATCGAAGTCGGAGAGCGGGTAGTCTCCAGAGCCCGAGCCAAACACGCTCCACGACGCCAGGCCGAGGCCGTCGCTCATCGCCCAGACCAGGGTGCCGACGGTCTCCGCGTCTGCCCAGCGCACGCCCCGGCGAAGCTCCACCACCCCGTCGCCGGTGTGCCGGGTGGCCAGGAGCCGATCCTCATCGGGGATGCCGGTGTCTCCGTCGTCGCGGTACACCCAGGTGTTCTCGCCGTCGAGTCCGTCGTAGTCAGCGATGAGGGCCGCGTCGGTGGAACCTCCGGAGCCGGCCCCGCTGCCGTTGCAGGCCAGGAGCAGCGCGATCACTGGGACCACCACACCGGCAGGTGGTTGTCCGAGGTTGGATCCTGACCGGGCAGCCAGAACGGCGCGGAGGAGGGGTCCTCGTCCTTCTCTGCCAGCTCCGGCAGGATCGCCGCCACCCAGATCTGGGGCTGGACATTGGGCGAGACGGCGTAGGTGCGCTTTGAGGAGAACGCCAGCCACAGCACGTCGTCGTCCGGCAGCGGACCCCAGCGCGGGTAGCTGTTCTGGAGGTCACCGTCGCCGTTGGCGTTCTTGAGTCGAACGTCGATGCTGCCGTCGCGGCTCATCAGCCACAGCTCGGCGTCCTGGGCGGCATATGAGGTAAGGGCGGAGCGGTTGTACGCGATCCACTCTCCGTCGGGGGAGTAGGCCGGGTAGTAGAAGTTCACCGCGGTGTCTGCGGCCTTGAGCACTCGCATGTCCCCCAGCTCCTGGGCATCGGCGTTCCAGTCCACCTCGATGATCTCACCGCGCTGAAACTCCATGTCGGAGTTGATGGTGAAGTTCTGGCCGTCGACGCTGGTCTTGGCGAGGACCATCAGGATGGTCTCGCCGTCGGGGGACCAGTCGGGGTGGGTGACCCGGTCGTTGAACTGGAAGTCCTTGATGCGGTTGCCGCTGCGCAGCTCGTAGAGGGTGGCGGTCTGGTTGTTGGTGCCGAGGATGAACTGCCCGTCGGGGGAGACCGCCTTGAAGGTCATGCGGTTGGTGTCGTTGGTGGAGACGATCTCCTCGGGGGTCGCTGGATCCGCGACATCAATGACCGAGAACCGCCCGTCCACCCCGCCGTGGGTGACCACCATGGTGTCGCCCGTGCCGTCTTCGGTCTGCACCAGGGCGTGGCAGCCGGTGCACTGGGTGTCGCCCTCCCAGAACAGCTCGGACTTCGTGGAGCCAAACGGGATGCGCCGGATGGCTTCGTCAGAGGTCGCCCAGTACAGCACGCTGCCCCGGGCATCGAGGCGGTTGACGGTCAGGGTGATCGGCGGTCCCTGGCGGACATCACCCAGATCCTCGCCGTCCCAGGCAGCGGACTCAATGGTGACCTCGACCTCACCTCGCTTGTTCGCCGCGCTGATCAGCTCCCAGAGGGTGCGGGTGGAGGGCCAGGTCTGGGTGGTGGTGTAGACGGAGATGTCGGTGATGTCGCTGCGAAACCGGATGCGGTAGACCGGCTCGGAGATCCCCGTCTGATCGGTCCAGATGAAGCTGAGGCCGGTCAGGTTGCGGGGCACGGTGACCTGATCGGGTGGGTAGTCCATGGTCAGGGTCTCGACGGCTTCTATGCTGGCGGCCTCGAACGCTGCGGCGACGGACTCTGAGAGATCGCCTTCGAAGATGTTGGTCTTGTACACCACCGCGACGGTTGCCGCGCCCTCGATGCCATCGTGGGTGGCGATGATCTCGGTGATGCCGCCGTTGGTGTCGACGGAGGTGAACTCGCCGTCGGAGGTGATGGTGCCCGAGGAGAGGTTGGAGATGCTCCAGGAGACCAGCTCCAGCGGGGCCTCACCGCCGCTCAGAAGCTCCGCGACCGCCGAGAACTCCGCCACCCCGGGCTCGCCGTTGGTCACCGTCAGCTCCAGCACCGCCGGCTCCACCCGGATCGCAGCGATCTCTGTGCCGGCCCCATCGCCGCCGCCGTTGCAGGCCAGCAGGAGGAAGAGGCTACTCATCGGAGCCCCCCTCGCTGGGTCCGACCCACTGGAAGTAGCTGACGACGATCTCCGCACCGGGTCGGGGGACCGCGTAGCCGTCGAAGACGATGGTGTTGTCGCCGGCCTCGTAGCGCCAGCCGTGGCGGTCCCGCTCGGTCACCAGCACCTCGTCCACCCGCACCTCCAGGCTCTCGGGGCTGGGGATGTAGGACAGGGCGAAGGTGGTGTTCAGGCCGAGGACCTGCAGCGCGATGCGTTCGAGCATGGCGTCGTAGTCCAGCGCGCAGATCGACTCGCGCAGCCCCTCGGTCAGCTCCTGGGCCTCGATGTACTTCTCCCCGGCGTTGGCCGCCGCCAGCAGCGAGGCGCAGCCCTCCGGTGGATCTCCGACGATGGCGTTGATGATGATCTTCGTGCCCTGTCGGTCGGCGTCGAGGGCTTCGAGGGCCTGCATGGCGGTGACCTCGGAGGCATCGTCTTCGTCGGTGAAGAACACCACCTCCAGGTCCGCGGTCTCCCGCCCCCAGCCCGCATCCGGATCCGCCGCCAGCATCGCCGCCCAGAAGCCCATCTCGTCCCGACTGCCGTCGCTGTTGTGCACGATCTGCTCGACGAATGCCGCCGTGAGATCCGGGGTCTCTTCAGACAGCGACGGGCCAAGCAGGGCGCCGGGATAGTCGACCTCCATGTCGGTGCTGGTGACCGCGAGGCTGAAGTCGACCGGGACCGCTGAGAGGTAGCCGATGAAGCTCTCGGCATGCAGCTCCAGCTGGAGGCGCTCCTCGTACATGGAGGCGGAGTCGTCCACGACCCACAGGATGTCCACCCCACCCTCTCGGGTCGGCTGGGTCCAGGCGTCCGTGTTGACGATTCGGCTGACGCCAGAGTCAATGCAGCCGGTCAGGGTACTGAGGATGAGCAGGATCACACCCTCAGGATATCCTGCCTGCCGTGGCTTATTGATCTTCGAATGTCAGCGTGACCGTGAGGTTGCCCAGCGTCAGCGGGCTGTTGTCGCAGTCATCGACATTCTCGACGACCTCACCGCTGTCGGAATGCTCCCAGACACCGCCGGTCTTCGTCATGGTGATCGCCTTGCTCCACGTGCCGGCATCGTCCTGGCTCCACAGCTCGCGGGTGGACTCATCGATGAACACGAAGCCGAACCAGCCCTCGGTGGGGCGGGCGCTGTCGCCAGTCAGGTCGTCGCAGTCGTCGAAGTCGTAGGTGAACTGCCCGGTGAAGGTGAGGTCACACTCCGCACAGAGGTTGCCCTTGGTGGCGACAACAAGCGGGGAGGAGAGCCGCGTGGAGCAGTCGTCGACCTGCTCATCGAAGGTGCCGATCCAGGTCTCGCACTCCACGAGGTAGCCGTCGAAGGCGATGTTGGTGCGGTGGAGGATGTTTTGGGGGTAGTTGCAGGCGAATGCGGCGGCGCAGTCGTCGTCGAGGCAGTCTGCAACCCCGTCCTCGTCGTTGTCGGTGCCGTCCTCGCAGTCGGTCTCGGTCTGCGGCTCGGTGGTGTCGGCGCCGCTGTCGGAGCTGGAGGGACCGGTGTCGGAGCCGTCGTCTTTGTCGCCACAGGCGATGAGGGATGTGGCAAGGATGATGGGGAGCCAGCGCATTGAGAAAACCTCCAGTGGAGGGATCCAACCATGGAGATGGGCAAGGTGTCTATGGGGATGGTGGCTGGGTTGGGGATGGTGGGTTGGTTGGGGATGGTGGGTTGGTTGGGGATGGTGGCTGGGTTGGGGATGGTGGCTGGGTTGGGGATGGTGGCTGGGGATGGGTGATGGTGGCTGGGTTGGGGATGGTGGCTGGGGATGGGTGATGGAGATGCCCGAGGCCGCCTCCGTCCTTGGGTGCTGATCGCCACGGGTCCCCTCCGCGGTCCGCGCTGCACTCCCTGTCGGCGGACCATCTTGTGCGACTGCTGGCCTCTTCTGCCTCGGGTCGCTTGCTGTCTCCGGCCCCGCCAGAGAATCTGGCGTGCGGGGCCTGCGACACGGCCCACTCCAGTGTCCCCTTGCGCGCACCCGGGCGGACTGCGACTTGAGGTTGCCCGATCGAAAGGTCTCCCCCCTTTTTGGGTGTACGTAGGCAGCCACCG
>JBLHNG010000238.1:0-10513 GCA_047621685.1 Myxococcota bacterium | reverse complement strand
AGCCCGTCATGGTGCCCCGGGCGTGGAGGCCCGCGATGGTCTGCTGCCCCCCGCCGAACCGGGGGTTGTGAACGACCTGGACCGATTCGCACCACGACCGGTCTGTGCGCTCGGCATCGCTGATGTCGTCGCCGGCTCGCTTCGGTCGTGTCTCCCCCTCAAGGACGCTGGCCGCAGTGATCATCTGCTCGCCCCAGAGGAAGCCCATAGAGCCGCCTTCGCCCTGCCAGCCCAGATGGCGGCTGACGTGGGAGCGCATCAAGACATCGTAGTTGAGCGCCTCAAACGCAGAGAGCCAGTCCACGACATCGCGGGCGGTGCCGGATGTGACCGGGGCTCCCTTGCCCGCGAGGTCTACGAGGTAGCGGGCGTTGAGGGCACGCTCGCGGGGGAGGATGGCGTGCTGCCAGCACCCGCCTCGGAACCACTCGATGCGGAGGTGCTCCCCGTTGGTGGCGAGGTCGGTGAGGATGCCGGTCACCAGGATGGGATCCCGGCTCACCAGCGTCTCCTTCTCATCGGCCCGCCAGATCCCGCCAGGGGTCACGAAGTACCCGACCGGGCAGCGCAGGGTCTTGGCGATCTCCCGGCCCCGCATCGTTCGCTGGATGGCATCGGGCAGGGGGAAGCCGCCGTCTTCGTCGCTGCCCAGCAGGCGCTTCCGGGTCTTGATCGCCTTGCGCAGCGCCTTGGTGCCCGCGCCGAGACTGAGCCCGTCGAGCTTGGTGAGCAGCCCCTCCAGGGCGAGCCCGTCGGTGGTCAGCGCCAGATCGATGAGCCCGATTAGCCCCGGCTCTAAGAGGAGCGCGGCGAGCATGGCGCACCGCTCCCGCCGGTTCGCCCTGTCTTCGATCTCCTTGACCGCTGCCCCCAGCACCTCCAGGGCCTCCCCGGCACCGTCGGCGACCCCGTTGGTGTAGATGTCCCACACCCGCTCCACCTTCTGCGCGGCGAGGTCGGCATCGAAGGGCGGGGTGCAGTTCGCCGCGGCGGTCTGGACGAGGGTGTGCGCTTCCTCGATGGCAACGCCACGCGCCCGCAGTGAGCAGGCGTACCGGAAGATCGTGGTGTCCCGGCTCCCGGCATTGGCACCGGCCAGCGCACCCTTCAGCGACCGCAGCGGGCCGCGCCCGGCCTTGCTCGATGTCGTCTTCGTTGCCGTCTTCGGGGTCGTGTTCGATGTTGTCTTCGGGGGCTCAGCGGGGAGGATGGCAGCGGGGTCGAGCAGGTCGCCGTCGGACTGGTCGATGAAGGCGAAGTGCTCGCGCTCGATGGGGAGGAGGCAGACCCGGGTGGGATCCTTGCAGCTCTCATCGGCGGACTCACCCAGCTTGCTGTGCGCCCAGGCCCACATCTCCCCGTAGCGGTCGGGGCTGACGGGGCTTGCGAGGGGGAAGACGAGCCGGTATCGGTGGTGCCCGGGGGTGTGGGACGACGTGGTGTAGAGGAAGAAGGCGACATCACCAAACAGCATCTCGGCCTCGTCGATGGTCACCGCACCATCATCGACATCGACAGAGAGGACCGAGCTGTACTCCATCGGCGTGTTCGGCGCGCGGTGGTCCCCCTCCATGTGACCGCCGATGTAGTACGGAACCAGGAACTTCGCGGCGACCTGGCGGGGCTCACACAGCAGGTCGCGCAGCTTCTCCAGGGACAGGTTCAGCCGCCGCCCGACGATGGGGTTGCCGTAGTCGTTCCACCACACATCCGACCCGCTGTTCCCGCCGTCTGTGGCGTCCTTCTTGAGTCGTGGGGGCGGAAAGATCGTGATCGCCCAGGTCATCGGCTGGGGCATTGTCAGCTTCCCTGCTGGCGGCTGAGGTAGCGGCAGCTTTCGATCTGGTGCGGGGCACTGTCTTGGAGGAACCAGGACTTCGCAAACACCGCGACGGCCAGAATCTGGCGGTTGATCGGGGTGTCCTGCCAGTCGAAGCGGCGGGGGCGCAGTCGCCGCCAGAGACGGGCGAGGGTGACCCCGGAGAGTCGGAGGAAGGTGTACTGCCGGATGCCGTCGCAGCTTTTGCCGTTGTAGGTCCGCCAGTCCAGCCACTGATGCTCATCGGCGGGGATCTCGGGCTCCCCCTCCCGACGCAGGCCCGCAGGGCAGTGCAGCCGCAGCCGTCGGGCACCCAGGATGAGCCCGCCAGACCAGGGACCGCTCAGCCGCAGGCCCCGAAAATCCCAGGGATCCCGGGTGTTGTCCCGCCACTCATCGAGCAGATCGTGGATGGTGACAACCCGCTGCTCACCCCACTGCTCAGCAGTCACCGCCTCCCAGAGCCAGATCGTGCCGTCGTCGTCGCCATACTCCCCGCCGACGTGAATCCAGCTCACCCCGCTGTAGCGGCCATCAAACAGCCCGCCGAGGTGGGTGGGGGCGGTGCAGCGTCCCAGGCCGATGGTACCCTGGCTGGATGTGCTGTCGCTGATGTCGAACTGCTCAGCAGTCACGATCTCCTCGCTGTCGATGAGGTCCGGCAGCGGGGCCTTCAGAGCGAGCGGAGTCAGGGGCAGGGGCTCGCCGCTGCCGTCGAGGGCCTCCGGGGAGGGCGGCAGGCCGGGGTAGTCCATGCACGCCCACTGACTATAGGCAAGCTGGAGCGGACGCGGCATCGCCACCCACCAGTCCCCGTCAGGCCGGTAGCCGTCAGGGTTCGCCATCCGTTCGTCATGTGCAGCACGAAGCGTGGACAGCAGCGTCTGGGCCAGATCGATGTCCTCGATCTCGGCGTAGAGGGGGGCAGCGGGCGCGAGCAGTGGCAGGGGGAACGGCAGCGGGGCGGGGGCCGGGGGCGGTGCCGCTGGAGGCGTCGATGCGGGGGGCGCGGTCGGCGGCGGTCGCGGATCCGGTGCCGGGGTCAGCGCGGGGTCGGTGGTCTGGGTGCCACCGATCCGGGTGGTGTTCATCGTCGCCGGGGTGCCGTGTTTGGTGACGTATGTACGGTCGGTCGGCGCGGGTTCTAACTTCGATTTAATCGAAGTGAGATCACGCCTAATATTGCGGACCAAATACTCTGAAACGCTGCACCTACGTGCAATCTCACTATTTGACCACCCAGACCACTCAGGGTCTTTAACTAGCGTTTCAACCGCGTTCCGCTTGTCTGCGTTCGACCGCCTCAGACCATGCTGTGCATTGACGGTGACGCTGTGGAGGATGGCATCCCGCTGGGTGCCCTCACGGACCTCTGCGTCAATCTTCCGGCGACGGGGAAGGCGCTTGATTGCCGCGAGGCGGTGGAAGCCGTCGGCGAGCCAGTAGTCGGTGCCGTCGAAGAACAGGAGGAGGGGGGGGAACTTCGCCCCGGCCTTCATGTCCTCGGCGTACTCCGCGACGGTGGCATCGTTGATGGTGACCCGCTGCTGGGTGCCGCCATCCAGGCGGATGTCCGCGATGGCGACCCGCTGCTTCTTGGTGCTCATTCCGCGGACTCCAGGGTCCAGATGGCCTGTTCGCTGAAGGGGGCGTCAGGGGTGTCGCAGCGCAGTCGGACACCGGGACCGACCGGGAAGCCACCCGTCTCCCGAATCGTCACCACCAGCCGGGCGTAGCGGTACGCCGCCCGCTGGAGTGCGACCGCTTCGCTGAGGGTAGGGTCGAGGCGACGAAGAAGCTCCGCAAGCCCGCGAACCCGAGCGGCGTCCGTCATACCGGCCTCCCCAGGCCCGCCAGCAGCGCCTCGCCGTATAGCGCCAGCGAACCCGCGCCGACATTGAGCAGGTCCGCAGCGGAATAGGGTCCTGGAAACAGTCGAACCGCGACCGCGAGCAGCGCGCCCCGGTCGCCCTGATCCCCATCGATAGTCATGGCCCGCACCGCCAGGGTCAGGGTGCCCTCGGTCAAAGAGAGCGCGCGGGCGAGGGCCTGGCGGGGGCGTTTTGATTCGACAGCGGCAATAAAAGCGTCGTGGGCTTTGCCCCGAAAATCGGGCATCACAGCGCCACCGCCCGACCGCTGACAAACTCCGCACTATCGGGAAGTCTGCGAATCGGGCTAACTGAGCACCATCCCGATCTCATGAACACATGTTCAGTCCGGATGCCGAGGTTGATGTGCGAATCCCAAGCCCACCCCTTCAACAGTCGCGACGCCAAATCCAGAAGCAGCGCGAGCAGGAGCACTGCCGACAACAGCGGGAGCGCCGCCGCTACCTTCAGCGCATGCGCCCGCGCTTCAAGGCCGAGCTGGACATCACCATTGCCCACATCCGGCGCGTGCGGTGCAGTGATGAACTGCTCGCCGACCTGGATGCCACGCTGGAGTGGCTGGAGGATGCCCACGAAACCCTCCGGCACTGCCGGGACGAGGGGATGAACGACCCCGCCGCATCGATCTACGCCCTCCGCGCCCTGCGGAGGAAATGGCCGCTGGCACATGGCTCAAGCCGCGACGAGGAAGGGAGGATGGACGACATCGCGGACTGCGCCGTCCCAGGCGTACCCGATGAAGAACGCCACCTGGGCCCGAGACAGTCCATCTCGAAGAGCACGGAGCACGAACCCGGGGAGCCGCGAATCCCCAGCAGCGAGCGCGGTGAGGCTGCATCGAAGCGCCGCCGCCGCTACGCGGAGCTGATTGAGTTGGAGCGATACCGAGACCAGACGGTAGACGGTCGTCTGCAGGCGGTCGGCGGCGTGTTGAGGAGAGAGGGAGTCGAGATGCTTCATGACGCTAAGGTATATGACCCAGATTCATATACCAAGTCACAAAAAACATCTTGTATAGGCTACGTTACCAAAGTAGACGTTAAACGTAGGTTAGAACGAATCAGCAATATCATGGCAGCACTGCCTTCCGCATTGGAGTGCGCGCTCATCGCATGCGAGGATGCCCTATCCTTGCTGCCGTGCTGACCTCTGCTTCTCAATCTCGCTCACCCCTGCCAACTTCCGCAGCATTCCCAAAATCATTTTGCGGACATCCTCATCAACAGCAGGGAGGAGAGCCCGAATCTCGGCGCTGATCGCATCTCCAGGGCCTGTTTCGGCCTGGTGGAGGAGGTCGGCAGGATCGGCTCCGATGGTGTTGAGTTGGTCACCGAGTTGCTTGAACCGCTGCCAGCTGGCCCCGGTTTCCATTCGACTGACCCCCCCTTGAGTAATTCCGAGCGCCTCAGCGAATTCTTCTTGAGTCATCCTCAACGACTGTCGGATGGACCTCATGTTGTTTGCGAGCACCTTGTCAAGATCAGGCATGTTTTCCGGATAATCCTGCACACGCAGCGGTGTTATGGACCAAAACTCATGAAAGGATTTGCGCTAATATGATTTTGGGTCATATATTAATGACCCAGGAGAATATTGATGCGCTACGACTGGATCAAAAGGCGGCGAGAAAGACGCGGCCTCACACAAGCTGATGTCGCAGGCGCCTTGGGGAAAAGCCAAACATACGTCAGCAAGGTTGAGGCAGGGCAGATCGACATCTCTGTCGCCACCCTCAAACAGTTTGCCGATGTCCTTGGCTTCGATCTTGCGGAGGCCGTTCGCGGCCTCACGTCTGCCGAAGCTGAAGAAGCGGCCTGAGCTATGCACAACGACGCATGCATTGCTGAGCCAGTACCTCACCTCATCGGTCCACCCTGCCCCCACACCGATCCCCACGCCACCCTCGCCCATGCTGACCTCACTGTCCGCGTAGAAAACCCGCGTTCGTCAGTGATCATTCCCACCACTGCGGAATACAGCGCCCCGCTGGTTCCGCCGCCCCGCTCCGAGACACGCCCCGGCTCCGAGGACCGTCTGCTGGCTCTTGTTGTCTCCGAGCAGCGGGTTGAACTTCATGCCGAGCTGTGCGAAGCGGCTGCGTTTCTCCTCCAGTGCGCTGCCGGTCGCGGGTGGTGCTGAGATGAAGGATGCCCGCATCACTGCCCCTGACCTCAGCGACCTCACCGAGGGGTGGTGGTGGTTGAAAGTGCAGCACGCCGACGACTCAGCGGGGTGGATGCAGGCCCGGGTGTTCCGGCCCGACGTTGGTCCCTACGTCGTGACCGTAGGATCGGACGGCTACAGCCGCACTCAGAGACTCGTTGAGGGTGAGGCGGGCCTCACCGTAGGCATTGCACAGGCCCCCATCCTCATCCTCGCGGCCTCGCGGACTCTCCACCCCGACGGGGAGGCGAACCTCCGGCGACAGCTCGCCAACGCCAAACGAACCGCCGCTGCTCAGGGCACCGTCCTGGGGGCCGTGATGGCCGCAACGCTCGGCCTCGACTTCCCCGACGCCCCCGACCACCCTGAGCATGGGGAGTAGTCCATGGTCGTCCTGGTCTGCCAACACCCGCACTGCAACGCCGATGCCATCGACGAGGTGATCTACCCGTTGGTGCGGTGGATGCTGTGCGCGGACCACGCCGCCGCTGAGCACGACTTTGCCGCCCAGGTCCGAGCGATGTCTGAATCCGGCCCGCTCTGCGCGCTGCCCGGCTGCTCGGTGTCGCAGAAAACCCGGGGGCTGTGCGACCCCCACTACCAGCGCATCCGCCGGCGAGGGCTGGCGCTGCCGCAGCAGCAGGCCGAAGCCGCCGCTGCCCTCGATGCCCTCCCCGGCACCCCGCCCAGCCTCAGCGCTGAGCTGTTCGAGCAGCCCGCCTGGATCCAGCGACGGGCCGAAGCCCTCAGCGCGGAGTTCTGGGCACGCCTCCGACAAGACCTCTACAGCATCGCCGGACGGTCGCTGTGAGCCCCCACTCCTCTCCGACGAAGGGGACGCCCGATGCCTCGTAGACCCCAACTCTCCCTGCTCGCCCCCAAGCCCCGGCCTGCCCCACCCCCGCCGAAGGCCATTGCCCCGGGCTGGGTAGAGGTATGCCCGCTGCGGTGGGTCCGCCATGCGGGCGACTTCCGGCTCGTCGTCCAGCTCGATGACCCGCAGACCACGGCCTATCGTTGGTGGGTTCACCGCACGCCGCACCCCTCGCTGCGTCGTGGCACCGCGCCCTCGCCCAACGTCGGTGTCCTGCGTGCTGAGGCCGCTCTGTCCGGCCTGGCGGTGCGGTCGTGAGTCTCCCCGCGATCAGCCTTCCCGCTGAGGACCTCTACTTCCTCACCGACTTCGGGATCGACCGGCTCATCCACCCGCGCCTCCCGTCGCTGTCCGCTCTGGTGTCGAACCGGGGCTACCTCGCCCTGCACGCTGCGAACACCCCGCCCAACCCCGGCCGCATCGAGGAGCGGGCTCGCTGGATGGGGTGGTCCGCTGTCTCAGGCCGTGCGACCCCGCGTGACCGGAAGTGCTTTTCCGCGATGATCCTGCGCCCAACCTCCCCGACGGCGCTGCACCGCTCGCAGCAGTCGGGCCGCAACCTCCGCGCCGTGGACCTCGCCGCCCTCCCTCGGGGTGCGGTGGTCGCGGTGGTAGAGCTGATCGGTGAGGAGGTCGGTGGACCCAACCGGACCCCGACGTGGTTCCTCGGGCCGCTCCGGGTGCTGCCCAGGCCGGTCGCGGTTCCCACCGACGGCTGGCCCTGCTGGACGCCCTGGACCCTCCAGGCGCCCGCCTACGATACCGTCCGTGTCGGCTGGCGTGATGCGACCCGTCGCCCGACTTCCCGTCGGAGTGCCGGATGACGCTCAAGCAACGCGAGCGACTGCGCCGGAAGGCGAACCGGGCCGCTGCGATGGCAGCTCGGTGCGAACTGGCTGCTGGCACCCTTCTCAAGAAAGCGGCCTACCACCGCACTGCGGCCTACCAGCACCGGCAGACGCTCAACGGCCAGCTCGCCCTCGCCCTCAACCCGAACCGAGCGAAGAAGCGCCTGCTGCTGAAGACGGCCCTGTTCCTCCGGTTGCTGCGTGAGGCGAACCGGCAGCACGGCGAGTTTGCGGCCCAGCTCGGCATCGCCAAGAGCACATGGTCGCAGCTCGTCAACCGCAAGCGCGGCGTGACTCCGCAGATGCAGACCCGTCTCCTCAACCACCCCCTTCTCAAAGGGCGACCGGAGACGGCGCTCTGGGATCCCGAACCATGAACCTCCCCACCTACGCCCTCAACGACCAGCCTGGCCAGCCGGTGGTTCGCCAGCTCTCCGACGAACACGCAGCCCACCAGCCCGCCCTCGATGCGTGGCTCGCTGCCGAGTATTGGCCGTGCCGTGCGCGTCTCCAGGCCGATCTGGCCGGCACCCCGCCCTGGCTCGATGACCTGACGGCTTTTGTGGTCCCGCTGGTCGAGGTGCATGTGGCGGTCGAGTGGCTGCGGTTCATGCTCCTCGATGCCGGTGTGCCGGTTCTCACCGTGGAGCGGCTCGCGACCCGCTACGTCGAGGTCACCCGGGGCGCGGGTATCTGGGGCATCGCGGCCTGGGTGCTGTCGGAGGTTCAGGCCGGTCACTGCGATGCCCTGCTCGCCGAGCCGCCTCCCAATTCCTGCACGATCACCCGTGTTGATGGCGTGCTGACGTTCACCCTCTACTTCGGTCAGCGCCTCGTCCTCACCCATCCGATTGGCAGCTCCCGATGAGACTCGCCGAGACGCTGGCACAGGTGAGTGTTGCTGTGGACGCCGTGGAGAAGTGGGCGAGCGAGCTGCGCCAGCGGATCCCCCTGGTGCCCACGCTTTCCACCAAGACGTTTGCTTCCTACGCGGCGGACGTGCGGGCCTTGCTGGACGCCTATGAGGATGCGCTGATGCAGGTGGATTCAATACTTGACACCAAGATATTCACAGAATCTCAGATTACGATGGTCCAGGTGCTTGTGGAGAAACTGCAACGCACTTTTGGGCACTTACAACTCTGCCAATTCACGCTCAGGAGTGTGCTGGATGAGCGGGTGCATCGCATGAGAGGGATGTTCCCATGAACGACAACACTGCCTTTGTCTGCGTGGTTGTCATCGTCATCGCAGGCTTCGTCGTCGGTGGCTGGCTGTTTGCCACGAATCATCGCCATCAGGCGACCCTTGACGCCGCGCGAGCGGAGCGTCTGGAGGCCACCGTTGGTCCCTGCCAGGAGAGCTACCACCGCAAGGGTGACACCATCGTGTGCCATCCCCTCGCCGACATCCGAAACGACGGCTTCAGCGTCCGCTGTGTGTGTCCATGAGCCGCCAGAGTCCCGAGCGCCAGTCGTCTCGATGGGTCAGCAAGGCCGACCGGAGAACTGCCCGCAGTCGTCGGCGTCGAAAGAAGGCTGAATCGACCCCGGCAGGACTGCGGCGGTTGGCCCGCATTGCTGACCTGCTCGCCGCCTCGGCTGAGAAGCAGGCGAACAACGATGCTGCCCGGCATCGCACAGAAGCACAGCGGTATCGCGAGCGTGCAGCCGAGCTGGCCAACATCGAGGAGACGCCATGAGGCTCGACCAGCCAACCGCGCTGGAGCGTCACCTCTCCGGCCTGCCCACGGTGCAGGACATCTGCGATGGGAACGCAACGGCGATTGATGAAGTCGTGATCCTTTGCCGCCGTGCCGTTCGCAATGGCCTCGTTCATGTGGTGGTGCCGGATGTTGCGGTGCTCCGGTGGGAGCGCCTGACTCCAGTGGCGTTTGTGGTTGGGGCCACCTGGGTCACCGACATCGAGGAGACGCCATGACCGTCTACGGCTACGCCCGGGTCTCCACCACCGACCAGGATCCCACGCTTCAGGTTGCCTCGCTGGAGGGGCGGGGCTGCACGAAGGTGGTCATCGACCGTGCGAGCGGCGGCACTCGGAACCGGCCCGGCCTGGAGCAGCTCCTTTCCGAGCTGGGTGAGGAGGATGTGTTCGTGGTCTGGAAGCTGGACCGCCTGTCGCGTTCGCTGGTGGACCTGCTGTGGATCCTCGACCGGATCTCTGAGGCGGGTGCAGGCTTCCGCACGGTGACCGAGGCCATCGACACCACCACCGCTGCCGGTCGCATGATGATGCAGATGCTTGGCGCCTTCGCAGAGTTTGAGCGCGAGATGATCCGCGAACGCACCCTCGCCGGCTTGGAGGCAGCGAAGAAGAGGGGGCAGATTCTCGGGCGCCGTCCGAAACTCACCCCGGAGCAACAGACGATGGTGAGCGAACTGCTCACTGCCGGTCGTGGTCAGCGAGAGGTCGCTCGCCTGTTTGGCGTCGGGCAGAAGACCATCAGCCGCATTTGGCAACGCCACAAAGCGACTCAGGTTTGTGACTCACAAGAAGCGGCGTCTGACAGTCCGGCAGCAGGTTTACCCAACGAAGGTCATAAACGAACGTCTGTGAATCACCCTGGGAGGTGCAGATGAACCGGCCCCTCAACCTCACTGAATCTTCAGCCCGCTCCTCCCCAGAATACTCCCTTAGCCCAAAAATAACCTGGTCAAACCAGGCTTTTCGTGTTCACCTGAAGAAGTCTGCGCTTCTTCACTCCCCTGAGCCGACGCCATGAGTATCGCCCGCCGTGCAGACCTCCTCACCCGACACGAAGCTGCAGCCTACCTGGGGGTCAGCCACTCCTGGCTCGCTCACCGCACTCCTGAGCGGGCGGGCCCCTCTCTGCTCAAGCTGGGCAACCGCGTCTACTACCGCAAGCCGGATCTGGATGCCTTCCTTGATGAAGTCT
>JBLHNG010000237.1:0-10516 GCA_047621685.1 Myxococcota bacterium | reverse complement strand
CCACACCAACGCGATGCTCTACCCGGGCTGGGTGCTGGCGTGGTCGTGGCTGGTCTCGGCTCGCGACGCGGTCATCGCCCCCAACCTCCGCGACCGCCCCCCCATCGTCACCGAGCGGCTCCCCGATGAGCGGGCGCAGCAGAAGCTGATGATGGAAGGCATGGCCCTGAGTGCCGGGGCCGTGCTGGCGGGTCTGCTGGGCCTCGGGGTGGTGGCTGGGGGGCTGCTGACTCGCCGGGGCGTGCTGACCCGCTGGCTGCCGACGGCCATCGCGGCGGGAGTGATCAGCACCGGCCCGGGTCGTGTGGCGCTCCAGCGGGTCTGGCCCTCCGTCACCCCGCCCACCCCGCCCTCCACCTCCGACGACGGCCCGGCACCGCCAGAGCTGCTGGGAGACTGCGACGTGGAGAGCGCCCTGTGCGACGGCCTCACCGCCGTCCTGGCCGATGCCCGGGTGCTGGTGACCGGTCGGATGCGCCAGCTGCGCTACCGGGGCAGCGACGACGTGCTGCCAGTGGAGGACGTCATCCGACGCCGGTATCTGATGGACCAGCAGACCGCCCTGCTCTCCGAGGAGCTGGATGCCTGGCTCGGCACGGCGTTCGTCGAGCGATTCATGGGTGCTCAGCGCAGGCGCCTCTCCCGGGCGCGTCCGCTGTTTGAGGAGGGCGCTGCGCTGCAGACTGCCGCCCTGGAGGCACGCCTTCAGACCGGCCAGATGATCCCCATCCATCCCGCCAGCCCCGACCTGCCCTACTTCTGCCAGCAGGTCGGCGAGAACAGCGGACTCGACAACCACCCCGACGCCCTGTTCATGCACCGCGACTTCCTGACGGTTCTCTACGCGCTCCGGGCGCTGATCAACCACCAGATCGGCCTGTTCAACACCGACGCCGCCCGGCTCGGCTTCCCCGGATTCCCGCGAATCCCCTGGGTCTCGGCGGTGAAGATCTCCGGGGCCTTCCGCCCGATGATGCAGTTCTACGAGCTCAACCGCCGCTACCCCGGACGCACCACCCGCAGCCTCTCCGCCCACACCATCGGCCACGCCCTCGACATCGGCGCCCTCGCCCCGGCCCTCCCCGGCGCTGGGGTGGTCCGGTTCGCCGGTGACATGAGAGACCAGGAGGGCACGGTGCATGTCCGGGCCGGCGAGCTGCTGCCGACCGCTGGCTTTGGCAACCAGACCCGCAAGATCCTCTCTCGGATGATCGGCCGGTCGCTGATGCTCATGACGACACCGCTGAGACAACACCTCGGGGTCACCCTCTACCCACTGTGGGAGGCACGCCAGCTGAACTGGCATGTGGTGATTCATGTGCCGGAGCGGTGAGGGTTGGGGGTCTTTGACCACGAGAAGTCTGTGATAGGACGCCCCATGGGGCTCGTTCGAGGGGGCTGCACTGTGTTGAGTGCCCGCCTTGCGGCCGCTCCCCATGGGCTACCCACCTTGTGGCCCCCACCCCGACACCAATGGCGAATCCCCGCCCTGCAGCCACCGTCCGCAGGCCCAAAGGACCGTCCTGAGCACCTCAGAGCACCCCATGCTCACGGCGCCACACCACCAGCGGCAGCAGCATCAACCACCAGCCGCCACCACCAGCACTCCCACAGGTCTTGCTCTCTTCCTCCGGACACTCCCACCGGGAAGCATCATCATCGTGGCAGTCATCACCATCGTACCGGGCAGCATCATGCCCGTCGCCATCAACGTCATAGTCGCTGGTGTAACTACAGTCGCTATCCACCCCGTCGTACCAGACCTCCTCCGCACCCGGGTGAACCACCGCGCTGAAGTCGTTGCAGTCGTCGCCGCCGTAGTCCTCGTGGGCATACCCATCACCGTCTGCATCAAGGTCATTGTCACCGGTGCAGTTGCCATCCACCCCGTCGTACCAGACCTCCTCCGCATCCGGGTAGACCGCCTCATTCCCGTCGTCGCAGTCCTCATCTGGTCCAACAAACCCGTCACCGTCAGCGTCGGCATCGTTGCCATCGCAGTCCTGGTCGACCCCGTCGTACCAGACCTCCACAGCCTCTGGGTAGATCGCCGCATCCTCATCGTCGCAGTCCACCCCGCCAACCTCGACCGCATCGATGCCATCGCCGTCCGCGTCGGTGTCGTTGCCGTCGCAGTCCTGGTCGACCCCGTCGTACCAGATCTCCTCCGCCCCCGGGTTGACCGTCTCATCGGTGTCGTCGCAGTCCGGACCGCCGGTGATGACCGCATCGTAGCCGTCATTATCCCGGTCATAGTCCGCGATCCCGCAGGGCCCTTCCCGGGCATCGAGGTAGCCGTCCTGAGCCACCTCCGCAGTGCTGCCCAGCGCAGTGAGCAGGCTAAAATCCACCGACGCCCCGGCCTTCAGCGTGCCGACAGTGTGCCGGACGTTCATTGTGTAGTCCTGGAGCGCGCCCTCAGCATCGGTCAGCGGCAGGTCCGGGTCGGCAGAGAAGGTGTTGCTGGCGTGGTGGCCAAGCTCCTGGTCATCGAGGTCGCACAGCCCGAACCCGACCGTCACTCCGGTGATCACCCCTTCACTCTGCACCCAGTCCGCCACCCCGTCGCCGTCGAGGTCGAGGGTGTCGTTGTAGGTCAGCGGCTGGGGGTTTGCGAGGGCGTCGGCGTCTGGATCGGCGTCGAGGCTGTGGGTGAGGCGCAGCTCGGTGAGATCGAGCTTGCCGGTGTTGGTGAGGGTCCACTCGGTGTGGATCACCTGCGCGCCGGTGTCCCAGGACTCGATGCGGTCAAGCTGGAGGTCGTCGGTGGTGAGCCGGTGGGCGATGCTGAGCCGGGTCTTGGTGGACAGGTCGGTGACGCTCTCCACGCTCCAGCCCTCCCCTCCGATCACCGTGACGTCCTCCCCATCGCGGGTGTAGCCGATGCTCACCTCTGCCCACGGAGTGCCCGGCCAGGACATGTCCAGCCAGCCCTCGATGCTGTCATACAGCTGCAGCCCGGCCTCAACCCCGGTGTTCGGGTCGTTCCAGCGCCCGTCGTCGCTGTAGTGAATGCGCACCGTGTCGCCCTCGATCAGCTGCCCGGCGAGGGCGAGGCCGGGCAGGAGCAGCAGCGCCCAGGCGAGTCGGGGAGTGGAGGAAAGCATCGGGGTCACTGTAGCGCTGCGGGAGCACTGCGGGCCGCATCGATCGCAGCGAGCAGGGCATCGGGTCGGAGCACCGAATGGATCTCGGCGTGCAGGTCGCCGTTTTGGTAGAGAAACAGAGCCGGCAGGTGGAAGATCTCCAGCTCCTCGACCAGCCCCCCAGCCCGCTCCGCGCTCACCTCGAACACCATCACCTCAGGGATCGGCAGCATTTTTGCCAGGATCGCCTTGAGTCGTCGACACGCCCCGCAGGCCGGTCCGGTGAAGATCACCACGCTCGGCGCCGTCCGCTCATCGAGCACGGTGTAGTAGTCCAATGGGTCCAGCAGGTCGATCTGCACCAAAGTGTGGTATCCGGTTGCCATGAATTGGGTCACCGACAAGAACTGCCGCTGCGAGATGCTGGTCTACGAAAACACCGGCCTGGCCGGTGGGAAGGACCGCGTACAGATCTTTCCTTCCGGACGGCAGGGCGACATCAAGATCGCATTCTCCTCCATCGTGTTCGCCGGACCGGTGGGCACCCGCATCATCCTGTGCGTCTCTCCCATCGAGCTGGGCTGGCAGGAGCGCCCCTGGCGGGCCAGTGTCGTCCAGAAGGGCAGCTGCTTTAAGCTCAAGGATGGTCGCTTCGCCTTCCGGATCCCCAACCTGGAGAACCTCGACGAGGGCAACGCGGTGCGCTCGGACCCGGACTTCGAGTGCTCCTACGACTTCACCGAGACCCCAGACGGCCAGACCGTCTGGAGCTACGGCCGCCCCGGCGACCTCAACGGTCGGGTGGGCATGATCCGGATCGACCGACCGCAGTGAGCCCGGCTCTCAGGCAGGGCCGCTCTCAGGCAGGGCCGCTCTCAGGCAGGGCCGCTCTCAGGCAGGGCCGCTCTCAGGCAGGGCCGCTCTCAGGCAGGGCCGCTGACCCGCTGGGAGCGGACACCTGGCGACACTCCCGACATTGAGGGGGTGATCGACTGTGACATTGAGGAGGTGATCTCCTCGACGCTGTTGGGCTCCTGCACAAAGCAGCGGTGCCAGGCGTGGAGCACGTGGAGGCTGTACAGCTCCTCCTGATGTCGGTGTCCTCGCCCATCGCCGTCACGCAGCGCACGCACCGCGTCGACATCCACCAGACCTGCCGCCGCAACGGAATCGTCACTCAGCTCTCGATTCAGCTCCTCGGGGGAGACAAACCAGCGAGCCGGGGCACGGAACGGTGCCTTGACCGAGTTGATGACGCTGTCAGGGAGCATGTCGCGGACTGACTCTCTCAGGAGCATCTTGTCGGTGCTCACCCCGCGCCGGAGCCGGTGGGGGATCTGCGCGCACAGCTCCTGAAATTCGAAGTCCATGAACGGGGCACGGGCCTCGATGGACCAGGCCATGCTCAGCCGATCCAGCCGGGGGTTGATGCGATCCGGCAGCCTCAGACGAGCCTCGAAGTGGAGCATCTGGCTCAGCGGATCGAGCCCGGCGGCCTCTGCTTCGATGCTGTGGAAGCGGGAGTCGTCGACCACCTCGCCGAGCAGCCGCTCCCGTGCGCCGGGATCTGGGAAGGAGAATTCCTCAGAGGCGAGGTAGCGATCCAGCGGCGAACCGGTCTTCGGCCACGGGTTCGCCCCCTTCACCCAGTCACAGGCCGAGGCGAACTTCCGATAACCGGCCATGATCTCGTCGCTGCCCTCTCCAGTCAGCACCGTGGTGATTCCAGCCTGAGAGACCGCGCGAAAGACCTGCGCGGTGGGCAGGAGGGCGTCGGTGGAGAGGGGCTCCTCGGTGAGGTAGAGCACGTCGCCGAGTCGGTCGACATCGCCGCTGGTGACCGGGTGGATGTCGTGCCGCGCGCCCCACTGACGGGCGACCTGGGCAGCGACCTGAGACTCATCGACAGCATCTCCGGGGAAGCCGATGGTGAAGGCACGCACGGCGCCCTCTGTGGCCCGGGCACCCAGGGCAAAGATCGCCGCAGAGTCCACTCCACCGGAGAGCAGAAAGCCCATCGGAACTTCGCTCTCCAGCCGCCGCTCCACCGCCGCGCTCAGCCCGTCGGCCAGCCGCGCCTTCCAGTGACGATGCTCTCGCTCGTCCGGCATCTGGCCGTCATCCGGGGTGTAGTTCAGCTGCCAGTAGCGCTCAATCCGGACGCTCATGTCGGACTCGCAGACCAGGATGCAGCCCGCCGGGAGCTTGAAGATCCCCGAGAACATGGTCAGCGGGGCGGGCACATAGCCGAACCGGAGGTAGTCGCTGACCGCCTGCCGGGAGATCGGCGGGCGGCGGTCGCCGAGCAGGGCCTTCAGCTCACTGGCCCACTGCAGCACGCCGCCCTCGATAGACCAGTACAGGGGCTTCTGCCCAGCACGGTCCCGCCCAAGAATCATCTGCTTTTTTCGACGATCATACAGGGAGAAGGCGAACATCCCATTCACCCCATCCAGCAGCCCCTCCAGCCCCTTGTCGGCGTAGCGGTGGACGAGAACCTCTGCATCGGAGCGGGTGCGGAAGTGGTGCCGACCCGACAGCTCCTGACGCAGCGCGCGGTGGTTGTAGAGCTCCCCGTTGAGGGTGAGCACTGCGCTGCGGTCGGTACTGAACAGCGGCTGATCGCCACCAGAGACATCGATGATGGACAGCCGACGGAAGCCAAGCGCGGCGTGCCCGTCCTGATACCACCCGGCGCTGTCCGGTCCACGGTGCCGGAGGAGATCGAGCCGCGCTCGCACATCCCCTGAGGGAGGGAGGGCCTGAGCGCCGCTGAATTTACCGATGATGCCGCACATGTCTGTGCTCCTTTGATGGCGAAATTGATTCGCATGCGAACGGTTAACAGACGAATCAATAAGGCGCACCTCTTCGGAGTTGAGAGCACAGCGGCGGGGAAGGATCTATGATTCTGATGATGAACACCTCTCAGAACCGTTCGCTGAGCGATGCTTTCCAGATCGTGACCCAGATCCGTCGGATCGTTCGTGCGATCAACCTGCACAGCCAGCACCTCTCCAAGAGCGTTGGGCTCACCGTGCCCCAGCTCGTGCTCCTCCAGACCCTCAGCGTGCACCCCGGCGAGCGCGCGGCGACCTCGCTCCTCCGCACCCAGATCGGCGTCAGCCCGGCGACGATGTCGGGGCTGGTGGATCGGCTGGTGAAGCGCGGCCTGCTGAGCCGGGAGCGCCTCCAGACCGATCGCCGGGTGGTCGAGCTGTCGCTGACTCCAGCCGGCTCCAGGATGTTGTTGCAGGCCCCCGCCCCGCTCCAGGAGCAGGTCCTTGAGCGCCTCCAGCAGCTACCCACTGAGGAGCGCCACGCCATTCTCGCGTCGCTGGAGCACATCGTGAAGCTGATGGGCGCAGACGATCTTGATGCCAGTCCGCTGCTGACCCCGGGGTCGAAGGTCTCTCAGTAAGGCGGTCATCACTCGGCGCTCTGAGGTGTGCCACGAGGCGGAGAAGACCGAAGGACGAAGGGCGAAGGGCGAAGGGCGAGCAGTGAGGCCGTGACTCCAGCGCCGCCTCCGTATGAACTCCGCCCGTCCCCGTGCCGTGTCCCGAATCGTCCGCTCGCCCCCCCGGCCGAGGAACTGCGGGGCAGCAGTCATGGTGGCATCGAACACATGTAAATATGTTTCGTGCACGAACGATATGCTTCGTGCACGAACAAACCACCTCCCAGGACACCTCCGATGCCGGACTCTCCCCCAGTGGACCCTCAAGCCCTGATCGAGGGTCCGCTGGCACCAGAGGGGCCCGCGCCGGTCACCGAGCAGCCTCCCGGGCGACTCCCGGTGGCGACCTGCCAGTTCTCGGTCAGCCACCACATCCACCGCAACCTCTCCGCCATGCTCAGCCAGATCAACACTGCTGCGGGGTCCGGCGCCCGGCTGGTTCACTTCCCGGAGGCGGCCCTCAGCGGCTACCTCGCCCGGGATCGGGACTCCTGGGAGGGGTTCGACTGGGAGCAGCTCCTCACCGCCTCACAGCAGCTCTGCGCCGCGGCGGCCAGGCACCGGGTCTGGCTGGTCTTCGGAAGTGCCCACCGCCTCTCTGGCGACCGGCCGCCTCACAACTCTGCGTTCATCATCGACGATGAGGGCCGGCTCGTCAGTCGGTACGACAAGCGCTTCTGCACCACCAACGACCTGCACTTCTACACCCCCGGGGATCACCGGGTCACCTTCGAGGTCGACGGGGTTCGGTGCGGGGTGGCGATCTGCTTCGACATCCGATTCCCAGAGCTGTACCGGGACTATCGAGCGGCGGGGGTGGACCTCATCCTGCAGAGCAACTACGACGCCCGGGGCAAGGAGCGCACCCACTTCCGGCACATCATGCGCCAGACCATGCAGACCCGGGCAGCGACCAACTTCACCTGGATGAGCGCCACCAACTCCTCGGCCCACTACCAGTCCTACCCCAGCGTCTTCATCCAGCCCGACGGGCGGATCATCTCCCGCCTCCGGGACCACCGGCCCGGGGTGATGGTCAACCTGGTCGATCTTCAGGCCGATCTCCACGACGCCGCCGGTCCACATCGCGCACGGGCCCTCAACGGTGCCCCGGGCAACGGCGTCCCCTTCTTTGACCGGCGAAGCCTGGATCGGCAGCGCTGGTGAGACCCGAGAAACCATGATTCCCCACAGCCTGAACCTCAACCTCCGCGGACTCCCTCAGTCCGCTACCCTGAGAATCAACGCCCGAAGCAAGGCGATGATGGCCGAAGGACGCACGATCTACCGCTTCGGGCTGGGGCAGTCCCCCTTCCCCGTCCCTGAGCCAGTGGTCGAGGCACTCCGCGCGCACGCCGCCGAGAAGGACTACCTCCCGGTGGAGGGGCTCCCGGCACTGCGCGTCGCGGTCGCGAACTTCCACCGCCAGCGCGACCTGGCCGCCATCTCCCCCGACGGGGTGATCATCGGGCCGGGCAGCAAGGAGCTGATGTTCCTGCTCCAGCTCGCCTTCTACGGCGACCTCCTCGTGCCCACGCCCTGCTGGGTCAGCTACGGTCCCCAGGCCCGCATCCTCGGCCGCCACGTCAAGCTGCTGCCGACCAGCTTCCAGGAGCGATGGCGGCTGAGCGCGGAGCGGCTGGCGCGGCTGTGCGAGGCGGACCGACACCGACCCCGGCTGCTGATCCTCAACACCCCCGGCAACCCCGACGGCGACAGCTACACCGACCGTGAGCTGCGCGCGATCGCCGAGGTGGCCCGGGAGCACGGGGTCATCGTGCTCTCCGATGAGATCTACGGCATGCTCCACCACACCGGCGCCCACCGCTCCATCGCCCGCTACTACCCGGAGGGCACCATCATCAGCGGAGGGCTCTCCAAGTGGTGCGGCGCGGGCGGCTGGCGGCTGGGAACGATGGCGTTTCCCGCGGAGCTTCACTGGCTGAAGGACGCCATGGCCGCCGCAGCCAGCGAGACCTACACCTCGGTGACCGCGCCGGTCCAGTACGCCGCGGTCACTGCGTTCGAGCTCGGGCCGCAGATCGAGGACTACCTCGCGCACGCCCGCCGCATCCTGGCGGCCCTCGGCACAGAGATCACCGCGCGCCTCCGATCGAGCGGGCTGTCCGTCCATCCCCCCACCGGAGCGTTCTACCTGTGGCTGGATCTCTCCATGCTGTCTGAGCAGCTGGCCGCCCACGACATCCTCGACAGCCCGACCCTCTGCGAGCGCCTGCTGACGGAGACCGGGGTGGCCCTCCTGCCGGGGGCGTCCTTCGAGCGCCCGGTGGAGGAATTGACAGCCCGAATGGCCTATGTGGACTTCGACGGCGCGGCTGCCCTGGCCATCTCCCGCCAGCATCCCCTCGACGAGCCGCTCCCCCTCGATGCCCTCTCGGAAGCCTGCGGACCGGTGCTGGAGGGCGTCGATTGTATGTGCCGCTGGCTGACCGATTCCATGCGGCTTGATGAATAGACGGATAGATGGTTCGTGTACGAACAATTTGCTGACGAACGAGTAGCCACAGGAACCCTCCTGCCGCCATGCTCGACAGCTCCTAAAATTTAGGAAGAACATGCTGGAAGACGCACTGGGCACCACGACGAACTACCAGGCCTGGACCGCAGCCAACCTCCACCGAATCCCTCAGTTTGAGGCACTCAGTGCGGAGCAGCAGCTGGCGATCCGCACCGTGGCGCAGGTGCTGCCCTTTCGGGTCAACCGGTATGTCGTCGAGGAGCTGATCGACTGGAGCGCGGTGCCCGACGATCCCATCTTCCGGCTCACCTTCCCCCAGCGGGAGATGCTCGACGAGGCTGACTTCCTCGCGGTGCGCTCGCTGCTGCTCTCCGAGGCCCCACGCGAGGTCCTCAAGGAGACCGTCTCCGGTATTCGCGCCCGGCTCAACCCCCACCCCGCCGGGCAGACCACCAAGAACGTGCCGCTCCACAATGGCGAGAAGCTCACCGGCGTGCAGCACAAGTACCGGGAGACGCTGCTGTTCTTCCCCAGCGCCGGGCAGACCTGCCACGCCTACTGCACCTACTGCTTCCGGTGGGCGCAGTTCATCGGCGACCGCGACCTCCGCTTCGCCGCCCGGGAGATCGCTCCGACCGCCGCCTACCTCACCGAGCATCCCGAGATCACCGATGTGCTCTTCACCGGTGGGGATCCCATGATCATGAAGACCGCGGTGCTTCGCCGCTACATCGAGCCGCTGCTGAAGGTCCCCAGCGTGCGCAGCATCCGGATCGGCACCAAGTCGGTCGCATGGTGGCCGCAGCGCTTCCTCACCGACGCCGACGCCGACGACCTCATGGTCTTCTTCGAGGAGATCGTCGCCTCCGGTCGCCACCTCGCGATCATGGGTCACTA
Source organism: Myxococcota bacterium (assembly GCA_047621685.1). Classification (GTDB taxonomy): domain Bacteria; phylum Myxococcota_A; class UBA796; order UBA796; family UBA796; genus JAQXDW01. The sequence continues at coordinate 594 of JBLHNG010000237.1, read as the reverse complement.
CAGCCACCCCCGGGAGCTGTCCACGCCCGTCGCAGAGGCCGCAGTCCGTCGAATCCGGAGCACCGGCGCGGTGATGCGCTGCCAGGCCCCCCTCGTCCGCCATGTCAACGACGACGCAGACACCTGGGCGTCGATGTGGCGGCGGCAGGTCTCCCTTGGGGCGATCCCCTACTACATGTTCATGGAGCGGGACACCGGGCCACGGGGCTACTTCGAGGTGCCCATCGTGCGTGCCCTGGACATCTACCGCAAGGCGGTCAGCCAGGTCAGCGGTCTCGCTCGCACCGTTCGCGGGCCGAGCATGTCCTGTACTCCCGGCAAGGTCCAGGTTGTCGATGTCATCGACACCCCACAGGGCAAGCAGATCGCGCTGCGCTTCCTCCAGGGTCGCGATCCGGCCTGGGCCGGGCGGCTCTTCTTCGCCGAGTACAGCGACACCGCCGCCTGGATCGATCAGCTCAAGCCGGCTGGCGGGGGGTCGTTCTTCTTCGAGACTCCCGCGTCTGTTTCAGGGTGAGGCGGTAAGAGTCGGGCACCAGTCGGGCCGGACCGTATCCGGCCCGACTGGTGCGCTTTTGTCTGAGACGGTGTTTT
>JBLHNG010000236.1:0-10531 GCA_047621685.1 Myxococcota bacterium | reverse complement strand
CAGGGGCGCTCTCAGCCAGGGGCGCTCTCAGCCAGGGGCGCTCTCAGCCAGGGGCGCTCTCAGCCTCGTGGCTCTCGATTCCGAAGGGTCCTCCCTCCCCGGATGGTTGAGTTCCGCCATCGTCGGCGCCATTCTTTTTCTGGCCACTCCGCTCCAACGCTGGCCTCACGGCCCGCTTATGACGCTACGCTCAAGGGGGCTGCACGAATACTCGCTCAGCGACTGCGTTCGCCGCTCCCCTGTGACCCCCACCCGGGCACCAATCCCTGTACTACCCGCCTTTCGGCCCCAGCCGGACACCCGCTCACCACCAACCACTGGTTGTGCGTTGTCAGCTCGTTGGCTTACCCTTCCGTCAGCATGCTGATCCTCCTCGCCATCCCTCCCTCCGCCGCCGAGGAGGCCCCGACCCGCACAGTCGAGGCCATCTCCGAAATGTCGCTGTCGACCATCGGCGTCGAGAGCACTGCAAGCACCACCGGAACCGTGGACACCACCGAGGTCCCGGCGCTCTACACCGAGCACATCACCACCAGCCCTGCGGCCTCCCTCCTCTCCGCCGATGCCTCAGAGATCCAGCGACCGGGCACCCCGGGGGATCTGGTCGTGGTGCTGGGGGAGGGGTTCAACAGCCGCAGCGTCTCGGTCGAGGCTGCGCCGTTCTGGCTTGCCGCTTCCCCGGGACTCTCCCTGACCGAGCACCTCTCCGGCGGCGCACCGACCCTGTGGCGAAACGCTGCGATCTCCATGGCGGTCTCCGAGGGCGACGCTGACGCCGATGGTGCGATGCCCGTCGACCTGGCGACCGGACTTCGGCTGACCTGGTGGCCGACCCCGGGCCTGAGCAGTCCGCAGGGGGTGTTCCTCGATGCCCTGGAGCGCGGCACGATGCCCGAGGATGCCCCAGAGGCCAGCGCCTGCCTCTCGCTGCTCTCTGCCCTGGTCGGTCTGGCCAGTGACTACAGCGCCCGTCGGGAGACGCTGCTGTCTGACAGCCCACACCTCGACACCCAGGTCGGCCTCCAGGTCCAGCTTCGGGCGGTACGGACTGAGCTGGAGACCACCGACGATCGAGAGCGACTCCGGGAGCTGCGTCCGATCGAAGACGACCTCACCGCACGCATCGCGGCGATCGACGTCACCCTCGCCGAAGAGGCCGAGGCGCTCTGGGAGACCGTGGTTGCAGAGTGGGAGCAGGGCTCGGCAGACGACCGGGCGACCTGTGCGGCGGTCATTCAGGCGAGGGAGGGGCTCTCGGTGGACCTCGCTGGCGGGGCGGCGATGACCTCATCCGACAGCTCGGTCTCAGGGATGCGGCTGTCGGGCTTCACCGGCTGGGTGGCACCAGCCTGGGTGTTCGCCGATCAGAAGACCTCCCTGGTGGGCCTGATCCGGCTGGCTGGGACCGACTGGATCGAAGCGGGCTCCATGACCCTCGACTCCGGTGCGCGGCTCATCCATGCCTGGCAGCGCTATGCGGTCTCCGCAGAGGGCGGCTATCGGGCACCGCTGGTCAACGCTTCGTCTTCGGTGTGGACCGCTGCCGGGCTGGACATTCGGGTGCAGGAGGGGGTCTGGCTGACCGGCTCGATCGGCGTGCGCACTCCGTTTGATGCCCCGGCCTCGCTGCTCTCCGGGCTGAACCTGACCATCGACTTCAGCGCGGATCGCACCATCGTGCCCTCCGCCACTCCGTCGATTCCGGACATCAACTGACCGGATAGCGCGGCATGTTGGTCCGTACTGTCTGGCATGTGGTGGTCAAAACGAATCCTCCGTCTGCTGGAGGGCGCTGATCTGGGCCGGGAGATCTCTCGCGGTCAGGCCTATGCCGAGGATGGTCGAGTGATCTCGCTGTCGGTGACACCCGGGCGAATCAGCGCGGCGGTCTCAGGCACCCGACCGAGCCCCTACCGGGTGCTGCTGGAGGTTGTGCCGATCAAGCCCGCGGTGTGGGAGAGGCTGCTCGACGAGGTGCTCGACCGTCCATCAGCCCGCGCCGCGCTGCTGCGGGGCACCCTGCCCGGCGAATTGGCCCGGCTGATCCCCACGGATCCAATCGAGATCGCCATCCAGTGCTCCTGCCCGATCCACGACACCATCTGCAAGCACTCTGCGGCGGTCTTCTTCGACTTCGCCGCCCGGCTGGTGGATGAGCCACAGCTCCTGCTGACCTGGCGGGACTGCGACACCACCGCGCTCTCCAGGCTGATCAGCGCGCCTCTGGTCCAGAGCGCCTGACCCGGCGTCGGAGGCCGAAGAACCCGATGAGCAGGAGGGCCGCTCCAGCACTGCCCTGGCTGCATCCGCCGCACCGCAGCTGCGGATCGCCTCCGGTGTCGCCAGTGTCGGTGGGGTCTGCGGAGTCCTTGGGCTCGTCGGTGTCCTTGGGCCCGTCGTCGCACAGGTCGAGGGGATCCTGTGCGCCGAGGTCGAGACGGGTGCAGTCGGTGGTCAGCCAGATCGGGCTGCTCCAGGTCTTCTCGCCGTCGTCTTGGAGGGCCTCGATCCAGAACAGAACGTTGCCGGAGCCGTTCCAGGCTTTCTCGGCGACCAGATCGATGGTGCCCTCGGTGTCCAGGCCGGCTTCGAGGTTCTGGTAGATGCTGACCGGCTCCAGGAACTGGCCGCCGACCACCAGGGTCTTGACCCGGATGGACTTCAGCACGTCGGTGCCGTGGTAGGCCCAGTGCAGGACCGGACTCTGCGCGACCAGCTCGCTGCCCTGCTGGAGGAGCACCTCGTCATTGTCGGTGATTGAGAAGTGCATGATCGGCCGGTGGCCGGTGGTGGCGTAGGTGGTGCGGGCCTTCATCGCGGTGAAGATGTCGCCCCGGGTCAGGGCGGGGGCGAGGAAGGCGCCGATGCCGCTGCGGGGCTTGTTGTCGCCGAAGTCGCCCTGGGTGGTGTAGGGGTTGCCCATCCAGCCATCGTGGTTGTCGCTGCCGCCAATCCAGCCGGTGCGGTTGCCGAGCGTCATCATCTCCTGGAGGCTGCCGATGGCCTCGGGATCCGAGCTGGTGTCTCCCCACTCCGAGTAGATCTCAACGAGAGTCTGGGTGCCGGGGTAGCCGGGCTCGACGTTGCCGTCGGCGTTGTGCTCGCCGTAGAAGACATCGTAGGTGTAGGCGGTGTCGAGCATGGCGTGGGGGATGGAGACGGCGTCGAGGCCGCTGCTCGCACGGAAGGTGTCCAGCCAGGTCCACAGCCCCTGGGGACCGTCGAGGCCGTCGATGAGGGTGATGTCCTGGCTGGCCAGGTCTCCGTCGCAGCCGTCGTAGTAGATGTTGTGGTGCCCTGCGGAGCAGGCCATTCGCCGATCGTTCTCGCTGCCGCCGGTCTTCTCCCAGCACTCCGAGGCCCGCGCGGCGTCGTCTCCGATCCACTCAAATCCGAGCAGGACGAGGTACTCGCCGTCCTCGCTGTAGCCCTCACAGCCCAGCTGGAGCTCCTGCCACAGCTCCTTGGCGTCCAGCTCAATGCCCTCGGCCTTCGTCGACTCCGCCACCACGTCGAGGCCGACGATGTCTCGACCATAGTCGTGGTTGAAGTCTCGGTACTGGCCCTCGTCGACCCAGGTGTAGCCGTGGTGGGTGTGGATGTCGCCCCAGTAGATCCGGTAGTCCGGTGCCGCCTCGGTGACCTCGATGGGGTTGGAGGTGCCTGCGATCTTCTTCTCATCGTCGGTGGTGACGGTGATTCGGTAGATGCCCGGCTCAGATATGCTCATGGAGAAGTCGTGCCAGCCGCCGTCGGGCTCGGTGAAGGTGTGCTCCGTGCTGTCTGCGCTCACGCCATCGGTGACGGTGACGGTGATGGTGGTTGGCAGGGCAGAGATCGGGTTGCCGAACCGGTCGAGCAGGCTGGCCTTGAGATCGAACGACTCGCCGATGGTGAGCTGTGAGGGGGCGGTGACCAGCAGCTCCTCGAGGACAGCCTGGGACTCCACTGAGAACGCAACGGCGTCGAGCGGGGTGCAGATCTCGCCATTCAGGCACTCGTCGGCCTCCCACCACACTGCAGGGAAGCTGCGATCGGGTGCCTCAAAGCCACAGTCCTCACAGCTGACCTCGCAGTCCTTGCCGCCGTCGGCTTCGCACTCGCTGATGCAGGTGTCCACATCGCCGTGCACGACATGGACGGTGTCGCCGTCTTCGAGGTCGCCGGAGAGCACGGTGATGGTCGTGCGGCCCTTCTCATGGATCGAGGCGTTGCAGGAGGCGATGGTCGTCTCGGTCTTCTTGTTGAAGATGACCGTGCAGTTGCTGCGCTCCACCAGCAGCTCGACATCATCCACCGGCTCCCCGCTCCGGGCAGCGTAGGCGCTGATGAGGCCATACGAGGCGGAGATTCCGCTGTCGGTCTGGGGGGTGCACTTGTCGGAGTACGGGGTCAGCTCGCCCCACTTCGACCAGCGCATGCCGTGGAAGATCGGGTCGTGGATCAGGAGGATGTCGTCTTCAGACAGCCCCTCTTCGCCGACCGCGTAGATCCACTCGAAGGACTCCTTGGTCTGCACCGTGAGGGCGTCCCGGCTGAGCACGATGGAGCCGGAGACCGGGGTCATCGCGGCACGGGGATCGCCGGGGATGGCGAAGGCGATGCTGAGGGGGAGCAGGAGCATGCGGCGCTACCAGAAGGTCGGGGTGATGGTCCAGCGGCCGGTGACGCTGTCGTAGAGGCTGGCGGCGGTGCGGTCGCCGCGCGCGGTGAGGCCGTCGATGGCCCGGCTGCCGGTGTCCTGGCAGGTGGCGACCCCGTCGTCGTAGCGGCAGACCTCCACCGTGCCCGAGGCGCTCAGGACGCTGAAGTCCAGGGCGCCGCTGTCAGAGAAGTCGATGCCAGCGCTGCCGATCACACGGTCGGTGGCGACTGCGATGGGGGCACTCCAGGTCGCACCGCTGGTGGTCGAGGTGACCATGTAGACCGCCGAGGTCGGGGTCTCGGTGGACTCAATGAGGCCGTTCTTGTTGGTGTCGCCGTCGTAGGCGATGTACGCGAGGCTGATCCCGCTGGCGCCGGCGTGGACCGCAGGGCGAACGGTGCGTCCATAGGTAAGCTCCGCAGTTCCCTTCGGGCCGTAGCCGTGGTTGTACGTCTCGAAGACCTTGACCTCATCATTCGACGCGCCCTGCTTGGCGGGCACGACCTGGAGCAGCTCGATGTGCCGGGTGTAGCGGCCGTACTTCTTCTCGGACTCAACCTCGGTGTACTCCATCGTGGAGTAGGTCACCCAGGCGGTGTTGTCGTAGACTGCTAGATCCGGGAAGATCGCGAAGTAGAGGTTCTGGTAGCCGTCCTCACGCGCCACCCACTCGCCCGCATCGCTGCGGCGGACCACCCGGAGCGGCAGGGGCTCGCCGCCGTAGGCGTTCTTGTTGTCGATGTAGGCCATCCACAAGGTCTCGCGCTCATCAAACGCGATGGCGGGGGAGAACCAGGGGGAGACCATGCCGTCGGTGCTGTTGACGCTGGGGCGGAAGCTGGCGTCGGTCCATTCTTTGTCACCATCCTTGCGGATGCGGCACACGCCGGTCCAGGGCATGTCGTCGAAGTCGCTCTTGACGTCGACATTCAGCTCTCGCCAGCAGGCGAACATGGTGTCTTCGGGGCTGATCGCGAGAGAGGGGGCCTCGGCGAGGATGGCACCGGGGGAGGAGAGCACCTCTCCAGCAATGACGACCTGCTGCTGGACCGTGGTGTCGCCGGTGTACTCGGAGACGATGGTGAGGTTACCGGCGGAAGCGGGGGAGACCTGACCGCAGCGTCCGGTCTGCTCGGGGTCGACGGTGAGGGCCTCGCGCATCAGCATGCCGCTGGCGTTGTCGAGGGGCACATCTGCGAGCCAAGCGAGGGTCGCGCCGAGGTCGTGGAGGGTGTAGTTCGTCTCCAGCTGGACGTCAGACTGGACGCCGGGACCGACGAGGAACATCGGAATCTGCCGACACCCAGAGCACTGATCGCCGTGCTCCTTCCAGTCCTGTCCGCCCGACTCCCGACGGTGACGACCGTGATCAGCGACCACAACCATAACGGTGGTGTCGGCGTAGGTCGGGTCGGCCTGGATGTCGGACCACATCTCCACGATGCGGGGATCGACGTCCTTGATCTGGCCGGTGTAGTCCTCGGGGCCGTTGTTGTGGCCGGCACGGTCCATCTGATGGAGGTTGACCATCAGGAAGTGGACCTCGTCGGACTGCATGGTGTCCCAGACCACCTCCAGCATCTCGTAGTCGCTCTCCAGCGCGCCGCTGTTGGACTTGGGATCGTCCATGAAGGAGTAGTTCGCGCTGTGGGGGAGGCCGGCGGGGTGCAGGCTCCAGGTGTGGCCGACGAGGTGCGCGGTGTTTGCCAGAAGCGGGAGCTGTGAGGCATCTGCGCCATAGACCTCGGCGAACGACTCGAACAGGGTCGGAAGCTCCGGGCGGTAGAAGCCCGCACCGTCGTCGCTGGGGAGGTTGGTCTGTGGCACCCGGTAGCCGGTCAGCAGATCGGCGTGACCCTCCGAGGTGTTGGTCGCGCCCGCCGCCTTTGCGCCGTGGACCACCACGCCCTGGGGCCAGAGGGTCTCGCGGATCCCGGGGGTGAACTCGATGGACTCCTCGCCGGTCGCTGAGGAGACAAACTCGCCGAAGGTCTCGTCGATGCGGGCGCCGTCGGTGACCAGGATGATGACGTGATCGACCGTGAAGTCCCGGGTGAACGTCGGGTTGTTCTCCAGGCAGGACTCATCGGTCACTGCGAAGTCTCCGGTGTCGATGTCGATGTCGGTGTCGGTGTCGGCATCGGTGTCGGCATCGGTGTCCGCATCGGCCTCAGCGGTGTCGACTGGAGCGACCCGGCAGGAGTCCACGCAGCCGCTCAGGAAGAGCGCGAAGCTCAGGATCGGCGTGACTCTCATCGGTGTTCTCCGTTTACTGTGCATCGTCCCACTCCACGAGGATCTCCTCAGGGAGTGCCCAGCGGGCATAGCCGGGTCCGACAAGCTCGTCATTGAGTCGCTGGATGGCATCACGGGTGATGTCGTTCTCTTCGGTCACCCCACTGTTGATGGTGAACAGCCCGTTGGGGTTGGTGATGTCGAAGATGTGGATGTACCAGCTCTTGATGTCATCGGGCTGACTCGCCGACAGCACCCGGCGGACGTAGCGGTGGGCGTACTCCCAGTCCTTCTCTTCGACCTGGACCGCGAACCGGAGGGTCTCTCGGAACGCGCCGGCCTCTGAGAGCACCCCGAGGGTGCCGATCTCCCAGGACATGCCCGGGATGTTGATCACTCCGCTGGCCGAATCCGAGACGCCGGGTGCCTGGATGTCGGTGCTCAGCCAGTGGACGGAGCGCTGCCGGATGTCGAACGGGTACAGCTCCTTCTTGCGGAACTTCGTCATCTCGATCTCAAGCTCCACCCCGGCGGCGAGGAAGTAGTACGCCGAGCGGGGAGGCTGACCGATGGAGAGGGGGGCGTCACGGATCGGGGTGAGCCAGTCGGGATCCGCCCAGTTCTTGAACGTGGCGAGGCCGGCGGCGTCGAGGCTGTTGCCGGAGATGAGCGGAGTCCACAGGGCGTCGGCGGGGTACTTGAGGAGGTCGCCAGCACCTTCCGGCAGCCGGGTGGGATCAAAGACCACTGACATGCCGTGGTGGAGCAGGCTGTACTCGTACTGATCGCTGACCGGAGCGGTGTAGCCGGTGGAGTCGGGGGCCTGGTAGACAAACCAGTCCTGTGGATCGGAGAGGAGATCCTCGCCGCCAGCGGTGTGGGTCCAGTTGGCGATGGAGCTGCGGGGGGCGGGCAGATCGAGCACTGCGGTGTAGAGATCGATGCCAGCCAGCCGGTCCTGTGGGTTGTCGGACTCCATGCACTCAACAGCCTGACGCAGCAGGGTCGGGTTGATGCCCCAGGCGATGGTCGGATCGTCGTCGGGGTTCTTGGTCTCGTCGCCGAGAGACTGGATGGTGTCGATGAAGTAGTCGACGTTGGGTGCGAGGCGCTGCTCCGTCACCCAGCTCAGCGCGCAGCAGGAGATGTCGTCGTAGGTCTCTGAGACCGAGCAGGGGCCCTGAGCGAAGTCTCCGCCGAGCCCGTTGTCTTTCGGGGTCTCCAGGATCGGGGAGATGAACAGGTTCAGCTTGTGGCCGGCGGCGGTGGGGGGCACGAGGCTGTACGGGTTGTAGAAGGCGTGGACCACCGGGGGGCGCTCGCCGTCCTGGCAGTGGATCCCGAGTGCCGGGTTGTCGCAGCCCTCTGATCCGGCGGCGTAGAGGATGAAGATGTCGTGGGAGTCCCGGGCATGGCCGATGGCCCGCGGGCTGGCCGGCAGGATGATCGGCTCGTCGTACCAGACCCCGTCCGGTGAGGCCCCCCACAGCACCCCGCCGGTCGCGGAGACGCCCGCAACATACTGGAGCGCCATCTTTCCGGTTCCGCCGCCGACGACGTCGGTGACCGCGCCGACGAGGCTCACCCCTTCTGGCGGCAGGACCACCGCAATCTCGCCGGTGGGGCGGATCATCAGCATCTGGTCTTCGAAGACCATCCAGGCGGCTTCCTGCTCGGCCCAGGTGGACACTGGAGCACCGGTCAGCCCGACGGGACGCGGCTCGGAGAAGGTCACCGTTCCCTCAGACAGTGAGATGCCCTGGATCTCGGTGTCGGTCAGGGCGACGAGGGTGTCACCGAGCTGAACGACCTCCACCAGCCCGTCGACCGTGGCGAGCGGGGTGGCGATGCCGTCGGGGGTGAGGGTGGCTGTCTGGCCGGACTCAGTCGAAGCGATCCACAGCCCGGTGCCGAACAGCCCGCCCCGGAGACCGCCCCAGCCGTCGCCGAGGTCGAAGTTGATGGCTGGGACGAGCTGGCGGAAGGTGTAGGCATCGTCGCCGTCGCCCTCGCCATCGCCCGGGGCCAGCCCGGTGTCGATTGCCCGCATCCAGCCGGTGCCGTTGTCGTCTCCCAGCAGCCAGATCCGATCGGCCAGCTCATCGGTGACCATCGCGGAGAGGCCGGGGAGGGCATCGAGGGGAGCCTCTGGATACTCGCCGACGAAGCCGCCGTGCAGGTAGCGCCAGTTGCCGGGGATGGAATTGTCGGTGTTGCGCTCTGCGCCGGTGCAGGTGCCGTCCTGGAGGAGGCCAGAGGTGTCGAGGAAGCAGCCGGGGTAGGCATCCCAGGTGCCCTTCTGCTCGATGTCCTTAAACACCCACAATCCCCAGGAGGAGTGGTTGTAGAAGACATCGAGGCGCCATGCCCGGCCCTGATCTGCCGCACCGAACCAGACATCACCGTTGACCGGGTCGGCGGCGAAGGGGATCGGGCCGGTCGCTGGGAACAGGGCATCGCCGAGCTGGTTGTCGGGCAGGGAGTCCAGAGGCTCCAGGGTGATCGGGGTGGCCAGCGGACGGGGCCAGAGGCCGGGCTCGACGACGGAGGCGGTCAGGGTGATGGTCGCCCCGTCGGCGTCGAGGATGAGGGCGGCCTCTCCGAGATCGGCGGGCACCCAGCGCACATCGACGTAGCCGATACCGGCGGTGAGGCTCAGCTCAGCATCGCCGGTGATCTCTGCGGCGTCGATGGGCAGCCGTCGGGCGACCTCTCCACCCAGCCAGACCTCGCCGAGATCGTAGGCGGCATCAGCACTTGTCAGCGCGCTGTCTTCGGGTGATGTCACCCGGCAGCCCTGGCAGCCCATCAGCAGGCTGAGCAGTCCCATTGTCATCCGCGTACTCCCTCAGGTCGTCGCTAACGTAAGCGGGTTTCGAGGGAATTGTCGATGCTCACAGCCGACCGACGAGATCGACGGCGATCTGCCCGGCGAGTCGGTCGTATCCTGTGGGGGTGAGGTGGCAGGAGTCGTGGAAGAGATCCAGGCCGTATGGCGGGTCCGCAGAGGCGGAGAACAAACCATCGAGGCTGAGATCGTAGACGTGCTCCCACCCGGTGGCCACCTCTTCGGGGATGACCTGGAGGTCTGGCGGCGGCCGACCGGGGCTGAGATCGAGGGCCAGGGCCGTGGTCAGGTCCGCCCCCCACTGCGCGACCGGTGCGCCCTCCTCCAGCGCACACATCCCCCGGCGATACCACCCCCCGGCGTGGCTTGAGGCATCGCGGATCCCGGCGTCGGCCCGGGCGCAGTCACCGGCCCTGGCAGCCTCTGCGGCGTCACCGTCTTCGCCCGGGGCGGCCAGTGCGAGCCATGGAGACTCGATGAGGTTGGCCGGGACCCGGGCGATGAGGACCGGGATCCCGGCGTCTGCGGTCAGGGATGCCACGGTGGCGAGGTTGTCCCGGTATCGGGTGACCACTGCGGCATGGATGCTGTCGGTGCGATGGACCGCTCCGTCGGAGACCACTGGCCAGGCGTTCTCGGCACGCAGGGTGGCAGTGATGGCGTCGTTGGTCACCGTCTCCTGGCTGGCCCGTGCCTGCTCGGCGTCCGAGTCACGCCCGAGAAGCCCGCGAAGCACCCGCATCAGGTGCAGACCCTCCAGCCGCTCGGCGTGCCACTGGCGGTTGGTCTCGTAGAGCCGGAGG
>JBLHNG010000235.1:0-10554 GCA_047621685.1 Myxococcota bacterium | reverse complement strand
TTGAGAGAAGGGGCAACCCACTGAGAATGCTGGCCGACAGGGAGTGAGAGGCGAAGCGAAGCGGAGGCGGAGTGCAACGGAGCTGCGACCGCGGAGGGGACCCGTAGCGATCAGAGCCCAAGGACGGAGACGGGGTTGGAATCACCGCCGTACTTCAAGGATTCGCCGATCTCTGCTTTTGATAGTGCCGACCTGTCCTGCTCGCCCTTCGGTCTTCTCAGCCAGGGGCGCTCTCAGCCAGGGGCGCTCTCAGCCAGGGGCGCTCTCAGCCAGGGGCGCTCTCAGCCAGGGGCGCTCTCAGCCTCGTGGCGATGGGTTCCGAAGGGTGCTCCCTCACCCGTGAGCTGAGGTCCGTCATACCTCCGAGCCATGCTTTTTTCTGGCCACTCCGCCCAACACCGGCCTTCGGCCTGCTTATGGGACTCCGCTCAAGGGGGCTGCACGAATACTCGCTCAGCGACTGCGTTCACCTTCGGTTCACTCTGGTCGCCGCTCCCCTGTGACCCCCACCCGGGCACCAGGAGTGCCAGCCTTGCGGCCGCTCCCCTGGACTACCCACCAGCCCGCTCCTGCTCAATCCAGGCCCTCACATGGCTCTCCAGCAACGGCAGCGGAATCGCCCCGGCTCCCAACACCACATCGTGGAAGTCCGACAGCGAGAAGTCCTCACCCAGCGCCGCCTCAGCCTGTCGGCGGAGCTTTCGGATCTGGAGCTGGCCGATCTTGTAGGCGAGGGCCTGTCCAGGCCAGGAGATGTAGCGATCGACCTCGTTGACGATGTTGTTCTCCGCCAGCGGGGTGTTCTCCAGCAGGAACGCCTCGGCCTGCTCGCGGCTCCAGCCGAGGTGGTGGACCCCGGTGTCGACCACCAGCCGACTGGCCCGCCAGGCATCGAACGACAGCATGCCGAGCCGGTCGAGGTCGGAGGAGTACAGCCCCATCTCATCGGCCAGCCGCTCAGTGTAGAGCGCCCAGCCCTCCACAAACGCGGTCTGCCCGTCGTAGCGGCGGAACGCCGGTAGAGCAGGTAGTTCCTGACTGATGGCGATCTGCAGGTGGTGGCCGGGGATCGCCTCGTGGTAGGCGAGCACCTCGGCTTCGTGGCGGGGGCGGGTCGCAGGCGCGTAGGTGTTGACGAAGTACTCGCCGGGCTTGCTGCCGTCGGGGCTGGGCTGGCGGTAGTAGGCGATGGTCGTGAACGGCGCCTCGTGATCAGGCACCCGGCGGACCACGGCCTCGGCCTGAGGGAGCCGGCCAAAGAACGCTGGCATTGCCGTTCGAGCAGCATCGAGGGCAGCGACGGCCTTGTCCTCGACCTCCTGCTCGGTGGTGAAGTACAGCGCCGGATCGGTTCGGAGGCGGCTGAAGATTGCCCCGAGGTCGTCGGTCCCCAGCGCGCGGGCGCCGGTCTGGCGGAACTCTTCGTGGATCGCCTCCAGCTCGTCGAGGCCGATCTCATGGATCTGGCCTGCCGTCAGCGGGAGGGTGGTGTAGTTCCCGACGAGGGCCTCATAGCAGGCCGCGCCGTCGGGGAGTCCGGTGAGCCCCTCCGCGGTGCGTTGCTCGGCTGCGGGGAGGATTCGCTCAGCGATGAAGTCGTGGTAGCCCTGGATCGCAGTGACGATGTCGTCGGTCGCCCGGCTCATCCCGGTGCGGTAGCGGACCTGCTCTTCGGGATTCCAGTCGGCATGCTCGACGGTGATCGGAGCATGAAGCGGCCAGTCCTCGACGGGCTGGTCGAGCTGAGCGGAGAGCTGCTCCAGGACCTTGCTCACCGAGGTGGCGTTGGCGACCTTCCCAGCATCGAGTCCAGCGCTCAGGCGCTCCATGTCTGCCGCGATGGCACCGGGGATGGCGCGGTAGCGGGCCAGGAGGTTTCGCCCGTCGTCTCCGCTGGTGACGGTGTGGGCCTCAGGAAGGTGGCTAAAGCGCACCAGGGCGTTGCTGCGGGCGGAGAGGCTCCACAGCCCGCTGTCGCAGACATCCCGGGCGACGTCCTGCTCCAGCGAGAACGCAAACAACCCCAGCGACTGCTGATCGGCAGGTATCTGAGGCTTCTCCAGGGCCCGCGCACGGACGAGGAAGGCATCCCGGGCAGCGCGATCGGCAGCCCGTCCGGCCAGCGAGCCATCGGAGATTCGATCATCGAACCGGTGGTCGCCCAGCTGTGTGGCCCAGACCGGCGATCGGGTGAGGGTGTCCTCCCAGTGGTCGTGGAGGAGCTGCGCGAGGATTGGGTCGGTGGTCCCGCCGATCGCATCGGCACTGAGGGATGCAAGCTCCACAGCCGGTGCGGCTTCGGGTTCCGCCATTGTCGGCTCTACAACCTTCGGACCACACCCCAGAATCAGCAGGAGCACGCTCACTCCCCGACGGTGTACGCGAGCTTCGCGGTGATCGTGGTTCCGTCTTCGGCGGTCGGCCAGCTCATCTGGAGGAGGTGCTGGATCTGGCAGTTCGAGATGGAGTTGTAGGCCAGTCCGTCGATCCGAGCGACGCTCACGGAGCCATCCGCGGCCACATACATCTCCAGCTTTGCGTTGCCGGAGTAGCTCGGCCAGCGGATGAGGTCCGCCCGGTAGCAGCGCTCCAGGGTGTCGTGGGCTTCCGTGAGGGTCGTGCTGACCACATCCGCTTCCAGGGAGCCCTTTGCCTTGAGCTTGGAGACGGCGAGCAGCCCGGCAGGGAGAATGACCTCCTCATGGACCTCCTCGGACACCTCAAGCTCCAGGTAGCACTCCCGGGACTCCGGATCGGTGGACACCACGTTGCCGAGGGCAAACGGCAGCGACAGCAGGCCGCCGCCCTCCACCTGACCCGACCAGATCCCCAGCGCACCAGGCGCCCGGCGACAGAGGCAGTCGGCGAACTCGGTGTTCCCAAGCTCCGAGGTAAACATCAGCGAGACCAGCTCCCCGTCGAAGGCCTGAGCATCCAGCTCGACCCGGCCGCCGCCGATGGATCCAGAGCTGGTGTAGCAGCTCCCAACCACGCTGTTGAGTCGGCTGCTCGCAGCCTCTTTTGATTCATCATCATCCGCAGAAGCCGGCGATGCGACAAGCACCCCGGCGAGCATGGCTCCGATCATTTCTGCTCTCCCGCACAGTCAGTGGGTTCATTGATCACACAGATATCCGCGCCCCAGGGCTCCCCTGCCCCACGCTCCAGCGCCCACTCTACCTGCACTGCGCAGGGTATCGACCGCGCCATCGACGTGATCGGCACCCGCGCACTCCAGGTGCTCGATCCGATGCCCTGCGCACAGAGCGCCCCGACGTCCACACGGGCAGGCGCGGCGATTGCGAGGATGACAAAGGTGGGGGCGTCGGAGTCATGTGGGATCGTGGAGGTGCGAATCGTGCTCTCGTTCAGGTAACAGGACCAGGGCTCGAGGCTGTCTGCGGTGCCAGTGGCCAGCGCGGTGATCGCCTCGGGCGTGAACCGGTCGGCGACCTCGGAGACCTCTCCGAGGCTGCTGAAGTCGTCGCAGGTCTCCTCCATCAGTGCCGGAATGGCAGCATCCATTCCCTCCACAAGCACCTCGGACAGAGAAATGGTCGCGCTCGGAGCCCGAATCGCAGCCGGTGGTGGCCATGTCCAAGGCATATGGTCTCCGGGTCGCTCTGGGCGACGCCTCCGGTGCCTTCGGCCAGATCTCGACGGCAGGAAAGCAGGGTCAGCAGCAGCATCGTCGGTCCTGGTAGTCCATTGTATTCGGTGCTTCCACCACAATCCGGGCACCATCTGGTTATCGTTGGACCTTGCTCCGACCACAACAGGACGCAACCATGATGACCAGAGTTGGGCTGGTAGCTTTGTTTCTGGCAGGCTGCTCCAGCGAGTTCAAGGCAAATGCCGTCGACGAGCCCGGTGCCTGGGGCGACTCAGACACCGCGATCCCCGATGAAGAGGCGGATGCCGACACCGATGCCGACACCGATGCCGACACCGATGCCGACACCGATGCCGACACCGATGCCGACACAGACGCCGACACAGACGCCGACACAGACGCCGACACAGACGCCGACAAGGACGCCGACAGCGACGGCTACGACCTCAAAGACGACTGCGACGACACCGACGCCAGCGTCAACCCGGGCGTAAACGAGGACTGCTCGACAGCCCACGACGACAACTGCGACGGCGAGACCAACAGCTGGGACGCCGACAACTGCAGCGAGTTCTACCAGGACTTCGACCTCGACGGCTACGGCAACACCGATCAGGGAACCTGGTGTGCCTGCGAGCCCAAGGGCTACTTCATCGAGCCCGATCCCGGCGACTGCGACGACACCGACTCCGACATCCACCCCGACGCCGAAGAGATCCGCGGAGACGGGATCGACAACGACTGCGACGCCACCACGGTCGATGATCGGTTCTCGATCTCCAACGTGGACACCAGCTGCAGCTGCGGCACAATGTCCGCCACCGGAGTCGACAGCGCCGGCAACGTGATGGTCGCCTACTTCAACGCCACCACCAACTCCATTCGCTACAACACCCGCACCGCCGCCGGGACCTGGGCGGGTGGAGCAAACACCGGCATCAGTGCCGTGGCCGGGGAGTGGCTCGACGGGGTGTTCGACAGCATCGACGACTTCCACCTCGGCTTCACCGTCTACGACAATCCCGCGACCGAGCTGCACTACATCGCCTACAGCGGCTCCAGCTGGGGCACCCAGTACATCGTCGAGGACTACTCCCTCGCGAAGTCCGATGACGTCGGCTACTTCGTCTCGATCGACGTGGACTCCTCGGACCTCGCCCGGTTCGCCTACTTCGACAACACCTACGGCATGCCCCTGCTGACCGAGCTGGTGAGCAGCACCAAGGCCGACTACTCCATCCTGGAGCCCGCCAGCTACAGCGACGACGGCTACTACACCTCGCTGGCCGTCGACAGCGGAGATGCCGCGCATGTCGCCTACTACGACGGCGATGACGACGAGGTCACCTACCGACTCCTCGACTCCAGCATCACCGAGACCGTCGGCTCCGGCGGCATCGAGACCGCTCTGGCGCTGAAGTCCGACGACACGCCGTGCATCACCTGGTACGACTACGCAGACGGCGACCTCGAATACGCCTGCCGCACCGGAATCGACGCCTGGTCCACCCAGACCGTCGACTCCACTGGCTACGTCGGGGACTACCCCGTCCTGGCGTTCAACTCAGCGGATGAGCCGTACATCGCCTACTACGACTACACCAACGGCGACCTCAAGGTCGCCCACTACGATGGCTCCGCCTGGTCCACCCTGACCATCGACTCCACCGGCAACGTCGGCCAGGAGCCCGCGATCACCATCGATGGCAGCGACGTGGTCTACATCAGCTACTACGACTCCACCAACGCCACCGTGAAGCTGGCGGAGGGGTACTGAGTTTCGGCTCAGGGGGGGTTTTCACAGCGGCTTGTCGAGGACAGGGGCACAATCGGATCGCATCGCGAATAGACTGACCTCTCGGAGGATTTCATGCGTACCTTGAGCCTTGCCCTCTCTCTGGCGCTCCTCATCGGCTGCGGCGACAAGGACGTCGCCGAGGATGATGAAGGCGACGTCACCGACACCGGTATCCCCAGCGGTGTCGGCCTCGACGCAGACGGCGACGGTGTGACCGCGGTGCTCGACTGCGACGACAACGACCCCACGGTCGGCCCGGACTTCCCAGAAATCTGCGACGGTCAGGACAACGACTGCGACGATCTGGTCGACACCGACGACGACTCGATCACCGATGCCGTGATCTACTACGAGGACTCCGACGAAGACGGCTACGGCAAGGACGGTGTGGAGATCCTCGCGTGCAGTCAGCCGGCTGGCTACGTCGACAACCCCGACGACTGCCTGGACATCGACGGGGAGATCAACCCCGACGCAGACGAGATCTGTGGCGACAAGCTCGACAACAACTGCGACGACTCTGTCGATGATGCCAGCGCAATCGATGCGCTGGTCTGGTATCGGGACGAGGACGAAGACAGCTACGGCATCCCCGACAAGACCACCACCGCCTGCAGCCAGCCCGACGCCTACACCGACAACACCGACGACTGCGATGACGAGGATCCAGCGGTCTACCCCGGGGCGACCGAGTACTGCGACGACCTCGACAACGACTGCGACGGTCTGATCGACTCCGATGACTCCGACGTCACCAACCTCCGGACCTGGTACGAAGACGCCGACTCCGACGGCTACGGCCACACCGGCGCCACCACGGAGTCCTGCACGGTCCCAGAAGGGTACTCGAACTTCTCCAACGACTGCGACGACACCGACGACACGGTCAGCCCCAACTCTCCGGAGATCTGCGACGACCAGGACAACGACTGCGACAGCTCCGTGGACGAAGACGACTCTGACCTCACCGATGCAATCGACTGGTACGCGGACTCCGACGAAGACGGCTACGGCGACATCGACAACACCACCGCCGCCTGCGATCAGCCCAGCGGCTACGTGGAAGACGACTCCGACTGCAACGACGACGACAGCGGAATCAACCCCGCCGCCGTCGAGGAGTGCAACGGGGTGGACACCGACTGCGACGGCTACACCTACTGCATCCCCGGACTCGATGAGAGCGGGCTGATCATGACCGGTGCGGCGGACAACGACCGCGCCGGGTACTCGGTTGCCGGTGGCGGCGACATCGACGGCGATGGGTCAGGCGATCTGATCATCGGCGCGTACCAGGAAGACTCCGGCGGCACCAACGCCGGCGCGGCCTACATCGTCTTCGGCGGCGTCACCGGCTCCCTGTCCCTCGACGACGCAGACGCCATCCTCACCGGCGCGGCAGACAACGACTCCGCCGGCTTCTCGGTCGCAGGCCCTGGAGACGTCAACAACGACGACTACGACGACATCATGGTCGGTGCGTACCAGGAAGACTCCGGCGGCACCAACGCCGGCGCGGCCTACATCGTCTTCGGCCCCGTCTCCGGTGAGATCAGCCTCTCTGACGCCGACCTCATCCTCACCGGTGTGGCAGACGACGACCGGGCCGGCATCGCAGTGGGCTGGACGGGCGACGCCAACAGCGACGACAACCTCGACCTTCTCATCGGCGCGGACCAGGAAGACACCAGCGCGAGCAACGCCGGTGCGGCCTACCTCATCTACGGCGGCGTCACCGGAGAGGTCAGCCTCTCCAGCGCCGACCTCATCCTCACCGGGGTCGCTGCAGACGACAACGCCGGGGTCTCCGTCGCCGGTGCAGGCGATGTGGACGGAGACGGCGCGGATGACCTGCTCATCGGCGCGGATCAGGAGGACTCTGGCGGCAGCAATGCCGGCGCGGCCTACCTCATCTATGGTGGCACCACCGGCACCATGAGCCTCTCCGCCGCAGACGCCATCCTCACCGGAGAGGCCGCCAGCGACTACGCCGGCCACAGCGTGTCCTCCGCTGGAGACACCAACAACGACGGCTACGACGACGTCATCATCGGCGCCTACGGCAACGACGAAGCCGACAGCAGCGCGGGGGCTGCCTACATCCTCTACGGACCGTTCTCCGGCACCATGAGCCTCTCCGCCGCAGATGCGATGCTGGTCGGTGAGATCGCCAGCGACTACGCCGGCTACTCGGTCTCCGGCGGCGGCGACATCGACGGCGACGGCAACGGCGACGTGGTGGTGGGTGCCTACGGCGACGACATCACCGGAAGCGCAGCTGGCGCGGCTTATGTGCTCTACGGTCCATTCTCTGGGCAGATGAGCCTCTCCACCGCAGTCGTCAAGCTGGTCGGAGAGACCACCTTTGACTACGCCGGCTTCTCCGCAGCCCTGGTCCCGGATGTGGATGGGGATGGGTCAGATGATGTGCTGGTCGGGGCATACCAGGAAGACTCTGGTGGCAGCAACGCTGGCGCGGCGTATCTGATGATGAACTGGTAGTGGACTGGCCCGGCCCCTCAGCAGGCCGGCCTCCCCCTCAGTGGGTGACGCTGGCCTTCTTCTTGGCAGCCGCAGCCTTTCGCCCCTTGTTCAGCAGGTTGTCCAGCTCATCGTCCACGGCCATGTCGATCTTCTCTTCGACCTTCATCCGCTCCAGGGCTTCCTGAAGCTGGTGGGTGGCGTCGTCGGAGTTGGGGTTGGTGATGACCCGCTGGTAGACCTCTTCGAGGGTGTCGGTCATGGCGAGCATCTTGGCCTCGACCTCGGTGGCCCGCCCCCACAGCGTCTTGCGGCGGGAGAGGATGCGTGCGAGGTCGGCCCGGGCCTTCTCCAGCCGGATGCGCTCCACGGAGCTGTCGATCTTCTCGATCTGCCGATCGATGGCCTCGACCCGCTTGGTTATGCCGTCTTCGTCGACGTTCTGCCAGCGCTCAGCCATCACCAGCCAGGCCAGCCAGAGGCCGAGGTAGTCCACCGTGGCGTCGTCCAGGCGCTCGACGTCGCGCTCGGACATGGCGGTCTGGCGGTTGCTGGCGATCTGCTTGAGCGATGCGACCCGCTCCCGCATTCGGTGGTAGGCCCGCCAGTGGAACTCCGCTTCCCCGCTGTCCCGCCGCTCGATCTCCCCGACGAGGTGCTCCCGGCTGGTCTCCCGCTGCTGAGCGCGCTTGCGCTTCTGGACGGCAGCCTGGAAGACCGGAGAGGATGGAATGAACAGCGCGGCGATGGCCTGGACGGCGGCGTAGAACAGCACCGGAATGGCCGCGATCCCAACCCCGAGGGGGATGGAGAGCAGCGCCGCGATCGTGAGCGTACCGAGCAGCCCATAGGTGCTGGTCGAGGAGGTGATCATCTCCTTGAGATAGGAGATCTCACCAATTTCCTGCTCGATTCGATCAGACTGACTCACCGGTCCTGCCCCGACGCATGAAGTTGCTTGAGGATCTGCTCCCGCATCCGCATCGCCTCAGTGGAGCCCCGCCACAGTGAATTGCGGGGGCGGACCTCGGTGATGTTGAGGTCAATGGCGAGCCGGGCGGGGCGGGTGGAGAGCACCAGGACGCGATCCCCCAGGGCCAGCGCCTCGTCGACGTCGTGGGTGACGAACACGATCACACAGGGCTGGGCGTTGAACAGCTCGATGAGGAGCAGCTGCATCTCCTCGCGGGTCTGGGCATCCAGCGCACCGAACGGCTCGTCCATCAGGAGGATCCGGGGGCGCAGCACCAGGGCGCGAGCCAGGGCGACCCGCTGGTTCTGTCCACCAGAGAGCTGGCTGGGTCTCAGCTCGGCCTTGTCTCCCAGTCCAACCGCATCGAGGATCTGATCCAGCCGCTGCTTCTGCTCGGCCTCGGGGATCTTGTTCTTCCACAGCTTGAACCGGAACGGCAGGGCGACGTTGTCCCGGACGGACAGGTCGGGCCGGTTGGCGTAGCGCTGGAAGACCATCACCGCGTCGTCGTGGGGGCCATCACAGCGGACCCCGTTGATCAGCACCTCGCCCTCCGTCGGAGTCTTCACCCCGATGGGACGCACCCCGCCGAGCATGCGGAGGATCGTGGACTTCCCGCAGCCCGATGGGCCGAGCAGCATGTAGATGCCGGGGCGATCAAAGGTGATGTTCACCCCATCGACGATGCGGATGACCCCCTCGCCCTGGGGCGCGGGGTATTCCTGGATGATGTCCTTCAGCTCAACATGAATGGAGGAGTCTTCGCTCATGCCTCAACCTCCCACGGGTACAGGGCGTTCTTGAGCCAGGTCATCACCGAGTAGGTGATGAGGGCGAGGAAGACGATGACACCGATGCCGACAAACACCTGATCCATCGCCGAGAACCGACGGGCGTTCTGGATGAGCTGGCCGAGACCCTTCTCAGCGTTGATGTACTCAGCAACGGTGATGTAGGTCCACATCACCGAGATCGACACGATGATGGCGTCTGCGATCCGGGGCATTGCCATGGGCAGGACCGAGTGGCGAACGGCCTCGAACGGGGTCGCGCCGAGGTCTCTGGCCGAGATCCAGTAGGTCCGGGGGACTGCCTGGACGGCATCTCTCACCATCGGGATGAGGTAGACGATCGCGCCGAGCACCAGGAAGACGATCTTCATCGCCTCTCCAATGCCCAGCCACATCACCAGGATCGGGTTGATGGCGACAATGGGCGCGGAACGGAACGGGTCAACCAGCGGGGAGAGCGCAGCGTTGACCCGGGGCGAGGAGCCCATCAGCATGCCGGTGGGAACCCCGATGCACACCACGATCATGCCTGCGACCAGCACCCGGCTCATCGACCAGATCGTCGCGGTCAGCAGGAGGCTCTCGCTGCGGTCAGCGTCCCAGGCCAGCTGCACAAAGGCACCAGCAACCTCCCAGGGGGCCGGGAGCTTGGCTGGACCGATGATCTCCAGGCCGCTCAGCAGCCCCCAGACCAGCAGCACCGAGGCCGCAGCACCAATGCCCAGTCCAGTGCGGACGTTCCGGGAAATTGGCTCGTAAGGGTTCCACATTAAACTACTTCCCAGAGGAGAGGATCGCGAGGCGGGTGGAGCGGTTGGTGCCCTGACACTCCTCGAGATTCATCCCCTCACTGTCGGGGTTGCCCTCATCACACAGCGGCTTGTCCGGGCCGTTTCCG
>JBLHNG010000234.1:0-10581 GCA_047621685.1 Myxococcota bacterium | reverse complement strand
CCGGTGTTGTCGCCGGCGGTCACGCCCATCAGCGTCGCGGTGGCATCCGACAGCGAGGTGACTCCGGAGATTCCTCCGGCGATCAGGTAGGCCGCACCCATCGAGTAGTCCGCTCCGTCGACCCCATAGGCGCCCGCGATCACATCGTCGCGGCCATCTCCGGTGACGTCTCCAGCACCGGAGACGCTGAAGCCAGCGACGTCCCAGGCGGTGACCCCGGCCAGCCGCAGGTCGGCGTCGGCGAGGGAGGCATCGGCGGTGATCGGCCCAAAGACCAGCGCGACCTCGCCGGTGAATCCCGCAGTGCCCCAGGCGCCGACGATGAGGTCGCCGTGGCCGTCGCCGTTGAAGTCCCCAGCGCTGTCCATGGCGTAGCCGACGTAGGCCCTGGGGCCGGCCCCGGTGAGGGTGAGTGTGGCGGCGTCGGTGAAGCTGCCGGGGTCAGCGTCGGCGGGCAGCAGCCAGATGGTGCCGGCATCGGACGCGGCGAGGTCGGAGAGCGGGGCGGCGATCAGGAGGTCTGGGCGTCCGTCTCCGGTGAGGTCGCCGGGGCCTGCGACGGTGAGTCCGCTGCCATCGCCGCTGATGCCGGTCCAGCCCTCAAAGAGCGCCACGGTGCCCGACAGCGGACCGTAGACCAGCCACGCATCCCCGACATCGCTGCCCCCGCCGATGAGCACGTCGGCATAGCCGTCGCCGTCCACGTCGCCGGCTCCAGCCACTGAGCGCGCGGCCCCGGCAGGGCCCGTGAGGGTCGCGGTCGGGGTGATCGCCCCGGGGGACTGCGGGCCGGAGAGCAGGTATGCGACTCCGATCTCGTCGGCGCCGATGAGCACCTCGTCGCGCCCGTCGCCGTCGATGTCACCCACCCCCGCCACGCTGCCCCCGGTCTCGGAGCCGGCGGGGCCGGTGAGCGCGCGGCCGGTGAGGGAGAGGTCGCCCCAGAGGGCGGGGGCGGTGTCGCTGGGGGCGGAGTCTGCGGAGTCTGCGGTGTCGCTGGGGGCGGTGTCGCTGGGGGCGGTGTCGCTGGGGGCGGTGTCGCTGGGGAGGGTGCCGGTCTCTGCGCTGCGGTGCTTGCAGGAGAGGAGCAGGGGGAGGATTAGGCGCATGCCTCAGTGTAGACTCGCGGTCGGTTTCGCGATGGATTGCCTCTGAGGCAGGGGCAAGTGTGTGGAAGGCTATGGCGCCCGTTGAGGTGCAGGAAGGTCCTTTGAGGGTGCGAGGTAGTGGTGAGTGAGCGGGTGTCATGCTGGGGGTCACAGGGGGCGGTGACTGGAGAGAGGCGCCGTGAGGCGACGAATGAAGGGAATGCAGCCCCCTTGAGTGCAGCGGCACAAGCAGGCCAGAGCGAAGCGATGGGATGCGTTGGTGCGGAGCGGCCAGGAAAAGCATGGCGTCGACGATCAACACCCTCAACTCTCCGGTGAGAGGGCACCCTTCGGAGCCGAACGCCCCGAGGCTGCGAAGCCAGAGGCGAGCAGTACAGGGTAGGCAACATCAATGCCCACGATTCTCGCATCGCTGGAGTCAGGTGGTGATACCAACGTCGCGACTCCCCACACTCCAGCGACTCTCCCATCGCAGGTCTGGATGTTGCCTGCCCTGCACTGCTCGCCCTTTGGGCTTCTCAGCGTCGTGGCGATGGGATGACGGCGGGTGCTCTCTCACCGGGTTCGCTGAGGTTCGCCATCGTCGGCGCCATTCTTTCTCTGGCCACTCCGCACCACCGCGGGCCTGTCGGCCCGCTTGTGGCGCTGCGTTCAAGGGGGCTGCATTCCCTTCATTCGTCGCCTCACGGCTCCTCTCTCCAGTCACCGCCCCCTGCGACCCCCGCCCGGACACCAATTACCTACCACCGTCCGCAAACTCAAAGGACCTTCCTGCACACCTCAGAGCGCCGAGTGCCTCTCACTACTTCGTAGTCATCGCATAGACACCATCCCACTCCTCCAGCGGCGGCTCCTCCAGGTAGTCCAAGCACCGATCCCGCAGCACCACGGCAGGAGGATCCCCCAAGCACCCCGCAAGCGCCTCCGCAGCCTCCGCAAACCGTCGAGCCTGGTAGTCAACAAACGCAGCCTCATAGCGGCCAACCTTCGCCACATCCTCAGAGCTGACCTGCCCAACACGACCAACCAGCTCATAAATCGTCGTCGGTTCCTTCTTACCCTTCGCGATGATCCGGTCAATAAGCCGAAACACAAAGGTATCAGGAGTGACCATCCCTCGGGTCGCATCAGAAACAAGGATAGACGTTCCGTACTGCTTATTTGCGCTCTCCAAGCGGCTGGCGAGGTTCACCCCATCACCGATGGCGCCGTAGTACATGCGGTCCCGGGCACCGAAGTGACCAACCACGACGGTAGCAGTGTGCAGCCCGATGCGGGTGGGCATCGCGGGGTGGGTGTCGTCGATGGGCCAGAGGTCGGGGATGCGCTCCTGGACGGTCAGCGCAGCCTCGCAGACCCGGTCGGCGTGATCAGGCACCGGCAGGGGGGCGCCCCACATCGCCATGACCTCGTCACCGACGAACTGCACCACCGTGCCGTCGCTCTCCTGGATGGTGGTGGAGAGCATGCCGAGGTAGTCGCCCAGCCGCTCGGCCATCTGACGCGGCCCGAGGCGCTCGGTGATGGTGGTGAAGCCGCCGATGTCGGAGAAGTACAGCGAGATCTGCCGATCCACCCCACCCAGTCGGGGCTCGATCTGCTCCTCCAGCAGCACCCGGACCAGCTTCAGCGGCAGGTAGCGCTGGAAGGTCCGCAGGCCGGTCTTCATGTCCTCGAAGGCATCCATGACGTCGGCGACCTCCTTGAACCGTGCCCCGGTGTGCTCGCTTCGGTCGAGCTGGAGGGCGCGGATCCGGGCGCTCTCGGTGACGAGGACCTGGAGCGTGGTGGAGATCCAGCGGGCGAGGATGCGGGAGAGGATGAGGGCGGCCAGCATCAGGATGGCGCCGATGATGGCGTTGCGGCGGTTGGCGTCGTGGAGCGCACCGAGGAAGTCGGACTCCGGGGCAGCGACCCCGATGAGCCAGTCCCGCTCCGCACTGATCGACAGCGGCACCAGCCCGCCGATGTGGGGAGCCTTGGCGACGTCGAAGCGCACCGTCCGTGAGGGGGCCTCGCCGCTGGTGATGAAGGACTGCACCGATGGTGAGCCAGTCAGGGCGGCGATGGAGGGGGTGATGGAGGATGCGGCGGTGACCAGGGAGCGGTCCGCCAGCAGGGCCTCGCCCTCGGAGGTGGCGATGAGGTGGCCGCGGTGGTCGATGATGAACGCGACGCTGTGGGGACTGAGGGCGAGGCTCTCCAGGAAGCCCGACAGCTCGCGGAGGCGAACATCGGCGCTGGTGACGCCGGCATCGCTGGGAGCCGCGATGGTGATGCCGGGCTCCTTGCGACTCCAGAAGACGTAGACGTCGGTCCAGATCAGCCCCCCGGCGGCCTGGGCGGCCTGGTACCAGGGGCGGACACGGGGGTCGTAGGCGTCGGTCGGGTCGGCCTCGGTGGCGGTGATGTCGGTGAGCCCACCAGTCGGGGCGCGCTGACGCCAGACCGCTCCCGCGCCGGGGGTGACCTCCTTGGTCCAGGTCGCGCCCTCCGTGGTGCGCTCGACCATGAGGAAGTGGCCATCCTCCGTGCCGTATCCAAGCATGGAGATCTCGGGCTGGGCGCGCTGCATGGCGAACAGGATGCCCTCAGTGTGGGCGAAGTCGTCGAGGTTGATGGAGCGCTGGGCGTGGAGCTGGCGGAGCTGGGTGACGGTGCGGGCGGCGGGATCGAGGTAGGCGAGGACGCGCTCCTGGCTCTCTCGGGCGGCCTGGAGGATCAGCTCCTCGGAGTTGATGAGGATGGTGTCCCGGGAGCGGACGTAGGTGCCCCAGATGATCGAGCCCGCGGTGATGAGGACCATCCCGGAGAGGGTGAGGGAGATGGTGCGCTGGAGGCTCCAGACGCGGTTGGTGCGATTGGTAGGGGGCACAGGGGGGATGATAGTGGTTTGAGGATGTCAGCGTCCTGAGAGACTGAACGCCGCGAGACCTTGGTGAGGTTCAGGACGGTCCTGTGAGCGTGCGGACGGTGGCGAGGTCTTGGTGTCATGCTGGGGCCACAAGGTGGGTAGCCCAGGGGGCGGCCGCAAGGCGGGCACTCCCGGAGAGAACTAAAGGTGAACGCATGGAATGCAGCCCCATTGAACGCAGCGCCATGAGCCGCTGGAGCGGGCACGGCCGAAAGGCCGGCGTTGGAGCGGAGTGGCCAGAAAAAGCATGGCGCCGACGATGGCGGACCTCAGCCTCCTGGTGAGAGAGCACCCGCCGTCATCCCAGCGCCACGAAGCAGCGAAGCCAAAGGCAAGCAGTGCATGTCGGCAACATCGAGAGCAGAGATGGGCGAATCCTTGAAGTGCGGCGGTGATTCCAGCGACGTCTCCGGCTGACGGCGCCCCAGCCCTCCGACACGGCCTTCTCCGGATTCCGTGTCGTCAGCTCGCCCGTCCGAGATCTCATGCTCGCGCTGATGCTCGACTATATGTCCGGATCAGGCTGCATGTAGGGGATGTTTCGACTACGGTGTGTACCCCTTGTCTTCTGGAGGAGACCCCATGAGCACCCCCGTTCTGATGAGCCTGCTGTTTGGCCAGACTGCCTCTGCACAGGTCTATGTCGCTGTCGTGGAGAGCACAGACGGCGAGACCTCTGCGGATCTCGCCGCGCAGCTCAACGACGACACCTGGTACGACTTCGAGGCCACCGTGGTCACCGTCGAAGACGTGGACACCCTCAAGGAGATGGAGATCTACGACGCAGTCGTCTTGGGCGGCTCGGGCAGCGGCGCGCCGGACTGGACCAAGAACTTCATCAGCGTCCTGGATGCCTATGTGCGCAACGGCGGCGGTCTGGTCGGCACCGGCTGGTTCCACTACACTGTCGACAACAGCAAATTCGAGTCCACGATCGACGACCTGATGCCCATCGATCTGGCCAGCAGCAACTACCAGTTCTGCTACAACAACCTGGAAGTCAACTTCGACAAGAAGGTCTCCCACCCGATCACCGATGGGATCAAGGACTTCACCACCACCTCCGGCTATGGCGAGGTCAGTGGGCAGGCACTCGACAGCAAGACCGGTGAGGTCCTGGCAACACTCAGCGGCGACAATTGCACCGTCACGTCCTACTACAGCCTCCTGGTCACCGATACCATCGACAGCGGCAACGTCGTCTTCCTCGGGCTGATGTACCTCGCTTCAACCAGCTACGGCCCCGCAGACCTGCGCAGCGGAGATGCGGATCAGCTCTTAGAGCAGGCGGTGAACTGGGCCGCGCTGGGCGGCGATGCGGACGGCGACGGCTTCTCCGGCGCTGCAGACTGCGACGACGACGACGCCACGATCTACCCCGGCGCGCCGGATGCCTGGTACGACGGAGTCGACTCCGACTGTGCCGGAGACAACGACTACGACGCAGATGTAGACACCTTCGACAGCAGCGACTACGGCGGCGAGGACTGCGACGACGCGGACGCGACCATCAACCCATCAGGCACCGAGATCTGGTACGACGGAATCGACCAGAACTGCGACGGCGGCTCTGACTACGACGCGGATGTAGACACCTACGACAGCAGCGACTACGGCGGCGAGGACTGCGACGACGCGGACGCGACCATCAATCCGTCGGGCACCGAGATCTGGTACGACGGAATCGACCAGGACTGCGACGGCAGCGACGCCGACAGCGACAGCGACGGCTACGACAGCAGCGACTACGGCGGCGAGGACTGCGACGACACCGACTTCGACATCAGCCCCAGCGCGACGGAGATCTGGTACGACGGAATCGACCAGAACTGCGATGGTGCAGACGACTACGATGCCGACGCTGACAGCTTCATCCACGCTGGTGTAGACGGCGGCGATGACTGTGACGACAACGATGCCGCCGTCAGCCCCGGCGCTGAGGAGATCGACGAGGATGGCATCGACAACGACTGCGACGGTGTGGTCGACATCGAGGACGAAGACAAGAACGAGGGCACCTGCTCTGCGGTCTCTGCGAGCGGCTCCGGGTTCATGCTCGTGCTGGCCGGGCTCATGATCGGCTGGCGGAGGCGGCGCTGAGCAGCGCAAAGACCTTCGCGGTATTTGGTGACGTCCACGGGCGCATCACCCTGATGTTGATGCTGAGCCGGGCGTGGGAAGCCCAACACCGGCCGGTAGCTCGACGGGGTGCTGCAGGTCGGTGACATGGGCGCCTACCCCGACATCCACCGTCTCGACGATGCCACCATCCGTCACGCCGCTGCAAGACGGCCGAGGCGGCATTGGGCCGATCCACTAGCACTGCGGTGGCG
This sequence comes from Myxococcota bacterium, assembly GCA_047621685.1. Classification (GTDB taxonomy): domain Bacteria; phylum Myxococcota_A; class UBA796; order UBA796; family UBA796; genus JAQXDW01. The sequence continues at coordinate 4,225 of JBLHNG010000234.1, read as the reverse complement.
TCCGGGCAGCGCTGGAGCATCGCGAAGCTGTAGGTGCCCAGGCCTCAGCCGATGTCGATGATGCGCTCCGGGGGCCGGTGACACAGCAACGATGCGACCTCTTCGGCCACCTGGCCCGCCTCGACAGCCCGGCGTTCAAGGGGGGCACTACAAGCGGCTGGCCACTGCCCCGTGGCTCCGACAGCTCGAGCGCATCGAGACACGGATCAACAGCGGAAGCGTCAACCGGGGCCCCTGGCGACGTTCTTCTGGGAGACCCCGACCGACGCCGTCCTACTTGTAGGGATCATGAGCAGCACCCCATCGCCCCCCGAAGCCAGTCTTGATGCGCTCTTGCGCGCTGGTGACCTCACGAGCGTCCTTCGAGGACTCACGATGATGGCGTCGATGAAGGGAGACCACAGCGCCCGGGCTTGTAGCCGTCTGCGGTGATCAGGAGGGGCTCATGGGCCCTCGGCTGCCGCGATCTTCTGGGCGAGCTTGAGGGCACCCTTGAGGCTGCGCTTCTCCCAGGCCTGCATGGTTCGAAGCCAGGTCTGTCGTCGTCGCTCTGCCCGGTCTTCGATCAGGTATGACAGCACCGGGACGGCACTCCCCCCGAGAGATGCAACGATATCCCAGGCGTATGGGGCGACGGTCTCTGCCTGTGATCCGCCGGGCTTGTGGGCCAGCGCCAGCGCCAGCGCCGGGTCGCTCAGGGCGGCAAGGAGCAGGTGATCTGCCATGCTCCAGCCGCCGTCCAGCACCCAGCGGGCATCCTCGCAAGCCCAGGTCTGGTCCCGAGAGAAGGCGATGCTCAGCCAGACTCTGGCCGATCGGGCGGCGAGGGGTGGCGAGGGGGCACCGCTGTCGGCGAGCAGGCGCTGGCGCAGCGGTCGGGCGGCGGCGAGGGCGGCCTGAAAGTCCGCCGCTGAGAGCTGTGCCAGGCACTCCCGAAGTGCCCACCAGAACGGCTCCCGGGTCGCTGTGACCACCCAGGGACCGGGGGGATGGCCGGTCATCTCAGCGAGATCGGCATCGCTGAGTACGATCTCGCCGGTGTAGTCGTCTCCGCCCGCGCTGGTGCGGTTCTGCTGCGTGACATGGATCGCAAAGCGTCGGGTGAGCATATCGAGCACAAATTCTATGCCCGCCTGTGCCAGCCACAGGCGCATCAGCCATCGGAACGGTGCCCAGCTCTCTCGCTTTAACCAGACTGAATTCCAGTCTGTCTTGCAGTCCTCAACGACTGCGATGACACGGTAGTACTCGTGCAGTGGATCGGAAATGTTCGGGGCCTCGGGAGCACTGAGCTCGGCGAGTACCTGATCGATTGTCTCCCGGTGGATGCCATCTGCGAGGAAGGTGACATGCTGACGGTCGTGGGCGGATCGCTCGACCAGCAGCGCCCAGGAATCCGCCAGATCAAGCGCGGGCGGATCGGATCGGTGGTGCTGCTGGGCGCCGTGCAGCTTCTTGCGCTGGACCATTGTCCATCGTGCTGGTTTGCTCATGGGGGTGTTTCACTGTGAGAGGAACATCAAAACTATCGAGGCCCACCAGGAGAGTGAGTAGCGGCGGTTTATCGGGTGAGCTGGACCTGCTGCAGCAGGCGCTCGACCTCCTCGACCGCCTGCATCTCCATGCGCACCCGCTCCAGGTCAACCTCCAGGTTCTCCTGGGTGATCTGGGGCCGCACGTCGTGAAGCTCGCCGAGCCGACCGAGCATCTCCCGCTCCTCCATCGCGAGCCTGTCGCGGGTCTGCCGGGCCTCGTGCAGCGCGGAAAGACGCGCCTCGATGGTGGCGAGCTGGCGCTCGTTGGCGGTGCGCTCGGGCAGGGTGGTGGCCTGACGACAGGTGAGCAGGGCCTGGATGCGCTCGGCCTCCAGCGCGCCCTGATCGAGCGTGGAGAGCAGACGCTCCAGGGCCCGACGCTGACGGTGCAGACCGAGGATCGCTTCCTGGAGTGAGTCGACGTGCATGCCGTTGTCGGCGAGCGGCAGGAGCAGGGCGGTGAGACGCTCGGGCAGGTCGTCGCCGGCCATCAGCGCAGAGGGCTGAATCAGCGGACCGGCCAGAGAGCGCAGCATTGGCCACACCCACCTCAGAAAGATGCCGATCGTGAAGACCGCCGGAATCACCAGCCCCCCCGGATCGCGCACCAGGAAGCTGCCCAGCACAAACATCAGCACCAGCACCAGCGTCACGCCGTGGCGAAGACCGCGCTCGCGGAAGCGAAGCCGGGCGACCATCTCTGGATCGCCCTGGTGAGGTACGACACTCTGGAAGAGCGGCAGGCTGAACAGGGGCTCCCAGCGGGTGCCATCCTCCTGGCGGACCAGCTCCATGCCGCTGAGCCGACCGCGCCGGATCAGGGCGGTGAGCTTCTCGGTGCTCACGGTGCGGGAGGCACCGATGTGGTTGGGAATCCGCCAGCGCGGTGGGGTCTTCTTCAGCATTGCCGGCACCTCTGTGTGAGCGTATGCGCGCAGGATCTCGAATGCTACCGCCCCTGCTCCACAACAGGTGTTTGTGGGCAGTCTCGGGCTGCTCACACAGCGGCAACAAATGGCACCCTGATCAGCTCGCTCTGCTCTCGCTTTGCCGGCTCGTCTGCCAGGCCCCCAGATCATCCCAGGTCAGGCTCTCATCGGCAAAGCCGGCCATGATCGGTTCGTCTTCCCAGGCTGCGTCCTCATCAACCGGGTAGCGGAATAGGACGCATCCAGCGTCCCGGAGATCGCGGGATGCCCGACGGTCGAGGAAGGACCATCGGGGGCGCTGTGCTCGCTCGGACGCGATTCCTGTCCTGTGGTCCTTGGGTTGCCGGGGTGGGCGACCGAGCCGCTGGCGACGGACTGGAGAGGCTTCGATCCTCTGACCCATGAGTGAACTTGAGGCGCTGACGGGGGAGAAAACGACCAGTGTGCAATTCGTGCATACGGCGTACACACGCCGAAGGTGCTTCTACCTGTCTTATTGATCTGCCTACCCGCCGCACGACCAGACCAGCATTGACCTCTGTCGACATCGCTACATGGCCTATTCCAGCGAGCCTGCTGTGGAGCGCCGGCGCTGTCAGGCTGATGCTGCGGACGAGGACGCCTGGCGCATCTGCTTCGATGATATGCCCGCGAAGTCCGGCAACACAGTGATGCTGGACCTACAGCATGACTTCCCGCTCCAGGAAGGCGCGGGAGTGCGCTGTCCGCGGACGGTGTAGTGACCGGGGGTATCAGCGGCCTGATCGGCGCCAGGGGCACCCAGATCGACACTCGTGGCTCCGGCCTCGGCGGGCTGAGCTCTCCGGGCGGGATCGGTGGCGAACCGATCATCCTGGGCGCGCTGGACAGGTCTCTCATCGACGGTGTCATCCGCGACAACCTCGAGCCCATCCGGGCCTGCTACCAGGATGCTCTGGCTGAGACACCTATCTTCAGGGCAAGCTGATCATCAAATTCGTCATCGCGAAGGATGGATCGGTCAGCAAGTCTGCGACCAAAAACACCACCCTCAACAGCCCCACCGCTGAGGACTGCATCAACGCCCACTTCATGACCATGACGTTCCCTGAGCCGAAAGGGGGCGTCATCGTGTCGTACCCCTTCCTGTTCGCTCCGGAGTAAACCAATCGGAGCGACCCGCACCACGGCTGAAGACCTGACCCGTGAGGTTCTATTTGGCCGAGATGTGGTTTCGTGTCGGGGCCGCCCTCAGCCCGACCTATGGTGCCCGTATCTGGCTGGTCGCCAGGGCGGTATGCCAGGTGACCGAGCCGGTGAGTGCGCAGCGAGAGCTGATGCGGATGGGGCAGGTGGCGAACGTGATTGTGTTTGCTCGGGGTCGCCATCGACCGGCCAGTGGCAGGGCCGCTCGACGAGCTCTACGCTCTTAGGCGGGGCCGCCCACAGGCTCACAAGCAGACTTCTTTGCCCTACGAAGCCTCCGCTCAACGGCGTCCACGCCTTGAATCCATCGGACTGCAAGGATTGCAGGGGTAAGTACCCGGTGTGGAGCACCTGGCATTGAGCGGCGCTGAACCTCAGTCAGAGTCAGCGATAGCTCTGTTTTCAGACTGGTATGAGGACAGTATTAGACCAGCCTGAAAAGCACGAGCAGAGGCCATTTTCCGGCACCAGTCATCGCGGTGGACAGTTATCCCGCTTGACTGGTGCGCTTTTGTCTGAAACGGGGGTTTCACCCCCAAACCCCCCGCTGCGCGCTGACATCCTCTGAAACAGACT
>JBLHNG010000233.1:0-10618 GCA_047621685.1 Myxococcota bacterium | reverse complement strand
CAACGGGATGGAACAAGCCGGTGTAGTGGCCGACCTCGTGGGCGAGGGTCTCGCCGTAGAGTCGGATGTCCTCGTCGCTGAATGCGCCGTCGCCGCCAGCGTTGGTGACCCAGGAGATGACCACTGCGGCCCGGTCGCTCTCGGTCAGCGGCCCGGGGATGCCACCGGAGATGCCGTAGACGTTGTCGAAGCTGCCGATGCTCTCGCCGATGAGAACCATCACGTCAGCATCGGTGCCCTCCGCAGAGAGATCGCCGATGACCGTGGAGCCACCCTCGCTGAGATCGGTGAGGGCTGGATCGAGGTCGCTTTCGTACCAGGAGATCGTGGCCTTAAGGCCGGCGTCTGCCCAGATGTCCTCCCAGCGGGCGGCGGCCTGCTCGGTCGCGGCGACCACGTCTGGGTCGTCGCCGACCCCCTGCGCGTAGATGATCTCGACGCTGATGGTGCCGCTGCTGAGGTCACTGTCGGTGCGGGTCTGGGCGACGACGTCCAGCTCCTCGCCGCTGACGTAGTAGCCGCTGCCGTCGACCACCCCGATGTGGACCTCCCAGGTCCCGGCATCGAGCCCGCCATCCTCGCTGCGCACCGGCCAGTTGACGACGGTGTCGGTGCCCTCGACGTAGATGGCGCTGGTCAGGCTGTAGTTGTCGTACCAGTCCTCCCAGTACATCGCGCTGCTGCCGTCGGGGGCGATGATCTCCTCGACCGCCACCTGCTGGCTGGAGGAGGCGGTGACCATCATCGCTTCCTCGCCGCTGCTGACCTCGACCTCGACGATGGCCAGCCCGCCGTTGCTGCTCTCGACGGTGGAGCGCACGGTCTTGAGGTTGCCGTCGACGGAGGTCTGGTCGCCCTTGCCCCCGTTGCAGGCAGGGAGTAGGAAGATGGAGCCAGGGAGGAGGAATCTCAGCATGATGTTCTCCGACAGGTTCTCCCCAGCATAGCCTACCGATTCCCGCGCAGTACCGACCCCGACACTCTCGACAGCATCGTCAACAGCGCTGGATCGTTCGTCGCAACAACACACAGCAGGTTCAGCGCGTGGCGGCCCTCAAGACCAGCGATCAGATCTACTACCAGATCCGATGGGATCCCGGGATTCCCGAGGAGCGGGTGGTGATCATCTACGACGATCATCAGGTCGGATTGCGGGGGGTGTCGTTCACGGAGTTCACCCCTGGCGGGCGGATTCCCTGGAGCCGACTGTGGCGCTACGAGCTGGATGGGGAGGTCATCTGGGACCGGGCGCAGCGCATTGACCGGGTCGCTGCTGTGCGTCAGGTGAGTCGGAAGACGACCCCAGAGCCGGGCTTCACCCGCCTTCCGCTGTGGAGGTTTGAGGCGGAACGTGGCGAGTGGACGCCGTGGAAGGGGGAGGGGATGGCGCTGCCGGAGGTGTGCACTGTGCTCTCCCTCAACGTGCTGTTTGACAACCACCATCCCGAGCGCCTCGTCACCCCCCGCCGGACCGAGGCGCTGCTGGCGCTGCTGTCAGAGGTGCGGCCAACCCTGATCGCGCTCCAGGAGGTCAAGTCCGAGCTGCTTCACGCGCTGCTGGCGGAGGACTGGGTGCGGCAGGGCTACACCCTCTCCGACGGTCCAGCGGGAGACACGGTCCGCCCCTATGGTCAGCTCCTCCTGTCCCGGGTGCCGCCTGATCGGCTGGAGCAGGTTCGATTTTCACACTCAAAGCGCGCCATTGTGGCTCACTTCGGGGCGCTGTCCGTTGCGGTGGTTCACCTCACAAGCGATCGGGGACGAGACGCGCTGGCCCGGCGTCAGGGTCAGCTGGAGCGGCTGTGTGCGGGGCTGACCGGCGACTCCCTCCTGGTGGGAGACTTCAACTTCGGCGACGAGCACACCGAGCCGCTGCTGTTCGACCGGGTCGACCTCTGGCCCCGGCTGCGGCCGGATGAGCCGGGCATGACCTACGACCCGCCGACCAATGCGCTGGCCGCGGTGATGTCGCCGACCGGGCGCTCCCGGCGGCTGGACCGCCTGATGCTGCGTGCGGATCCGATCCGGGTGCTGCCCACGGAGATCACACTGATCGGCACCGATCCGCTTCCGGCTTCGGACCCGCCGCTGTTTCTCTCCGACCACTACGGGCTCTCCGCCACCCTCCGGATGGGGGCGGCACAGCTCGCGCTCTCCGCCAGCCCGACCACCCATCGATCCGCTGCGGTGATCTGCCCGCCTCGATCGCAGTGGTCGGCGATTCAGGCGATTCGCCGGGCGCACGATCCGTCGTTTGTTCGCTGGATACCACACATCAACCTGCTGTATGGCTTCCTCCCTGAGCCGCTGTTCGACGCCGCAGCGACCCGGCTGTCCGCCGCGATCACCAGCCTCGCCCCGGCGACCCTCACCCTGGATCGCATCGGTCGGTTTGACCATGCTGGCTCGACCACCCTCTACCTGGCCCCAGACCGCACCAGCACCCGGTGGCTGCGCGCGCTCCAGCATCAGCTCCGCGAGGCCCTGCCGCAGTGTGTGGAGCAGGATCGCGACGGTGTGTTCACGCCCCACCTCACCCTGGCCCGCTGCAAGCCCGGTGAGGCGACCGTCCTGGCCGCTGCGCTGGAGGCGGAGTCGCTGTCGGTGTCGTTTGAGGCCGATGCGATCACGCTGCTCAGCCGCAGAGGGAAGGCCCCATTTGCCGCCCGTCGGACCATCTCGCTGGCCGATGGGGAGATCCGAGAGGCATCCACACCGTCGGGTCAGGGGCTGGCAGAGACCCTCGCGGAAGCCGGTCTGGCCATGACTCCCGGGCAGCGCGCCCGTCGGGAGCAGGCGGTCGCGGTGCTCTCCGAGGTGATCGGCGGTCCGGTGTTCACCATGGGCAGTGCCCGACTCGCCGTCGACGGTCCCGCCAGCGATCTCGACGTGCTCGCAGTGACCCGATCGGCCCATGACAAGGTCCGCCAGCGGGTGCTTGATGCGCTGGGTGGTCGGGCGGTGGATGCGGTGGTGCCTGTGGTCAAGCTGGAGATCGAAGGGATCGCGGTGGACCTCCAGCTTGCCCGCTATCCCACGGTGCTTCCCCTCATCGATCCGGTCGCACTCTCCGAGGCGCAGCACGCCCGGCTGTCCACCGCGGATGCCCGGGCGGCGGGGGGCTGCCTGGAGTCCGCAGCGATCCTGTCCGCCGTCGCCGGTCGCGAGGACGACTTCCGGCTCGCACTGCGCATGATCCGGGCGTGGGCCTCAGCCCGGAAGATCGACGCCCACGCGCTGGGCTACCCCGGCGGGATCTCCTGGGCGATTCTCCTGGCTGCTACCCCGCCACAACCCGACGCCAGCCGCTGGATCGAGGCGATGCTCTCCGGTCTGCTGGAGTGGAGAGGCGCCCCCCTGGGCATGGACCTGCCGGTGGAGACTTCCTCCCCAGACCCGGCCTGCATCCTCACCACGACAGCCCCCCGGGTCAACAGCGTGCGCAACATGATCCCCACGACCCTCACCGTGCTCCTCGACGAGATCGCCCGGGGACTGGAGCGGGTCTGGGAGATCCGAGACGGGCGGCGTTCCTGGTCGGCACTGCTCGCTGAGGTGGATCCAATGGGGGATCCAGCCCGGATCGAGCTGTCGATCGAGGGTCCGGACCGAGTGGCGTGCCGCGGCTGGCTGAACGGGCGGATCCTGGGACTGCTCATCGACCTGGAGCGTCGCCCTGGCATTCCAACTCGACCCTACCCGGCCCATGGGCGGATGGATGCCTGCATCGGCCTGCTTCGTGCGCCGGAGGGCGAGGAGCATCTGAAACTCGCAGAGTCAGTTGAGGCGTTCATCGCCCGGTTTACCGGATGGTCGGAGAGGCCGGAGGGCTCGGTGCTCCAGTGGCGACTGGTCGGGTAGCGGAGGGCGGAAATCCATCGTCGGAGGTTGGCGCGGTGGTATCGTGCGCGAAGACGAGGAGTCTCCATATGTTTCGCACCCCCCTTATCCTGACCCTGGCGCTCACCCTGCTTGCCTGTGGTGACAAGTCCGAAGCCGACGACACCGGCGATTCAACCGACACCACCTCCACAGATGCCGACGGTGATGGCTTCGCAGCGGCCGATGACTGCGACGACTCCAACGCCGACATCAACCCGGATGTCGCGGAGGAGTGTGACAGCATCGACAACAACTGCGACGGTGCGATCGATGAGGGGGTGACGACCACCTACTACGCCGACACCGACGGCGACACCTACGGCGATCTCAGCGCCACCAAGGACGCCTGCGCGCTGCCAGCTGGCTACGTCGAGAACAGCGACGACTGCAACGACGGCGACATCACGATCAGCCCGAATGGCTCCGAGGTCTGCGACGGGGTGGACAACAACTGTGATGGCAGCACTGACGAAGACGCCGCCACCGACGCCGCCACCTGGTACGCCGACACCGATGCCGATGGCTACGGCGACGAGAAGAGCACCCAGTCCGCCTGTGAGCAGCCCAGCGGCTACGTCGATGTTGCCGAAGACTGCAACGACGCCGACAAGCTGTACAACCCCGAGGCCGAGGAGGAGGACTGCACCGACTCCAACGACTACAACTGCGACGGCTCGGTGGGCTACGCCGACGACGACGGTGACGGCTACGCCGCCTGTGAGGAGTGCGACGACTCCGACTCGGCCATCAACCCAGACGGCACCGAGATCTGCGACAACCAGGACAACGACTGCGACGGCGACATCGACGAAGACGACGCCACCGATGCCGCCACCTGGTACGCCGACAAGGACACCGACGGCTACGGCGATGCTGCCTCCACCACCGTCGCCTGCGATGAGCCCAGCGGCTACGTCAGCGACGACACCGACTGCGACGACGGCAGCAGCACCGTCAACCCGGCTGCCACCGAGTACTGCAACTCCGTGGACGACAACTGCGACGGCACGATCGATGAGGACCGCGCCGCAGACGCCGCCACCTGGTACGCCGACACCGACAGCGACTTCTTCGGCGACCCCGACTCCACGACCGCCTCCTGCTCCCGCCCCACCGGCTACTTCGCGGACAACACCGACTGCGACGACTCCGACGCGGCGGTCAACCCGGACGCCGACGAGGAGTGCGACAGCATCGACAACAACTGCGACGGCACCATCGACGAGGACACCGCCATCGACGCGGACGTCTGGTACCGCGATGCCGACTCCGATGGCTACGGCAACCCCGACTCCACCACAAACTCCTGTGAGCAGCCCAGCGGCTACCTCGCCGACGACAGCGACTGCGACGACGGCAACAACACCATCAACCCCGATGCCGACGAGGAGTGCGACAGCGTCGACAACGACTGCGACGGCACGGTCGATGAGGACGACGCCATCGACGCCGACACCTGGTACGAGGACTTCGACTCCGACGGCTACGGAAACGACACCATCTCCTCCGTCAGCTGCACCGCCCCCAGCGGCTACGTCGGCACTGGCGGCGACTGCGTGGACAACGACTCGGCCATCAACCCGGGCGCCTCCGAGGTCTGCGACGAGTCAGACAACGACTGCGACGGCAGCATCGACGACGACGACTCCAGCCTCGACACTTCGACGACCACCACCTGGTACAGCGACGTCGATGGCGACAGCTACGGCTCGACCACCTTCACCCTCGACCGCTGCGCGCAGCCGAGCAACTACGTCGAGGACGACACCGACTGCGACGACTCCGACGCGGACGTCTACCCGAGCGCACCCAACGAGGTCTACCACGACGGTGTGGACCAGGACTGCGACGACTTCGACGGCTACACCATCGACTACCTCATCGAAGGCGACCTCGTGATCACCGAGATCATGCCCAACCCCGCCGCAGTCACCGACAGCAACGGGGAGTACTTCGAGGTCTACAACGCCTCCGGGATCGAGGTCGATGTCAGCGGCCTGGAGTTCACCGACAACGCCAACTCCGACACGGTCGATGACACCCTGGTCGTGGCCGCTGGCGAGTACCTCGTCTTCGTGATCAACGACGACTCCGCCACCAACGGCGGCATCGACGCCGACTTCGACTGGTCTGGTCCCGCGCTGTCGAACTCCGGCGACGTGATCACGCTGAGCTACGACAAGACCACGTTTGATGAGGTCGACTACAACGGCTGGAGCGTCTCGGCGGGCGTCTCGATGAACCTGGACCCCTCTGCGGACGACACGGACAACGACGACGAGTCGTTCTGGTGCGAGGCGACGAGCACCTACGGCGACGGCGACTACGGCACGCCGGGTGAAGAGAACGATGAGTGTTTTACCGACTAGTACCGCTCGGTAATGACGCCCCCCTCACCGTGTACAGAGGCTCTCAGGCCGGGTCGACGATGACCTTGACCCGGCCTGCTGCCTCTGTCGCCAGCGATCGGGCCTCCTCAATGGAGTCCGCATACGCCACCGCCGTCGCCATGCGCCGGTAGGGGCGGGTGTCTGGCTTGCCAAAGATCCGCAGCTTGATCCGCGGATCGAACAGCGCCTCGGCCACGCCCTCGAACCGGGGGTTGACGCCAGCCTCGGTCGCAAGAACCACCGCAGAAGCACCCGGCGACCGCAGCCGGATCTCGCCGATCGGCAGGCCAAGAATCGCCCGGACGTGCAGCTCGAACTCGGACATGTCCTGGGTGGCCATGGTGACCATGCCAGTGTCGTGGGGGCGGGGGCTGACCTCTGAGAAGATCACCTTGTCCCCCTGGATGAAGAACTCGACCCCAAACAGCCCGGTGCCGCCGAGCGACTCGGTGACTGCCGCAGCCTGACGCTCACACTCGGCCAGCGCATCGTCCGAGAGCCGCTCCGGCTGCCAGGACTCCATGTAGTCGCCGCGCTCCTGGCGGTGTCCGACCGGCGGGCAGAACAGGGTGCCTTCGTTCTCGGTGCGAACGGTCAGCATGGTGATCTCGGTGTCGAACGCCACGAAGCCCTCGACGATCACCCGAACCGAGCGGCCCCGGGAGCCAGCCAGGGCGTACTCCCAGGCTGCGAGGATGCCACCTTCCGTCTTGATGGTGCTCTGGCCCTTGCCGGAGCTGGACATCACCGGCTTGACCACTGCGGGCAGGCCGATCTCAGCGACTGCAGTCTGGAACTCTTCGAGGGAAGAGGCGAACCGGTAGGGGCTCGTGGGCAGGCCCAGCTCCTCGGCGGCGAGGCGCCGGATGCCCTCGCGGTCCATGGTGAGCTGGGTGGCTCTGGCGGTGGGGATGACGTTCCAGCCCTCGCCCTCCAGCTCGCGCAGGGTGTCCGTGGCGATGGCCTCGATCTCCGGGACGATGTAGTCGGGCTTCTCCAGCTCGATCAGTGCCCGGATGGCGGCCGGATCCTGCATGTCGAGGACGTGGCAGCGGTGGGCGAACTGCATCGCCGGAGCGCCTGCGTAGCGGTCCGCGGCGATGACCTCGACGCCGAAGCGCATGGCCTCCAGCACGACCTCGCGGCCCAGCTCGCCGGAGCCGAGCATCAGGATCTTGATGGTGGAGGGGGTGTTGGGGGTTCCAAACTGCATGGTGGGCTCCTTCCAGGAAGTGCGGCCCATGTAGCGTGCTGCCTCGGCCTCAGCTTCCGATTGTTCCGCCGTCGTCACGGACGATCGCGACCACGCTGCTGCGGGGTGGGACGCCATCCTCAAAGTCCGGCCAGCGGGTCTCGGGAGCCTCGAAGGTGCCTGCATCGGTGGCCCCGGGGTGCTGCACGGAGACGAACAGGGTGGTGCCGTCGGGGGTGAACGCTGGTCCGGTCAGCTCGCCGCCGGTGGGGCCGCGGTAGAGCAGCCGGGTGAGCGCCCGGGCCTCGCCGTCGACGGTGCAGGCATACACCCCATCCGCGCTGCCGTGGGATTCGGAGCCATCGGTGGTGATCCACAGACGCCCGAAGGGATCGAAGGCGGCGTTGTCGGGGCGGGCGACCCAGCCCTCACTGCTGACCTCGGGGTGGCACTGCGCGCCGTGGGTGGGGTCGGCGGGGTTGCCGGCGAGCAGGAAGATGCCCCAGGGGCAGACATCTGCGGTGTGGTCACCGTCGGGGGGCAGCAGCTCGATGATGTGGCCAAACAGGTTGGGGGCGCGGGGGTTGGGGCCATTGGCCTCTTCCCGCCGTGAGCCCTTGGTCAGCACCACATAGACCTGCCCATTGACCGGGCTGACCGTGACCCGCTCCGGCCGATCCATCGGGGTGGCCCCGACCAGCCCTGCGGCGATGCGGGTGTCGATGAGCAGGTCCGCGAGGGTGGTAAACCGCTCAGCGAGCACCGGGTTGTTCAGGGTCAGGGGCAGCCAGGTCAGCGTGCCCTCAGCGAACTGTGCGACCGACAAGACGCCGTCGTCGAGGATGCCGGAGGGGTCGTCGCCTTCCGACCAGGACCGCGCAGAGACGAACCGGTAGAGGTGCTGGTTGCTGGAGTCGTCGCCCATGTAGACGACCACCCGGCCGTCGGCGTTGTGGACCACCTCCGCACCCTCGTGGCAGCAGCGACCCAGCGCCGTGCGCTTGACTGGCGGGGTGTCGGGGGCCTTCGGATCGACCTCGATGACCCAGCCAAACCGGCAGGACTCCCCGGGGTGCTTGTCGAGATCCCAGCGATCCTCTTCGGCATACCAGCTCATCGCCGGCTGTCCGTGAAAGCGCATCGCCCGGAGGCTGTCGCCCTCGGGACCGGTCAGCGCTGCGCCATCCTCTCGGGCAATGAAGTGGTGGGTGATGTTCTCTTCGCCTGAGAGCACCGTGCCCCACGGGGTCACCCCGCCCGAGCAGTTCTCCATCGTGCCGAGCACCGTGCGCCCTTCTGGATCCGCCGGGGTCTGCACCCGGGGATGCCCGGCGACCGGTCCGGTGAGGGTGTGGGGCGTGGTGGTGGTGACCCGTCGGCTGTAGGGGCTGTCCGCCACCCTCTGCCAGCCATCAGCCCCGCGCTTGATCTCCACGACGCTCAGGCCCATCGCCGCCTGCTCCACCCCACGCCGCTCCGGTGGCCCGTCTGCCGGGAGCCTGCCCCAGTCGCCATCCTCGCCGCCCCACAGCAGCGGGGAGAGGGCGAACTCGTGGTTCACGCAGAGCAGCCCGTGGTCGGAGGCGCCGGGGGTGAGCGGGATGAACGCGATGAAGTCGTTGCAGTCGCCGAACTGCTTCGACTGGGCGGCAGCGGTGAGGTTGTGCGCATCGAAGGCCGGGGCGCCGGGCAGGATCGGATCGCCCCGGCGGAGGAGGACCTGCGCGGTGTAGCCGGCGGCGATGTGGTCGCGATCGTCGATGCCCCTGGGGACCTCGGCGAACGACAGGGTCGGCTCGATGGCGGGCGGCTCTGGTGCTGGTGCGGCAGGTGGCACCTTCGGGGCACAGGCGACCGCGACGGTGGCGGCGAGGCTGCCGAGGAGCAGGCGTCGGCTGATGAGAGCGGAGAGGTGCGCGGGCATGGTGAGCCTCCTGTGCCCTGGTATCCAGCGTCAGGGGCCGGACGCTACTTCTCCTCGTGGTACTCCGACTCGGTGTTGACGTTCCACAGGGCGTCCATGTCCCGGGTCCCAGCGGCGATGCCGTCGACTGCCATCATCGCGGTGAGCATCGAGTGGTCCTGGTTGTTGTACCGGTGCATGCCGTTTCGGCCGATGGGGTAGAGGTTGTCGATGCCATCGAGGAAGCTGCGGATCTCGCCGAAGCGGTTGTAGGTGCCGAAGTAGGCGGGGTAGGTGCGCGGCATGCGGATCGCGACCCCATCACGCACCGCGGACCGCTCCAGGATGCCGATTCGCTCAGACTCTTCAATGCCGAGGTTGATGAGATCTTCGTCGGACATCTTCCACAGCGGGTCGGTGTCGTAGCAGAAGTACTCCAGGCCGATCCAGACCTTTGATGGATCGGCGACCATCCAGGGGCTCCAGTTGTTGAACACCTGCATCCGGCCGACCTGAACCCCGGGCTCCTGGATGTAGATCCAGTTGTCTTCGATGGCCCCGAGCTTGAGCCGGTCCACCAGGAGGCCGACGGTGATGAAGTCCCGATACAGCAGCCCGGCAGCGACCTCCGCCACAGCAGGGGGCGGGGCAGGGGACAGGGCACGGCACAGCGCGCGGACCGGCATGGTCGAGAACACGAATTCCCCAGAGAACCGGTGGGTGTTGCCCTCGGAGTCCTCCGCGATGACCGTGGTGATCCGATGCTCGTCTCGCTCCAGGCCGACCACCCGGTGGCGCATGTGGATGGTGCCCCCAGCCGCCTCGATGCGCTCTCCGACGATCTCCCACAGCTGCCCCGGTCCGAGCCGTGGGTAGAGGAACTGCTCGATGAGGGAGGTCTCGACATCCTTCTGGGCGATGTCGTTGCGGGAGGAGGGGATGACGTTGGTGAGGAAGTGGGCGAGGGCCTTGCGCAGGGACAGACCCTTGATGCGCTGCGCACCCCACTCCGCGCTGATCTCATGGCAGGGCACCCCCCAGACCTTCTCGGTGTAGTCCTTGAAGAAGGTGCGGTACAGCTCCCGACCAAACCGGTTGATCAGGAAGTCTTCGAGGGACTTCTCTTCGGGCAGCGGGCGCAGGGAGGCCCGGGTGTAGCTCGCGCCGATGCGCAGGCTGCGGCGGATGCCGAGGTTGGCGAGGGTCTGGGGGTTGAGGCTGAGGGGGTAGTCGAAGAAGGTGCCGCCGTAG
>JBLHNG010000232.1:0-10623 GCA_047621685.1 Myxococcota bacterium | reverse complement strand
ACCCGCCCAGCAATCTCCCGCTGACTCAGCCCATCCCGCAGCCCCATGACCACCACGTCATGCACCCCCGGCCGCCACGCCTCCAACCGCGCCAACGCCGCCCCAATGCTCGCCACCATCGCCAGCACCTCCTCAACACCCACACCCCCACCAACGCAGCCATACCGCACTTCCCGCGCCCCCTGCATCCGCACCTGCATCGCGAAGTACCACCGAAGCGTCGCCTTCACGTCTGCTCCACTGGCACTTCGCTTCCCAGCACGCCCCAGGAACTACCAGGGCAGCGCCACCCCGCGCAGCGCCTTCGCCCAGAGCGCAGCCCCCACCGCGCCCGGGGGTTGTGCCGCACGAGGCGGCGGGGTTGTCTGTACCGGTACAGGCGCGGGGTCATTTCCGGTCTGTTCGGGACGTGTTTTCGCCTGTACCACTTTGCAAAAATGCCGTGTTCATCGGCATTAAAGGGCATTGGGTTCATTTGTCTCGAATAGTATGCGGGATGGACCGTCTCTGCGGTCACTACTCAGGAGCACCCGTTGCGCAATTTCATCGCACTCTGGTGAACGTGATCGCCTTGCTCGGGGTCGCTATCGACCGTCCCGTGGCTCACCAGCGGACTTCTTTGCCCTACGGCGCCCTTGCGCCTTGAATCCATCGGACTGGAAGGATTGGAGGGGGTCGCACCTGGCATCGAGTGACGCTGAACCTCAGTCAGAGTCAGCGATAGCTCTGTTTTCAGGCTGGTATGAGGACAGTATTAGACCGGCTTGAGAAGCGCGAGCAGAGCGTAGAGCTCGTAGAGCCCTTGCAGAGCGGGCTGCCATTTTGCTACCCGACAACCCCCACCAGTACGGCTTCGGACCGGGCGTGGAGGGGAAAAACGCTGCTTGTTTTTTCTTACCCACCCCGAGCTTGAGGTCGGCGAGTAGCCGGCGCTACTGGAGCTGGAGCGCCTCGGCGAGGTAGGTCCAGCCGAGCTGGTTGTCTTCGTTGGTGGTGGTGACCGCAGCCCGGGTGACGTCGTAGACGTCGGTGTAGGAGCTCATGATGGACTGATTGCTGGGCAGGGCGCTGGAGCTGCTGTGCTCGTTGATGAACAGGTGCAGGTTGAGCAGCGTGTTCTCGGTGATGCCAAAGACGCTGTTGTTGACGGTGGTGACCTCCAGGCTGTAGTACCGGAGGGTCACCTGCTCCTTGTCGGCGTCGATGTAGGACCAGTCCGCCTTCAGGCTTGAGTCCAGCCAGACCGAACGATTGAAGACGTGTGCCGAGTAGGTCGAGACGAAGTGGCCTTCCTTGAGCGGGAACTTGATCGTCTTGTCATCCAGCGGCTCAGCGTAGGCTTTTGTGCCCGGATCGTAGCCAAACAACACCGCGACGCTCTCGGGGATGGTCTGGGTTCCCGCCTGAACCCCGGGGACCGTCGTGCTGTTCATAAACAGAACGATGTTGACGTGGTCGACGAGCAAGCCGTTGTTGCTGAGGTGCCGCAGCAGGTAGGCGGTGGCGGTGTTGTCGAGGTAGCCGCCGTCCGCGACGCGCATGGTCCCTGCTGCTGCGAACTCGTCGAGGTTGTTGTCCGAAGACTCGGTGTAGGTGTTGTCGGAGATGGTGGTGAGGAACTCGATCTCGCCGTCGCTGATCTGGATGGGCGGCGCGAAGTCCTCCGCCGTGTAGGAAGCGCTCGAGCTGAGCAGGGAGAAGCCGGCCTCCCAGTCGGCATTGACGCTGGCCAGCGCGCCGGCTGCAGCGGAGGAGGCGACGGTTGCATCAATCACCGGCACATCGGCAGAGACCACCATGGACACCGAGCCCGACACGCTGTCTCCGCTGATCTCCCAGTCGCTCTGAAGCGACGCGGCCTCTGAGCCGGAGCCCAGCAGGTTCAGCGTCTTCGTTCCGTCGCTGATGAAGTACAGCGGAACGAAATTATTGGGGAAGTCATCGATTGTGTAGCTCTCGTTCCAGTAGGTGTCGGGGCCCCAGTGCTTGTAGGTCGCCTGGTTGAGCACGACCTCATTGGTCATCAGAGAGGAGGCGATGACCAGATCACGGCCGTCGGCCCAGGTCTGGCGCGTGCTGCTCAGGGTGAGCTTCGACAGCTCATCCTTCATTTTAAATGGTTTGTAGACCAGGTTCTCAACAAACATCTGCCAATTCAGCTCGTTGGTTCCGGACAGGCTCATCATCGAGAAGTAGTCGCGCAGGTAGGGCACCTGCTCGCAGAGCTGCCCCTGGGTACCGCTCCAGGCATCGCAGGGGTGCTTGGTGTCGAACGCCAGGTTGGTCTGTGCGATGTAGCCCCCCTCGCTGGTCGGATCGTCGGGATCCACCTCCACCCAGTGATCGCGATCCGTCTCCAGCGACGTGCGGAACGACGTCGAGTAGGCGAGCTGCGTGAGGAACCAGCTGCCGCCGGAGTTTGCCGAGATGGCATCGACGTGCGTCATGACGGTGCCCACATCGCCGCTGGTGCTGTCGCCGCTGGTGTGATCGAGCATGCCGGCGAACCAGCCGGACAGCGCGGTGTGGCTGTGCCAGCCGCCGCCGGAGAAGGCGACGTAGACCGGCGCGGGAGGCTCCTCTTCCGTTGGAGCCTCGGCGTGAACTTCGAGATCTCCCGCTGCGTTGTCGATGAACAGAGAGATCGAGCCGATGCTGGCCGGGCTCTCGGGGGGGATGTACTGCTCGTCCGCCGGCAGGGGCTCGAAGGTATCTGGGTCGCTCAGCGGCAGCGCGCAGACCTCGTAGCTGAGCACATCGCCATCGAGCACCGGCGCCATCAGCTCCACCACGAGCCGCTGGTTGCCCGCTTCGCCGACCTCGTCCCAGGAGACCACCGCATTGGGCGGCTCGTCGGGGAACAGCGAGGGAAACAGCGCGACGAAGTCCTCCACGGACATATTGAAGCTGATGTGCTCGGGCGTATCGCTGAACCAGAGCACCTCCGGATCAACCTCCAGCAGCACCATCTCTCCAGACCACAGCCCGTCCACCGCCGCACAGTCGGCGCCGGGGGCACCCTCAAAGACAAATTGCACGCGCGCGGCGTCCTGGAACATCAGCCAGCTCCCCTCGTCCGCCACAGTCCCGGTGTCGACGGTGTCGCAGGATGGGCAGCTGCTCGACGACGTGGAATTGTCGCAGCCGAGGAGCGCGAGCAGGGAGAGCGCAGCGGGCAGGTATTTCATGGGACGCTCCATGGAGAATCAGGAGGTTGGATTTGGGGAATCTTACAGGGCCTGACGGAGTGAGGCGTGAGAAAAAGGCTCGGGCCAGCGCCTAACTCATCGAGGCACCTTGGCTGGGGCCGCTTCATCCCCACGAGCGTGGGGAACACTGTCGTCCCGAATCGCTGAGTCGGCACCTTCACCGCTTCATCCCCACGCTCGTGGGGATGAAGCGGTGATAGTGACGTTTCCGGCTCCGCTCGGTGCCGTGTTCCCCACGCTCGCGGGAGAAGGACTCCTTGTGGTCCGAGTGGCAGGGATGCCGAGAACGATTGCGTCCCAGGTGGTCCGGTAGGGGCGCAAGTCACTCGATCACTGACATCCACCTGACATCCCCCACCCGCCCGGACCTTCCCCTACCGCGCATCTGGTAGGGGTGACCGGTAGGGGTAGATGGCCAGTAGGGGTCCCGTTGGTAGGGTAGTTACACCCTACATACAAACGTAAGTCACTGATATTACGTGAACCACGTAATACCGCGCGTTACCTACCGACAATGCGCTGGACCTGGCTTCTCACATCGCACCTGCGTGGGTGCCGCCTTCGAATGCACTGGAGCTTCCCGCTCGGGGTCGCGACGGCGTTCCTGCTCACCCTGACCTCCGACTTCGTGATCGGCTACCTGATGGTGATCGCTGCCCACCAGGCCGGCCACTACCTCATCGCCCGTCGTGGCGGACTGGAGACCGTCGGGATCGACCTCAACGCGGTCGGCGGCTCCATGCAGCATCTCGGCGAGGGCTCCCGGCTGCGCCACACCCTCGCCGGTGCGGGTGGTGTGCTCGGACAGGCGGTGCTGCTGCTGCTTGTGATGGTGATCGCCGCAGCCTTCAACCTGAACACCGAGGGCCCGCTCTACGAGGCGATGACCACCATCAATCTCATCATCATGATGCTCAACCTCCTGCCTCTCTCTGGCACCGATGCCGAGTCGATCTGGTCGCTTCCGAGCGCAGTGGTGGGGCGAATCGAGGAGAAGCTGACCTACATGCAGATCCAGGAGGGCGAGGAGCAGCGAGCAGACTGGCAGCAGCTCATCGACCAGGACAGCGCCGCAGCCCAGGTCCCTCGTCCGGGCGCACCCACCCCCGCCGTTGATCTCGCCGCACTGCTCGCCGAGCAGGACGCCCAGGCCGACGCTGGCATCACCGATGATCTGGCCGCTGAGGTCAGCAGCCTGCTCGCCGGGGTGTGGGGCAGCGGCGAGGAGTAGGGCTCCTCAGACCCAGGGCAGCTCGGTGGCGTCCTTGCCCAGCCCCGCCAGCCGGTCTGCGATCCAGACCCGGACCTCATCGAGACCGATGGGGGTCTCCGAGAGCTGGGGCAGCGGGTCGAAGGCGGTGGCGAAGAAGTCCTCTTCCGGTGCCGAGAGCTTTCCCCGGGCATCGTCGAGGTAGCGCTGCCGGTCCTCGGGGCGGAGGGTGTCGATCTTGTTGATGATCGCCGCCACCGGTCTTCCAGTCGCCTTGCACTTTCGCCAGTCCGACAGCTCGCGCTCCTGCACCCCGCCCTGGGTGTTGACCAGGTAGAGGTAGATGTCGATGTGATCGAAGACCTGCCGGGCCTCCTCAGTGACCGACTCGACCACGTCGCCCATGCCGGGGGTGTTGACGACATACAGCGCCGTCGCACCGGGCAGCCGGGTGATCGCCACGGTCTTCGTGGAGCCAGCGACCGGGTTGATGTTGCCAGAGTCCACGTCGAAGATCGCTCGGATGGCGGCGTCCTTGCCGCAAGAGGGCGAGCCGACCACCCCGACGGTGACCCGGTGGCGGACCACCTGACGGAGCCGGGCGACCTCCAGGACCGCCGGCAGCATCTTCTCGTCCCGGGGGCGTCCGAGGTAGACGAGGCCGATGAGGGCGAACAGCGGCCACAGCGGGAGCAGCGGGATGAGCAGGAACTTCGCCGGGCCGAACAGCATCGCCACCCCGACGTTCCATGGCACCAGCTCTCCCAGCCGACCGCGAACCGTCAGGGTGGTGACGTCCTCGGGGGGCTGCTCGGGCAGTGTGGCGAGATCGAGGGCCTCCTGGAGGCTTGCGCGCTGGGTGTCGTCCAGGCGCCCCCAGGCTCGCTCCGCCCACCACCGCAGCAGGCCCAGCTCCGCGGACTCGATGTCCGTCGGCACTGGCCGGCCCTGCTTTGCGCACAGCCGGATGAGGATCTCGGCATAGGGCGGGCCGTCGCCGCCGCGCCGGATCTGGTTGGCCACCATGTGCCCACCGCGCCGCCTCAGGTTGAGGGCGCAGTTGTTCGCCAGGGCGCCGAGTCCGAGGCCGTCGGGATTGATCGAGAGGCTCGCAGCCAGGGGCAGCAGCTCGTCGCGGTGACAGCGGCGGAGCAGCTCGGGCAGGGTGTCGGCGGGCTCACTCATTCGCGCTCGCGTCCTTGCTCCGGTCCATCAGCGCGGCCCGGTACTTCAGCGCCTCCATGTCGAAGATCTCCTGAAGCTCGCCGCCGGAGAGGCCCTGTCCGCGCTGGATGAACACCACCGAGGCCCGACCCACCCCGTAGGTTGCCGCGCTGGCCACCATGGAGCCGATTGCGGAGACGGCAAGCTCGGCGATCTGTCCGCCGGGGATCCAGCCAGCGGTCTTCAGGGCGCTGATCGCCCACCGCACGAAGCCCTTGCTGCTGCCAGCCAGGGCCTCGCCGATGATGAACAGGATGACGTCCTGGTCGATCCGGGCACCAAACACCGCGGCGATGTCACTGATCATGCGGACCTGGATGGCGGTCACTGCGGCCATGTCCGCGCCGGGAATCGGGATCGAGCCGGCCACCGCTGCCTTCTTCGCCGCGGAGTGGATGATCGGCTCACAGGCCGCAGCCTTGTTGCGCAGCTGCTTGGCGAACAGCAGCGCCTTGCCCTGCTTCTCCAGGGTCTTGTGGATCCAGGAGATCACCTCGTCGATGCCGATCGGAGTGGCCGAGAGCACCGCCAGCGGATCGAACGCGGTGACCACCGCCATGTCCCGAGCCACTCCGAGCTGGATGAGGGTCGCCGCGATGAACGCCTCGCGCTGGTGGGGTCGGATGAGGTCGATCTTGTTGAGGCAGACCAGGACCGGCCGGCCCAGCTCCCGGATGGCGTCGAGATCGCGGCGCTCGTCGATGGTCGCGCCGCCGTCGCAGTTGAGCACGTAGACACAGAGGTCGAGGCTGGCGATGACATCACGGGCGGTGGCGTCGACGTCGGCGCGGATGTCACCGAAGCCCGGAGCGTTGACCACCAGGACCTTTCCGTCGCTGTCCATCGGGGCGACCCGGATGCGATCCGTCGAGCCGGGGATGGGATCGATCTGTCCGAAGTCGATGCCAAACAGGGCGCGGATTCCGGCGTCCTTGCCCGCAGAGGCAGAGCCGAGGAAGGCAATGACGAGGCGCTGGGAGAGCGCCTGGGAGATCTCGGAGTTGGCCGCTTCCCAACGGGTCGTGACCTCAGCACGGGGAATCAGGCTCATGGAAAACACCTCTACTTGGGAGACTCTCTGTACTACTGCGGAGACTACTTGCTATCTGCTACGCCGACGGGGGCGTCTGATTCGCGGGGCATCTTCTCCAGAGACCGCGTAGCCCAGCGCACGACAGATATCCGACAGCTCCGCCACCGAGCAGCCCACCCAGCTCGATGCCTCACTCGGCAGCGCAGCGGCGCCCCGGCGGGTGAGCTTGCGGAGGTGGGCATCGAGGCGCTCGACCATGTCTACCCGCACCGCCCGGCTTCCCAGCGGCGCAAAGCCGATCCCGGTGTAGAACCGCTGCGGCCCATCCATCAGGCAGGACACCGCGCCGTCGGTGGGTGGGGTCGGTGTGCTGCCGGCATGCACGCGCCACAGCCCGATCAGCCCCCGACGCATCGCCGGCTTGAGCATCGCCATGGAGAAGACGGTGTGGAAGCCCAGCCGCACCCTCACCCGGCTCAGCCCCTTGCGGTCCCGGTCGGTCAGCCCGGAGATGGACTCCGACAGCGCCGCCCGGGGCAGGAAGCCGCCAGCCTCCTTGAGCCGATACAGCAGCCCGATCGCAGCGGGGCTCATGCCACCCTCTGGAGTCAGGGGGGCATCGAGCCGGGCCAGCTCATCGCGGACCCACTGCTGCGCCCGCTTGCGCAGGGCCTCTCGCCGGGCCGGGGCGAGCAGATCGTTGTGGGGAATGTGCAGCTGCGGGCTGCGGGGCTCCCCACCGGGACGCAGCCGGGCGAGCTGGACGTCTCCGACGGAGAGCTGCTCCCCGTCGAGGGTCACGAGGGCGTGGGGGGCGTCGATGGTGGCCTGGACGCGCTCGGCGAGGGTCTCGGTGAGCGCCAGACGGGCCGCACGGAGGATCGACCGGGTGCCCAGCGCCGTCTCGCTCTCCTCAGCGACGAACACCAGCCCCTCCAGCCGACCCAGCAGCACCCCCGCAGCGCGAACCTCACCGTCCTTCAGCTCCGCCTCCAGGTTCAGCCCGTCCCGGAGCCGGTCGACGAGGACCACCGCGCGAGAGTCGACGAATCGGCTGGTGAGCAGGTCGTGCAGGGCGTCGGAGAGGCGGTCCTCGATCTGACGCGCCCGGTCGAGCCAGCCGGCGGCGTCGGGCATCCAGTCGGGGCGATTGGCGATGTAGGTCCAGGTCCGGATGAACGCGATGCGAGTCATCAGCTCCTCCATCCCGCCGTCGGTTCGATTGAGTCGGGCGAGGCGTCGGCTGATGAAGTCCTCGTCGAGCTGGCCGTGGTCGGAGAGCTGGAGGTAGAGCTGGCGGACGAGGGTGACGTGGGAGTCGACCAGGATGCCCCGGAAGTCGGGAATCCGGCTGACCTCCCACAGCAGCGTCAGCTCGTCGGTGCTTGCCGCCCGGTCCCGGATGCGGGCGTCGGTGAGCAGGCGATCGAGGGTCTCGCGGTCGGTGGCGTTTCGCGCGGGCATCATGATGCGCCGGGGCGGACGGGCGTCGAGGGCGTCGGCGAGGGCGGCTGGAGAGGAAAAGTCGAGGTCGGAGTTGCGGTAGAAGATGCGGCGGACCGGGGCAAACCGCTGCCGCTCGACCGCCTCGATGACCCCGGCGTCGAGTCCGTCGCTGTTCGCCGCACAGCGGGTGGTGAGTCCGAAGGTGCCGTCCCGGCGGTTTCGCCCGGCGCGTCCAGCGATCTGCCCCAGCTCGTCGGGCTGGAGGGGGCGGTGGGTCTTGCCGTCGTATTTGCTGACTGCGCCCAGCGCGAGGTGGTGGATGTCGAGGTTCAGCCCCATGCCGATGGCGTCGGTGGCCACGATGTAGCGGACCTCGCCAGACTGGTACATCGCCACCTGGGCGTTGCGGGTTCGGGGAGAGAGCGCGCCGAGGACCACCGCGGTCCCGCCCCGAGCCGCCCGGAGCCGCTCGGCCAGCTCGTAGACATGGGCGGCAGAGAAGGCGACCACCGCAGAGCGCGGCGGCAGGGAGGTCAGGCTGCTCACCCCGCTGTATCGCAGGTTGGAGAGCCGCTGGAAGGTCCGAATCTCGGCGGTGGGAACGAGCTGCTCGATGATCGGGATCATGGTGTCTGAGCCGAGGAACCACGTCTCCTTGACCCCCCGGGCGTTGAGAAGCCGATCGGTGAACACATGGCCCCGCTGCCGGTGGGTGGCCAGCTGGATCTCATCGACAGCGACGAAAGCGACCGGTCGGCTCAGGGGCATCGACTCCACGGTGGCGGCGAAGTAGCGCGCGCCGGGCGGCACGATGCGTTCCTCGCCGGTCACCAGCGCGGCCTTCTCGGGACCGACCCGCGCGACGATGCGGTCGTAGACCTCCCGGGCAAGCAGGCGCAGGGGCAGCCCGATGATCCCGCTTGAGTGGGTCATCATCCGCTCGATCGCCCTGTGGGTCTTGCCGGTGTTCGTCGGCCCCAGCAGGGCGGTGATGTGGGATCGACCGTCGAGGTCGATCAGCTCTGACAGGCGCGCCATACCGAAGGCGTAACCAGACGGTAGACTCAACGTCGTGCTCCTCCCCCGTCAGTTCTTGATCCTTCGTGTCCTTGAGACTCCGCAGCGCTGCGTGGTGCTGGTCGCGGCGGATCAGACCGAGGAGCAGGCGGTGCTGTGGTCCGGTCCGCCGCCCGAGCAGAACCTCCCCCCCCACCCCGGCCTCGCCCGCCGTCAGGGCTGCGCGGATGCTGCGGGGGAGCCGGGCTGGCTGGAGCTGATCGCCGCCGGGGTGCTGCTGAGCGACCTCCCTCCGCCGCTGCACCCCATCGAAGCGGCCGAGCTGTTCGCCGCCATCTCCGACGCCCTCGCCGCGCTCCACGACGCCTCGATGAGCCACGGTGGGCTGACCGCCGACCGCATCCACCTCGACCGACGGGGCCACCCCACTCTCCTGGGCGCGGGACTGACCCCCGAGCCTGAGCCCGCCGCGGACCTCGACGCCCTCCATGCATTGTGGCGGCAGTGGTGTCCGGAGGGGCCGCTGCTGGCGACCGCCTCAGCAGAGGACGCCGCGGAGAGCCTCCGGGTCTGGCTGAGCGTCACCGAAGAAGCCACCGCAGTGCTGCCTGCGCTCATCGCCGAGCAGCTCCGCGACCGCTCCGGGGATCCCCTCACCCTCGGGCCCGGTGCCGCAGTCGGCCCGGTCGATGAGATCGGGGTGGACATCGGGCCGGATGAGTTCGTGGCGGGGCTCCTCGATCCGCTGACCTGGTCGGGGGTCACTGGAGAGCCGACCAGCGAGGTCGCCGCTGGAGACAGTGAGAACACCGGGACGCTCCAGGAGGACACCCGGGTCAACGCGCCGCGCACCGCGCTGCTCTCCCAGATCCTCGGGCTCAGCCACGAGCGGGCGCCGCCGGAGCGGTTCGTCGAGGGCACTCCCTCCGCCGCCATTCGGGGGCTGATCGCCACCGAGACCCTCGATCCACTGCCGACGCCCGATGGCCTGCCCGCCCGCCCTGGCTCGCTGATCCACCACCGGGATCCGGAGTGGGAGGAGAACACTGCCACCGCGATTCGGTCGGATGGGTTGCCGGTGCAGGTGCCGCCACCCGAGCCTCCGAGCGAGCCCACGGAGAGCACCCTCGCTGAACGGACTCCTGCCGAGCGCACTGAGCTGACCGCCGAGCAGACCACCAGCATTGAGGTTTCTAGCTGGCTGTTGGTTGCTGCGGTGGTGGTGGCGGTGTTTGCGGGAGCCTCCGCGCTGATCTTTTTGCTCTCGCAGTTGCAGTAGTTGCTGGTTCGCTCTGGCGGACACGATGGCTTGAGCTGGTGCTGCGGACTGGAACGCTGCGAGGGCAGCGGTTGTGCGATTTAAGGCACCAGTCATGTCGTCCCCTTCTGGCGGACAGTCTGTGTGAGAGGATGCCAGCGCGTAGCGGGGGGCTTGGGGGTGAAACCCCCGTCTCAGACAAGAGCGCACCAGTCGGGCCGGATAC
>JBLHNG010000231.1:0-10647 GCA_047621685.1 Myxococcota bacterium | reverse complement strand
TCAGCAGTGCCTGTGAGAATGGACGCCGACAGGGAGTGCAGCGCGGACCGCGGAGGGGACCCGTAGCGATGAGAGCCCAAGGACGGAGACGGGGTTGGCAGTACCGCCGCACTTCAAGGATTCGCCCATCTCTGCTTTTGATAGTGCCGACCTGTCCTGCTCGCCCTTCGGTCTTCTCAGCGTCGGGGCTGTCGATTCCGAAGGGTCCTCCCTCCCCGGATGGTTGAGGTACGCCATCGTCGGCGCCCTCCTTTTTCTGGCCACTCCGCCCCAACGCTGGCCTATCGGCCCGCTAATGGCGCTGCGCTCAAGGGGGCTGCACTTATTCCATTCGTCGCCTTACGGCTCCTCTCTCCGGGAGTGCCCGCCTTGCGGCCGCTCCCCTGCGACCCCCCAACCGGAAGCCTGCGCTCACCGCCTCAGCACACCCTCAAAGGATCATCTTCAGCCTCATGGGGCACCGCATTCGTCACCAGTCACCCACCTTTCAGCCCCCATTCACCTCACATTCACCCACCCCCCGTAGCTTCAGCCTCACCGACAACCAAAGGAATCCCAGCCATGATGGAGCTATTCGAACTCGCCAGCGGGAAGCCGCTCAGCCAGGAAGAAGAAGGAAGCGCCCGCCGAATCCAGCTGGTCATCCGAGCCACCCTCGCCAGCGTCGTCTTCGCGGCCTTCTACGGCATCGCTGCGGGGAGCACGGACATGGCCCTGGCGATGGGCAACCTCTACAAGATGCCGATGGTCATTCTGCTCTCCACTGCCTGCGCACTGCCGGTGGGGCTGCTGACCTGGAAGATGACCGGGGCGAAGAATCGGGCCAGCGATCTGCTGATTGCGGTGGCGTCGGGGAACTTCACAGCGACCCTGGTGCTGGCCAGCCTCGCGCCGATCGTGGCGCTGTACTACCACACCAGCGGCTACATGGGCGGCGCCCTGGCGCTGGGGGTGGCGAGCCTGGCGCTGGTGATGGGGCTCTACAACGCGGTCCGGGCAGTGCTCAGTCGCATCCCCAGCGGAGTGGCTCGGTCGACCGCGGTGCTGCCCCTGGTCATCCTGCTCGGTGCGCAGCTCGCCTCGCTGGTGCAGTTCATCCACGTCGCCTCGCCGATCCTCCCTGAGGTCACGGTGTTCGACGGCGGCATGGACGCCATCATCGACGGCCACGGGGGTCTGTGATGCTCGCACTGCTGCTGGGCATTGCGTCGGCCGCGACGCTGCAGACCGCCAGCCACCACGGAGTCTGGACCGGAGCGGGAGTGGAGTGGCGCAGCGAAATTGTGCTGACCGGTGCGGACGCGGTGACCCTCGCCCTGCCGCTCCCAGCGAACGTCGCAGTGCTCGATGGCAGCGAGGGAAGCCCAATCCGGGACGACGAGGGGCGCATCATCGGCTTCGAGTTCCCCACCCGCCGAGGCCGCATTCTCCTGCGCCAGCCCCTGCCCACGGAGAGCCGGGTCACCCTCACCCCGCCGCTGGTGGACAGCGACCGAGCACAGCGGGTGACCCTGGAGGGCATCAACTTCCAGCCCGACCCCACCCTCGGCATGGAGAGCCGGGTGCTGTGCGCGACCCACCCCGAGATCAGCGCTGAGGATCGCCTCCAGCTCGACGAGGAGATCAGCGGACGACGGGCGAGACTTCAGGAGCAGCCCATCTACCTCATCGCCGATGATCGGCTCTCATCGGGGCTCATCGGCAGCATCCAGGATGAGCGTCGGGCGTCGGTGGGCTTCGGTCTGGCCGCGGGTGGGGCGTTCCTCGGTCTGCTGTCGCTGCTGGCGTTGCTGTACCGTGGGCTGGAGCGTCGCGCACAGGTGGAGGCGGCGGAGGCATACCTCAAGCGGGAGTTCGGCAACTGACGCCACGGCGTGAAGGCTGCCTTGGTATAAACAACCCCCCGGTTGATGAGGCAGACCATGACCCAGGCATCGATCCAGAGCACCGCTGAGATCCTCACCCAGACTCCGGTCGGGAGTCGGATGTGGTTCTGGTTCTGCCCGGATCTGCCCGTGGATGTGCCGATGCTGCTGCTGTCCTCCCTGGAGAGGGATCCGGGCATGGACAAGCTGAATGCGGCGGCGGGCACCCTGGAGTTTCCCCTGGGCGGGCGGCTGTTCATGGGGCTGGCCAGTGTGTCGGTCGGTGGTGCAATTCGCCTGGGGGCACCCGGGCTGACCGGCGACGACCTCGCGGCGCTCGCTGGGTGGGTGAGAGCACACCTCTTCGGCCACCCCGGCCTCGCACGGCTCAAGGGGGCCAGCTTCCTCGACATCCAGTCCGATGGCCGTGTCGCTGGGATTCACGACGATGCCGCGCTGTGGGCAGGCATCCCGCATGTGCCGGTCGCCGGGAGCATCGACGGAACCGCTGCGGTGCTCGACGGGCTCGCCGAGGGAGAAGACGCCTGGTTCTGGATGAGCGAGCTTGGCGGAAGCGGCTCGCCCTCTGCCGCTGCGGTTCGGGTGGAGGACGACCCCATGGGGCGGGCCTTCCGGGGGCAGGTCCGGGCGATTCGGGGTGAGGGGAGCGCGTTCTCCGGAGTCCTTCGTCCGCTGACCGAGGCGCGCATGGCGATGACCACCACCGGCGACCTCGACACCAGCGAGCGCATCGTCACCACCCTGCTGACCGCCAACCAGGAGACCCTCCGGTGCCTCCACGGTGCTCGGCTGGTGCGCATGTCCGGCGGACGGTTCGTCGCGGCCCGGACCATCAACGTCTCCACGGATGGCCCGGATCTGTCCGACCTCATGGCATCGCTCAAGGACCTCACCGACGGCGGCAAGAGGGTGTTCTGGTTCACCACTGCCGGCAAGGATGGGTCTGCCATCCTCGTCCTCGCCGAGGAGCCCGGCGCGCTCAAGGCGGCCGCGAAGCCGGTCCAGGGCACCGACCGGGGCATGCGCGGTCAGGTGAGGATGAGCAACAAGGGCTGGCTGGAGTTCCGCAGCCGCAAGCCCATCGACGACTTCATCCCCGCCCTCGCCGGCTGGGTCACCACCCTCCACGCCGCCTGGCCCGGCCTGCGGACCCTCAAGGGTGCCCGCCTCACGGTGCGTGATGGGCACGACGAGATCGTCTCCCGCCATCGTGACGACGAGGCCTGGACAGCGCTACCGTAGCGCTACCGGTCCGGTCAGAGGGCCCCGCGGCACTGTGCGAGCCGGGCGCTCAGCGAGGTGGTGCCGAGGAGCCGATCCCGTGCGGCTGTGGAGGAGCTGAAGAAGTCCATGAGCTGACCATCGCTGAGGTGGCTCATGGCCCAGATGAAGTCCGGGTCGCTGTCTTCAAGGAAGATGGCGTAGAGCTTGTCTCGGACCGGGAGCTGCTTCAGCAGGCTGTCCCGGGACTTCCCATTGAGCGCGAAGTAGTTCCACAGTTGGTTGTCGTGCAGGTCGAGGGCCTCGGATGCGAAGGCGCTCTGGTCATCTACATCAGGCGGGTCAGCAGGGGGCAAGTCATCTTCCAGGTGGAACGCGCCATCTGTAGTAACCGAGAGGCGCCGGGATCGGTGTGCTACTGTGGGATCTGTGCAACGGTGCGACAATGAGCGGCTTTGACCACGATGGAAATCCGCTTAAAAAGAGAGGAATGCTGATTCATTCCGAGATGGGAGAGGACGAGGAACCAGGCGGGTTACCGGTCATCGAGCAGGAGCGCTACGTCGATCTGGGGCTGATCGGAGCGGGCGGCGGTGGCGAAGTACGGCGGGTGTTCGACCCAATCCTCAACCGAACCGTCGCCATGAAGGTCCTCCATCCGGCAGGTCATCAGCAGGAAGAGGCCACCGAGCGCTTCCATGCAGAGGCCCGGCTGTGCGCCCGTCTCAGCCACCCGGCCATCATCGCGGTCCACGACTGGGGTGTGCTGTCTGACGGCCGTCCCTACATCGTGATGCCCATCGTCTCGGGCAAGGACTTCTCCAGGGTCATCCAGGACGCCTACCGCTTCGGGGCACCGAAGATCAACGTGCTCAAGCGGCTGGTCTCGATTGTTCGGACCACCTGTGAGGCGATCGCATACGCCCACACCCGGAAGGTGCTGCACCGGGATCTCAAGCCCGGCAACATCATGGTCGGCGACTTTGGAGAGGTCATCGTGCTGGACTGGGGGCTGGCCAGCCTGCGCAGCTCGCCGGTGAGTCGGCTGGCGGCTGCCCGGGAGAGCCCCGATCCGATCTCCCTGAGCATCAGCGTGACCCGGCCGGGAGAGATCAAGGGATCGCTCGGCTACATGGCGCCGGAGCAGGCGCGCGGAGATGTCGAGGGCATCGACCGGCGGACCGATGTGTTCACCCTCGGCGCGGTGCTGTTCGAGGTGCTGACCGCCGGCCCGCTGTGGGGGGCAGACCCGATGGCTGCGCTGAGAGCCGCCCGGGATGGGGTGCGGGTCCGGGTTCCCCGCCGTCGGGGCCTCCCCGAAGCCATCGCCGCCATCTGCGAGGTCGCCATCCACCCGGAGCCGGACCTCCGCTACCAGAGCGCTGCGGACATGGCCCGTGCGGTCGGGGACTGGATCGATGGGCTCGACGACCTCATCCGGGCGCGCGCGCTGGTCCGCAGCTCGGATGAGGCGCTCCGGTCCGCCTGGGAGAAGCAGCAGGAGGCCTTCCTGCACGATGCCCGTGCCGAGAAGCTTCTGGTCGGGGTCTCTCCGATTGCGCCCGAGGAGGAGAAGCTGGCCAGCTGGGCAGAGCAGAAGGCCGCGGTCGGGCTCCGGCATGAAGCGGACATGCTGCAATTTCAGCGAATCCAGCTCCTGGACACCGCCCTGTCCTATGCCCCGGCTTTCTCCGAGGCCCATGAGCGGCTGGCCAGCCACTACTACGACCTGCACCAGAGCGCGTCAGACCCGATGACCGCCGGGCAGCTTGAGCTGCTGCTGAGGAAGCACGACCGGGGGCAGTACACGGAGTACCTCAAGGGCGTCGGCCACATCAGCTTCGCCACCAGTCGACCGGTGCAGGTGCAGCTGCTCGCCTATGGGCCCCATCGCCGTCGGCTTCGCGCACAGCCCGTCGGTGTGCCCACCCCCTCGCCAGTGGTCTCTCATGAGCTGCCCATCGGCAGCTACCTCGCTGAGCTGCGGGCGGAGGACGGGGTGGTCGTGCGCTACCCGCTGCCGGTCACCCGCAACGGTCACACCACCACCGCCCCGGGACCGGGCGAGGCCCCAGAGCCGATCTGGATTCCCCGCGCCGAGGACCTCCCCGAGGGCATGGTGTATGTCCCTGCCGGCACGTACTGGTGTGGAGGAGACGATCGGGCGTTCGGGCTGCCGCTGCCGCTGAGTCGGGTGTGGGTCGATGGCTTCTTCATCTCCCGCCACCCGGTCACCAACGCCGAGTACATCGCCTTCCTCGATGATCTCATCGATCGGGGCTTTGCGGAGGCTGCCCTGGCGTGCTGTCCGAGAGAGCGCGGCGGGAGCGTGGGGAGCATGGTCTATGGGCGCACAGACAGCGGGCACTTCGAGCTGATCCCTGACCACGACGGCGACCTGTGGGATCCACGCTGGCCGGTGGTGATGGTCCCGTTCGCTGCCATGCAGGCCTACGCGGCGTGGCGAACCGAGCAGACCGAGCGACTCCACCGGCTGCCCTATGAGCTGGAGTGGGAGAAGGCTGCCCGGGGAAGCGGCGATCAGCGGGAGCATGTCTGGGGCACCGACGCCTTCGACCCCACCTGGTGCCAGGTCGCGGTGTCCACCGGCAGCACCCGAAGCTCTCCAGCCCCCGTCGGTGCCCGTCCGATCGATGTCAGCCCCTATGGGGTCTACGGGATGGCTGGAAACGCAACCGACATCTGCCTCGACCACTACCACCGAGACGGCCCCGTGATCCTCAACGGACGCTGGAGCCCCCGGGAAGAGCCCACCGGCCTGAGGACCGTTCGGGGTGGTCAGTGGGCCGGGCACCCGGGCAAGGCGCGGCTGTGTTGGCGGGGTGGGGCTGAGGAGAGCGCTCGCTCTGCGCTCAATGGCTTCCGGCTGGTTGTTCCGGCGAGCTGACCACCGCTTTGGCAGGCCAGCCGGTCGCAGGGCGGGGGCTCCCCAGGGTGTCCAGCAGGGAAGCCAGCTGTGGGAGGGTGACCTCCGCGCTCAGGTGGCTGGAGACGAGGGCTGCGCTCAGGGCGTAGAGCGTGTCGTTGAGCAGCGCCTCGGTGTCGGGCTCGATGTTGGCCTGAAGGCACCACAGCCCGACGGTCAGCAGATCGCGGGCAAGCACCTCGACCGCGCGGCCTTGCGGCTGGTCGGCCTGCTCGATCGCCATGAATTCGTCGGAGATCGTCAGCGGGAGGTTCCCAGCGAGATCCACAGCGGGATCCACTGCGTGCAGCTTCTGGACGTGGTTGAGGAGGGGACGGCGGGCCTGCCAGAGCTTCTGCTTGCGGAGGATGGTGGACAGCGAGGCGTCCTTCAGCTCCTGCATCGGCCAGGTCTGCTCCAGTGCCCAGTCGAAGATCTGCGCGGCGTCTGTCTGCCGGCGCTGGGCTGGCGACTTCAGCGTGGGCACCCGATCCAGCCACTCCCGATGCCCGGCCTGTCGGCGGGTCTCGATGGTCTGGATGGTCGAGGCCTGCTGCTCGACAATTCGCAGCATGTACCGATGAATGTGGTCGAACACCAGGGCGAAGTGATCGAGGTTGCTGGATGGAATGAGGGGGCTGTCGGGAGCTGTGAGCCCCACGCTGCAGAGGACGGCGGTGGAGATGAGTCCGATGAACCGGGAGTCCGTGCCGCAGAGGTCTCGACCCTTCTGCTTGAACATCGGCGCACCGAGCCGGGCGCGGTTGATGAACCGTCGGGTGCAGCTCGGCCCGAATTCGATCTTCCAGTCTTGGAGCGGCCACACCGGCAGGTGATCGGGCTGGAGGCTGCTGAGCGGCGCGAACCACAGCGTGATCCCGCGCTGAATGCCATGCTCGATGAGGCGGGGCTGGACCGTGCTCAGCCAGATGTTGACGGCGCTGGCGGCGGCCTCGCGCCCTCGGTAGCACGCCAGCCAGTCGGAGATGAGAGCGGTGTAGGCGTCGGGCAGGCGCTCAAGCTGAGCCTCAACGGTCTGCCTTTGGGACCGCATCTCTGGTGCAGCGTCTGCGAAGCGGGTCTTATCGGGCTGCATCGGCACGAGCGGTCTGGCAGATGGTTCGAGTGCCGGTTTGTTTTGTACTCTCATAATAATAGCGCACAAGCATATGCATACCTCGAACGTTGTCCCTTCTAATTACCGTCGCTCGATAATATTATGTCTCTATAAGAGACGGACTTACGCCAATCTTACACGTTCATCCTTTGTCCAGAGGGAAGCCGGATCCTCGGATTAGAACGCTACAGTATTGGGCACCGGTCATCTCATCCCCTTCTAGTGGACAGTCTGTTTCAGAGGATGCCTGCGCGTAGCGGGGGGCTTGGGGGTGAAGCCTCCGGGTCAGACAAAAGCGCACCAGTCGGGTCAGACAAAAGCGCACCAGTCGGGTCAGACAAAAGCGCACCAGTCGGGCCGGATACTGTCCGGCCCGACTGGTGCCCTGCTTCCACACACTCCGCGGACAGGAGCGGCGGTCACTCTTTGAGGGGAATGACCTCTCCATCAGCGCCAATGAGCGGTGTCATGCCGGCTCGGTAGTCTCTGGGGACCGACTCCAGGGCGCACACCTTCAGCTGGGCGAAGTAGTCTTCCAGTGAGCGCTTCACCAGCTCCGCCATCGGCCGCTCCGGGAGCGCCCCGCCGGGATCGAAGACCGAGTGGTACGCCACCAGCGTCTCGCCGTCGCCCACGTCGAGGAAGACCACCCCGCCCATCGAGGTGGGCACGGCGATGGCGTCGTCGAACATCGCGGCGTCTACCCCGGGGATCTCACCGGCCTCCAGCGCTGCCCGCGCGGGCTGCATGCCGTCGGGATGCAGCTGCCAGAGGTGCTCCCAGTAGGCGCCGTCTGAGGTGGCGGCGAGGAGATGGTTGTTCCAGTTGTTGATGACATAGTGGCGGTCGGTGAACGGACGGGGGAGGTCGATGAAGCCGTACCAGACGCCGCGATCTCCGTCGGCGGACAGCACCTTCTCGGTCAGCATGCTGGAGGCAGAGCTGGCGTAGCGGGGGTGCTGGCTGGCGATGAACAGGTCATCTCGCGGTGCGGTGAGGAGCGCGAGTCCGACCACCCTGAGGGTGTCGTCGGGTCGGGGCTCGATGAACCGCACCACCCCACCCCCGACCAGCTTCGCCTGCTGCTCGACGCTCAGTGCGGGCAGCGGGATCTCGGCGAGGGCATTGAACTCGGCGAGGTGGGCGACGAGATCCGGCTCTCCAGCGAGCGCGGAGCCGCTCAGCAGGACTACGCAGTTCAGCAGGACGACGAGCATGGGCTCACTCTCCGATGGTCTCCAGGAGGATCAGCGGACCCTCGGGGTTGGTGTCTTCCCGAAGATCGATGATGCCGTTGATCGACCAGCCGTTGTCCTCTTCGACGTCGAGGAGGACCTGCTGAACCCGCCACTGGTGGGGGCCATTCGGCTTGACGATGGTGTTGTGGGCCAGTCGGGCGAGGGCGTCGAAGATCACCGGGCCATACTCCTCGTGGTACGGCGCGATCGCGGTCTCGATCTCCGAGCTGGTCCAGCCCGGCTGCACGCTGGCGACTGCTTCGTCGTACTCCTCTCGGGACAGGGCACGCACCATCGCATGCATCTCGGCGCGGATCCGGGCGAGGAAGGTGCGCTTGTCGGCGGAGATGTCGACCTTATGGGGCTCGGTGGACTCGGCAGGACCCTCGGCGTTCATCTTCTCCCACTCGGTGAGCAGGCTGCTGTCGACCCGGGCCAGCATCGCTCGAAGGAACGCGATGGTGTCGACCAGCTCCGGAGTCCGGGCGTCCTCAGGCACGATCCGGGCGAGGGCCTGGTAGACCTGGGTGAGATACCGAAGCAGCACCCCCTCCGCCCGGATCATCTTGAGTTCGCTGATGTACTGGTGAAACGCCGCGTACTGCTCGACCATCTCCCGAGCGATGGACTTGGGCCGGATGGCCTCCTCGGTGACCCAGGGCCGGGTGGCGGCGTACTCGTTGAAGTGGGTGTAGATCCAGGTCTCTTTCGGCTTGTTCCAGGTGATGGTCTCCAGCTCCGCAACGCGCTCCTCGTAGGGCACCCCGGCGGCCTTCAGCTCCCCGATGAGCTTGCCCTTGATCTGGCTGACCTGGGCGTAGAGGATTGCCCGGGGGTGCTCCAGGACGGCCTCCACCATGGTCAGGACGTCGAGGTGGTAGTCCTCGGCCTCCTTGTCCAGCAGGCTCAGGGCATGCAGGAGGAACAGCGAGAGGGACTGGTGCAGCGAGAAGTCGCGCTGGAGCCCCTCGCGGACGGTGTGATCGGTCTCATCCACAAGCCCGGCCTCCACCAGATCCGCCAGCAGCTGATCGGCCTGGGTGTGGAGGGTTTCGGTCTGGCGCTGGCCGGTGTGGGCGTCGTCGATGAGGGTGTGGAGGGCCTTCAGACCGTCTCCGCGCTCGCCGTCGACGATCTCGTCGGCACTGCGCAGCATGCTGATGAGCAGGCCGTGGTCGAGGGAGAACTGGCTCACCAGGGCCTCCGGGGGCTTGGCGATGAGCCGCTCGAAGGTCTGCTCGTCCCAGTGCTTGTAGCCCCGGTTCGGGGGCTTGCGGCGGACGAACTTCTTCTTGTTTCGCTTGCCGGAGGCCACAGCCTCGGCCAGCCGGTTGTTCTCGATGACCCACGCCGGGGCCTGGGCGAGCACCAGCCCCTCGTCGTCGAAGCCCTTGCGACCCGCCCGCCCCGAGATCTGCTTGAAGTCCCGCACCGTGAGGACGCCGACCTTCTCGCCGTCGTACTTGCACAGCTGGGTGAACAGCACGGTGCGGATCGGCACGTTGATGCCAACCCCCAGCGTGTCGGTGCCGCAGATGGCCTTGAGCAGCCCGGACTGGGCGAGCTTCTCCACCAGCAGGCGGTACTTGGGCAGCAGCCCGGCGTGGTGGAGGCCGATGCCGTGGGTGAGGTACCGGCGCAGGGTGGAGCCGTAGGGGCTGTCGAACCGGAAGCCCTTGACCGCCGTCTCGATGATCTTCTTCTCGGCCTTGCTGCAGAAGTCGCTGCTGAGGAGGGCACCAGCCGTCTCGGCGGCCTGTCGCTGGGTGAAGTGCACGACGTAGACCGGCGCATAGCCGTCAAGGACGGTGCGGGCGAGGGTCTCGTGGATCGGGGTGGTCGCATAGCGAAAGGTCAGCGGGACCGGTCGCTCAGCGCTGGTGACCTCGACGACCGGTGCTCCAGTGCGCTCTTCGAGGTCCATCGCGATCTCGCTGGTGTCTCCGAGGGTGGCGGACATCAGGAGGAAGCGGGCCTTGGGCATCGTCAGCAGCGGGATCTGCCAGGCCCGGCCCCGGTCGCGGTCGCCGTAGTAGTGGAACTCGTCCATGATCACCGCTGAGAACCCGGTGCCCCCGCGGTTCATGGAGAGCTTCTCCAGGATCTCGGCGGTGCAGCAGATGATCGGGGCGTCGCGGTTGATGGTGCCGTCGCCGGTGACCATGCCGACGTACTCCGCACCGAACAGGCGGCAGAGGTCGAAGAACTTCTCGCTGACCAGGGCCTTGATCGGCGCGGTGTAGATGCTCTTCTTCGCCC
>JBLHNG010000230.1:0-10663 GCA_047621685.1 Myxococcota bacterium | reverse complement strand
CTGGATGCGTCGAGCTGGTGGGTGCCCCGGGATGTCACCGACGACTGGCTCGATGGAGCCAATGAGAAGCTCGACGAGCAGGCCCTCGCCCGACAGAGCAGCCTGGAGGAGAAGCTCGCCGCCGCCCAGGCTGAGGTCACCCGTCTCTCCAGCGACCACACCCGCCTCGACAAGCTCCGCCGGGGTGCAGAGATCGCCCGCATGCAGATCTCCGACATGCACGCTCAGCTCGCCGTGCAGGCCCAGGCGCTCGACAACGTGGCCGAGGCACGGCGCGGGGCGCTGCTGGAGGTGGAGTCCTTTGAGGAGCGGCTGCTGCACACGATCCGCAGCGAGAAGCGCCTGAAGCTGGTCATCGGCGTGATGGTCGCGCTGGGGATAATGAGCGCGCTGTTTCTGGCGGCGGTCGGGTAGCCGAACGCGAAGTCACGCACCGAGGAGGTGCCCCATCCCGGTGCAGCAGAGTCGTTCAGGGGATAGCCGAATCCCATGGAGGTGACTGTGCACGACACCATCGCGGAAGTCCTGACGTTCTGGTTCGGCTCCACGGACCTGACTGCCCTGGCCGACGACAGCAAGCAGACCATGTGGTGGCAGGGCGGGCCAGACCTCGACGCGGAGATCATCGCTCGGTTCGGTGCGCTCCACGCTGAGGCGGCTGCGGGTCAGCTCGACGAGTGGCGGGTGTCGCTGCACGGTCGACTGGCGCTGATCCTCGTGCTCGATCAGCTCTCCCGGAACATCCACCGGGGCACCCCGACCGCCTTCGCCCAGGATCCGGCAGCCTGCGCCCTCACCCTGGCTGCCCTCGACCTCGACCTCCACCGCGACCTCGGCCTCCACCAGCAGACCTTCCTGCTGATGCCCCTGGAGCACACCGAGGATCTCGCACTCCAGGAGCGCTGTGTGGTCGAGTTCACCCGACTCGTCGACACCGCACCCGCCGACCAGCGCGGCTATGCGATCTACCTGCGTGGCTTCGCCGAGAAGCACCGGGACATCATCGCCCGGTTCAATCGCTTCCCGCACCGCAACCCGATCCTCGGCCGGGAGCACACCGCCGAAGAGGCTGCCTGGCTGGCGGAGGGCGGGGAGAGCTTCGGTCAGGCGAAGGGCTGAGCGCCCTACTCCACCTGATGCCGGGCCATGGCGACCAGCGCAGAGGCCGGCTGGAGGCGACGGATTCGCTCCTGCTGATGGTGGGGATGGCTTGCGAGGTGCTCCCGTAGGCGATCCGGCCCGGTGCTGGCGAAGGCGCTGTAGTCGCTGATTCCACCGTCGACGACGGCGTTGGAGGTGCTCGGTCTCGCCGCTGGAGTGGATGTACTCGATGAGCAGCTCGGGGCTACAGACCCGGTGGTACATGCCGGTGCCATCCTGGCCATGTCGGTGACATCGCTGCCGGTGTCTTTGTCGCCGCAGGCGGTCAGCAGTACGAGGGAGAGGGCGAGCGGGGTGGTCAGGTTCATCGTGTGTCTTCAGGTGCGATCACATGGGACTACGAGATTCTGCCTACACATCACGCCATGGTTCTTGAGAAACGCTCGGAGGCCCCAGCGCCTCGTGGATGTGCGCCTCTGACAGCGCCGCGAGCTGCTTTGCAGCCTTGCGGTGGTGACGCCGACGCACCGACTTGACCAGCTCCCTCACCGCCCAGGGTGCCTCGACCGGTCCGGGGTGGCGGGTGGGAAGCCGTCAACGTCCTCCAGCTTCCAGGCAAACGTCTCGGCCAGGAGGCTGCTCCCGGTCGCACGCCGCGCGCTCTCGCAGAGCCGGCTCCAGGGCATCACACCACCGCACGAAGACGAGGTGCCCCTGCGCCTGGCAGGTCACCCCGGACGGCAGCGGGATCTCGCGGAGGGTGTCGACCACCCCGGGCAGCCGGGTGTCGAGGACATCGAGGATTCGCGGTCCATGCAGCCAGCGGTGCCAGCGTGGTGGATCTGGGCGGAGGCGGGCTCCATAGTCGCCGTCGAGTCCCGAGAAGAAGAACCACGCCTGATCCCCGAGCACCACGTCCAGGGCCACACAGAGCGCCTCACAGCGGTCGAGCAGGTCGGCCGGCACAGCCTTCCAGGACAGGCTGAGGTCCAGCTCATGGCGAAAGCGCAGCGAGACGGAGTGAGCGCCGTCGTACCGGCTCGACCCACTGAACACCGCCACCGCGTCGTTGTCGGCGACGATGGGGTTTCCGATCTTCGCGATGGCGGTCCCCCGGCTGCGGTGACCGAGCGCGAAGTGGGTGGCGTCGTCGAGAAACACCTGCCCTTTGAGCACTGACCAGACCTGCGCGGCGAGCATGAGGAGGTCGGCGCGATGGACGGGCTTGATGCTGAGCTGGAGGCGGAGGGTCATGCCCGATCGTAACCACACCACTTCGGCGGCGGACCGTCATACTGTGAGCCATGAGCCAGGACGAAACACACCATACTGAGACCCTGCTGAGAGCCGAGGTCGTGGACCTGCACCGGTTCTTCGTGCGCTGGTACGCCGGCACCGCTCCCCCCGATGAGGCCGCATCCGTTGTGGCCCGGTTCCGAGAGGACTTCGGCTACATCTTCCCCGGCGGAATCCGCAGCAGCCGCGAGGACCTCGCCGCGATGCTTGCCGCCAGCCACGGGGCCAACCCGGACTTCCGCATCCAGGTGACGGCGTTCTCCTTCCAGGCGCTCCTCGTCACTGGCGACGTCGCGCTGTGGGGTGTGACCTACGAGGAGTACCAGTCCGGTGCTCGGAACAGCGCGGCGGACAACGGGCGGCTCAGCTCAGCGGTGTTTGAGGTCCGAGACGGGGCGGCATGCTGGGTCCACCTCCATGAGTGCTGGCTGCCTGCTGGCGCACTACGCATGAAACCCCAGCAGGATAAGCGGGCGACATGTCCGAATTCGACGCCCACATCGACTGGCTGAACAGCCGCACTGCTCCCCTCGTGATCGGCATCGCCGGTGGCTCTGGCTCTGGCAAGAGCCGGATCAGCGAGGCTGTGGAGGCCGCGCTGGCCCCTGGAATCGTCGCAATCCAGCACGACAGCTACTACCGGGACCTCAGTCTCCTGCCCCCCGAGCAGCGCCGGGTGTTTAACTTCGACCACCCCGACGCTCTGGAGACCGATCTGCTGGTCTCCCAGCTCGATCAGCTGCTCAGCGGTGGCTCCGTGGACCTCCCAGAGTACGACTTCGCCACCCACTGCCGCGCCCACACCACCCGACGCATCGCCTCCGCTCCGATCATCCTGCTCGAAGGCATCATGGTGCTCCACGAGCCGGCGCTGCGAGAGCGCATGGACCTGCGAATCTTCGTGGATACCCCGGCGGACGTACGGCTGATTCGGCGAATGAAGCGGGACATGGCCGAGCGCGGTCGCAGCCCGGAGCAGACGATGGCCCAGTACCTCGACACGGTCCGTCCGATGCACAACCAGTTCGTCGCGCCCTGCCGAGAGCACGCCCACCTCATCGTGCCCTGGGGCTACACCCCCGCCGGGGTGGCGATGATCCTCGCAGCACTGACAGAGCTTCGCCGCGGTCTGAGCCCGAGCTAATCAGCCGCGCTCGGCCTTGCGCTCCCGCCCCATCAGATCGCGCATGGCGAGGGGCACCGGCTTGTCGGCGTAGAGCACCTGGTACATCTGCTCGGTGATCGGCATCTCCACACCACTCTGAGCCGCCAGCTCCCGGGCGGTGCGGGTGGTGACCACACCCTCGACGACCTGTCCAAGCTCGGTGCAGATCGCTTCGAGGGTCCGGCCCTGACCCAGCGCGAGACCGACCCGACGGTTCCGGGAGAGGTTGCCGGTGCAGGTCAGCACGAGGTCGCCCATGCCGGCGAGGCCGGAGAGGGTCAGGGGGTTGGCGCCCCGGGCGATGGCGAGACGGGAGATCTCCGCGAGTCCCCGGGTCATCAGGGCGGCGCGGGCGTTGAGCCCCAGGCCGATGCCATCCGCGACCCCACAGGCGATGGCGATGATGTTCTTCAGCGCCCCGCCCAGCTCCGCGCCGACGATGTCCTCGGTGTGGTAGACCCGGAAGCTGCCGGCATGGAAGGCGTCGGCGACGATGTGGGCGCAGTCCTCGTCCCGACCGGCGATGACCACCGTGGTGGGCAGGTCGGCAGCGACCTCTCGGGCGAACGAGGGGCCGGCGAGGTAGTTGATCCGGTGGTGACGCGACGGCGGGAAGACCTCCTTGAGGACTTCTTCCATGGTCATCAGGGTGCCCGACTCGATGCCCTTGCTCGCGCAGCAGATGATCGCATCCTCAGAGATCAGCGGGGCGGCGGCGGTCATGACCTCCCGGACGGACTGGCTGGGGATCACCTCGACCACCAGCGCGGCACCGTCGAGGGCCTCGGCCATGTCGCTGTAGACATGGAGGGTGT
Source organism: Myxococcota bacterium (assembly GCA_047621685.1). Lineage (GTDB taxonomy): Bacteria > Myxococcota_A > UBA796 > UBA796 > UBA796 > JAQXDW01. The sequence goes on along the minus strand of JBLHNG010000230.1, from coordinate 6,286 downwards.
CGGGGAAGGTGAAGTCCGGCAGGTAGCGGGCGTTGCAGCGCGCGACCTCCATCTGTGCGGCGCGCTCGGGTCTGTGGTCCCACAGCCGCACATCGTTGCCCGCCCGGCCCAGCTGCATCGCCAGCGCCGTGCCCCAGGATCCTGCACCAATCACCGCTGCCTTCATCGCATCCTCCCTCAGTGCGGAACCGTATCATCGAGAGGCGCAGGGCATCGGTCCGTCGCCGGAGCCGGTCACCACTTGCCACCGCTCGGTGCTGCGTCGACTTCGGGGACGCAGCGTGGTGAGCAGGGCCTCGGCGAGGGGGCGGTGGGCCTCGGGGACCGCTCGACTCTGGGTGGGGAGGATCGCGCTGGCCGGGCTGGCCCGAAGCGCGGCGGCGAGGCGCTCTGAGCAGTCCGTCACCGGCTCGTCCCGTCGGCAGCATCGGGAGAAGGTCAGGACGATCGAGGCGTGTCCAGCGACGGCAGCGGCGGCGGTGGCGTGGCTCTCCCGGCGGTCGACCAGGGGCAGCAGCACCACGCCGCCGGTTGCGTCTGTGGCGTGGGCCATCAGCGAGATCGCCCCGGGGGTCGAGCTCTCATAGAACACCGACCACGTCGGCTCTCGGTAGGTCGGCCAGGGCAGCGAAGGGGCCGCGGAGGGGGCGGTGTCGAGGTGCTCAGCGCGCTGATCAGCAAAGGCATGGCTCCAGCCGATGGTGTCCGCCAGGGCCAGGGCAACCAGCGCCACCGCAGCGACCCGGCTGCGCGATGCCAGGCTCGCGACCGCGACCAGCCCGAAGCACAGCGGCAGGAGGTGGCGGGGGTGGAGGCGCTCGCCCCGGGTGGCGATCACCACCGCCGCGCCGAGCAGCACCAGCACCGTCGCTGCGGCTGCCGGTCGGCTGCGGGCGAGACCCGCGGTCAGGATCGCCAGCCCCACCACCAGCGGGAGGCGCCCCTGCTTCACGATCATTGCCCCAAGACTGGCAGAGCCCCCCGTCGTCCCGACGGCCTGCGCGGCGAGCCAGGGTGTGGCGGTGGGCAGGGTGAGCCACGCGACCGGCAGCGCGAGCAGCCCGCCGGCCACCATCGCCCCCACGATCACGCCCCGACGCTCCGCCAGCAGCACCGCCACCGCCACCAGCGGGAGCGCGGCCAGGGCGTTGGGCTTTGCAGCGGCAGCGAGCACCAGCAGCCCCGCGCCCAGCCCGACCACGCCCGGCACATCGCGTCGGGCGCCGTCCCAGGTCAGGCCCAGCCCCAGCCACGACAGCCCCCAGGCCACCGTGCTCCCGCTCAGCAGCCACCCCTGCCCCGCACTCAGCGACCAGCACCCCACCAGCAGTGCCGCAAGGACACCGCTCGCCGTACCCCCCCCGGGCCCGCCCCCCCAGCGCCGCCCCGCACACCGCAGCCAGCACTCCGGCACTCATCAGCGCCCGTGCCCCCACGACCGGTCCCAGCAGCCACACCAGCGGCCATCCCAGCCAGGACGACAGTCCCTCCGTCACCGTCCCGCGTGCGAGATCCGCGACCAGCAGCGTGCCGCCCGGTCCAGGGAAGTCCCGCAGGTCCAGTGCAGCCACCAGGGCGAAGTGGATGCAGGCGGCGAGCAGGATCCCGACGGGGAGACCGGGAGGACTCAGACGCCCCACGAATCCAGCAGCGCCTGGATGGTCTGCCGCTGTACCGGGTTGAGCCTGGGGAGCGCGTCCTCAAGCCGGAGCCGGAGGGGGTCCGTGCCATCGAGGTCTGGCGGTGGAGGCCGAATGACGAGGCGCTCTCGCTCCTCGCCCACGACCACCGACTCCTCCCAATCCCGCGCCTCCTTGAGAATACGGGCGCGCTCACGTTCCTTGTCAGGATCGTCTTTGTAGCCGAGCAGGATCTCGCCGAGCGACTTCATCATCGGGATCATACCTCGCGATGAGCCTCAAGGTCTCGCCTTCTCTTCGATTCGGCTGCGGAGGATCACCCAGATCGCCCAGGCACCGTCTCGCCAGCCGATCTTCTTGCCTTCGTCGTAGTCCCGACCAGAGTAGGAGATGGGCACCTCATAGATCCGCAGCTTCCGAGAGGCGATCCGTGCGGTGAACTCCGGCTCGAAGCCGAATCGGTCCTCCCGGAGCACCAGCCCGTCGAGCACCTCCCTGCGAAACGCCTTGTAGCAGGTCTCCATGTCCGTCAGGTTGAGGTTGGTGCAGACATTGGAGAGGTTGGTGAGGAAGCGATTGGCGATGTAGTGGTGGTAGTTGAGCACCCGATGGGGCCCGCCGAGGAAGCGGCTTCCATAGACCACATCCGCCCGACCGTCCAGCAGCGTGACCAGCAGGACGGGGTAGTCCGCGGGGTCGTACTCCAGGTCGGCGTCCTGGACGATGATGATGTCGCCCTTCGCCTCGGAGAACCCCCGCCTCAGGGCAGCGCCTTTGCCCGCATTGTCGGGCAGGGCCAGGATGCGGAGCGCGGGGATCTGCGCCTCCAGCGCCTCCAGGATCGCCAGAGAACCATCGGTGCTGCCATCGTCCACCGCGATCACCTCGATGGCGAATGGCTGACGGAGCACCCGGGCGATGATCTCAGCGATGGTGGCCTGCTCGTTGTAGACCGGGATCACCACGCTGAGGAGCGGATTGGAGAGTGGGGAAGGCATTGTCTGGGTTCTTTATCTGTAGACGGGTGTCGGGCTGGTGTCCGCTGGGCGGGTAGTCCAGGGGAGCGGCGACTGGTGTCATGCTGGGGGGTCACAGGGGGAGCGGCCGCAAGGCGGGCACTCCCGGAGAGAAGTCGCTGTAAAGCGGCGAACGGAGAGAGTGCAGCCCCCCTTGAGCGAAGCGACATAAGCGGGCCAACGGCCAGCGTTGGTGCGAAGTGGCCAGAAAAAGAATGGCGCGGACGATGGCGTACCTCAGCTCACACGGGGGGAAGAACCCGCCATCATCCTGAGCCATGACGCTGAGAAGACCGAAGGGCGAGCAGAACAGGGCAGACAACATCTAGAGCAGAGATAGGCGAATCCTTGAAGTGTGGCGGTATCGCCAACCCGTCTCCGCCCCCGGCTTACGGCGCCCTCCGGCCCTCCGACACGGTCCTCTACAGGTTCCCCCTGCGCGCCCGGGCCACCTGAGACTCCAGATCAGGGGCCGAAGTGTCCGCCGATCAAACCTCCCGTGACCAGTGCCGATAAAGGAAAGCCCATGCATGCACTCATCACTGGCGGCGGAATCCGGATAGGCGCGGCGATCGCGACCGCGCTGGCTGAGGCGGGCTTCGATCTCATCCTGCACTACAGCCGCTCGAAGCAGCCGGCTGAGGCACTGGCGGAGCGGCTGACTGCGATGGGGCGGCGGGTGGATCTCGTCCAGGCCGACCTCGCCACGCCCGAGGGCTGCCGAGCGGTGATCGAAGCCGCTGGAGCAGTCGACGTCCTGGTCAACAACGCGGGCATCTACGCGCCCGTGCCTGCGGCAGAGATCACCGTCGCGCAGTGGGACACCATGCAGGCGGTCAACACCCGGGCGCCGTTCCTGCTCGCCCAGGGCCTCCTGCCGGGGCTGAAGGCCAGCACGCTGCCCGGCGGCGGGCTGATCGTGAACATCGGCGACATCGGCGGGGTGCGACCGACGCCCGGCTATGCCCACTACTCTGTCTCCAAGGCCGGGCTGCTGATGCTCACCCGTGCGCTGGCCCTGGAGCTGGCTCCGTTGGTTCGGGTCAACGCCATCTCGCCAGGAACCGTCCTGCCGCCGGTCGACTTCACCGACGAGGCCCTCTCGGCCATCCAACAGACCATCCCGGCCGGTCGCTTCGGCACTGCGGCAGACATCGCCCGGACCGTGGTATTCCTCGTCCGCTCGCCCTACATCACCGGGCAGGACATCGCAGTAGACGGGGGGCGCTCCATCGGCGGTCCCATGGAGGCAGGATGATCGGGCGAATCGCCATTGACGGGTTGCGGGTGGAGTGTGTGATCGGCTGCCTGCCGCGCGAGCGAACCACCCCGCAGTGCATCCGGCTGGACCTGTGGGCTGACGTCGACACCCGCCCCGCCGCAGACAGCGACATCCTCACCGACGCCCTCGATTACACCGCGCTGGCCCGACAGGTGACCTTCATCCTCCAGCAGGGTCGATTCCAGCTCCTGGAGAGCGCCGCCCGGATGCTGCTCCGCTTCCTCCTCCTCCCCCCCGCCCCCGGCATGACCCATCCCGCCGTGATCGCCGCGGGGGTGGTCCTGACCAAGTTCGATGTGTTCCCCAACGGCGCCAGCCCACGCCTCACCCTGTCCGCCACCGCCGCTGAGCAGACCTGGACGCGCACCGAGCAGCCCTGGGGCGACCTTGAGACCATCGATGTCAGCAGGCGGGTCCGGCTGGAGCGCCTCAATGTCTCCCCTGGACAGCGCGTTGTGGGGAGCTCCGGCGTGCGGCTGGTGCTCCACGGCACACCGGAAGACGGTCAGGGGTGCACCCTCCTCCGGGTGAGCCGGGTGCTGGCAGGGATCAACGCTTAGAGCGGAAGCCGCATCACCATCTCGGTGACCTCATCGTCGTCGTACTCTGTGCTCGGCGGCGGCAGGATCTGCACGACATACCGGAGCCGGTTGGTGAGGTCGTTGATGATGATGTCGCCGTTGGGCATCTGCTCGCAGGCCATGCGCCGAATCCCCCCGATCCGTCCGAGGCCATGCAGTGCTGCACCGATGGCGGACATCCAGTCCGTGGCGTCCTGGATGATCGGCAGGTGGTGCTGGCTGCTGATCCGATAGCGGATCAGGTGCTCGGTGGGCTCGGGCATGCGGGAGCCGGATGAGGGTGGTGGCGTGCGGATTTTGTAGTCCAGACCAGGGAACATCCACCATAGGCTATTGCCTTGTTCACGCCCATGTCACCTCCCTGATGACATCAGGTCCCACATCGTCGCCCCCTCCTCCTCCGATCCCGGCCCCAGCTTTCCGGTCAGCTCAGCGCGCAGGGCCTCGGTGACGGATGGATCGATGTCGTGGTGCAGGACGATGTAGCGGATCTTCGCCTGGGTGAGCCGGGTGGGGTGGTTGTTGCCGGGTCCGGCGCTGGCGAGGTTGAGCCGGGCGTGCTCATCGGGCCGACGCTGGCAGAGGGCGGCGAGGACGCGGAACGAGGGCTCATTGAGCAGCCGACAGGTGCTCGCCCGGGCGTCGGGACTGTAGGGAATCGGCAAGCGATGGGTGGACTGCCAGAACAGGTAGCGGCTGGTCGCCATGGTCATTCCAGCGTCCGTCGGCAAGTCGAGCACCCCCCACTGGACAGCCTCCCCGGGCTCCCGACGGATCTGCTCATGGACCGCAGGTGGAGTGGCATCGGCAGTGAGGATCGGCCACGGCGCACCGGAGAGCAGCAGGCCGTCGAGCAGCACCACCACCGCCGCCGCCCCCTTCCAGCGCCCCAGCCGGTCCGCACCCACCGCTGCGAGCCCCACCACGATCGCCAGGGCCGGGACCGCCAGCCGCAGCGGGTGGGTCACCGCGAGACCGGGGGCCAGCTTCTGCAGCGCCCACCACGGCAGCCGAAGCCGCGCCCCGCCGGTCACCAGCCAGCCGTCGCCCCAGAACAGGTACGGCCCCAGCGCACACGACAGACACACCACCGCCGCCAGCCCCCACCACCGCTGCCGCCAGACCACCAGCCCCGCCAGAAGCAAAGCAACGAGTCCGAGGTACATGCTGTGCTCGAAGCCCTCCGCAGAGAGGTCGACGGAGCGGAAGCCGAGCGGGGCGACAAACGTGCGCGGATCCACCGCGTTGTGCAGGGCGAGCTGCTCGTTCATTGCGTCGGGGTGCTTGACGATGGCGTCTTCGGCGTGAAGCTGAGTACGCAGGGCGAAGATAGGCGGTGCGGCAACCATCACCGCGACCACTGCCCCCAGCCACGCCTGCCGGATCATCGGCAGCCCCCGCACCGCCACCGCGATGCCCGCGCCGAGCCCCAGGTACGGCGACGCCACTGCCGCCAGCCCGACCCCGAGTCCCGCCTTGGCCCAGCCCTTGAAGGTTCCGCCCCGGGCAGCGTCCTCGCTCCAGGCCAGTGCGAGGGCCACCGGCCCGATGTTCACCGCCTCCGAGATGCCGTTGTGCAGCTCACAGATCATCCACGCGCTGCCCGCCAGCCCCGTCGCGCCCACCCAGCTCGCCACATCCGAGGCCCCCAGGCTGCGCGCCAGCCGCCGACCAGCCCACGAAGCAAACAGCACATAGCCAAACATCACCGCGTTGTAGGCACCCACCGCGCCGAAGATCCACACCAGCGGCGCACCCAACGTGCCA
>JBLHNG010000229.1:0-10669 GCA_047621685.1 Myxococcota bacterium | reverse complement strand
GTCTGGCGGCGGGGGCGAAGGCTTCTCGATGCAGGGCATGCAGTTCGACCCGGTCATCAAGGGTGTGGTGCGGCCCATCGGGGTCGTGGCGACCCTCGCCTGTGTGTTTGTCGTCTCCGTCCTCGCCGCCTTCTGGCCAGCCCTCCGCGCCGCCCGGCTCCGCCCGGTCGAAGCCATGAGGCAGGTGTAATGCTCCTCAAGCTCGCCATCCGGAACACCTTCCGCAACCTCCGGCGGACCCTCATCACCATGGCCGCGATCTCGTTTGGCCTCGCGCTGATGATCGTCTCCAACAACCTCACCTTCGGCTCCTACCAGGCCATGATCAGCACCGGCATCTCCACGATGGCCGGGCACGTCGTGGTCCAGGGCGAGGGCTGGCAGGCAGAGCGCGACAGCCGGCTGGTCGTCCAGAACGCCACCGCGACCGCCGCCACCCTCACCGCAGCCTTCCCAGACGCCACCATCGTGCGGCGCTCGGTCCTCCAGGGGCTGCTGATGTCGCCGGTCAATTCGGTCGGCGTGATGCTCACCGCGATCGATCCGGCCATCGAGCCCCAGGTCAGCGACTGGCAGGACAAGGTCGTTGAGGGCGAGTACCTCACCGACGACCGCGGCATCCTCATCGGCAGCCTGCTCGCCGAGAGCCTCCAGGTGGGGCTGGGCGACAAGGTCGTGCTGATGGCGCAGGGCGAGGGCGAGACCAGCAGCCGGCTGTTCCGGGTGCGCGGCCTCATCCACACCGGCGCGAAGAACATCGACGGCTTCATCGGCATCATCACCCTGCCCGCCGCCCAGGAAGTCCTCGCCCTGCCCGACGCGGTCAACCAGATCTCCATCCACCTCAACAACCCCGATGACACCGCTCAGGCCACCGCGCTGGCAAAGTCGGCGCTCTCAGGCGTCTCTGACATCGAGGTCCTCGCCTGGCCCGAGGCCCTTCCGGAGATGCACAGCATGATCCAGATCGACCGGGCCAGCAACAACACCATCATGGCGATCATCGGGCTCATCGTGGCACTGGGCGTGCTCAACACGGTGCTGATGAGCGTCATGGAGCGCATCCGAGAGTTCGGCGTGATGCTCGCAGTCGGCACCTCACCGCGTCGGCTGGTGACCATCATCATGCTGGAGGGCCTCGTGCTCGGGGTGGTCTCCATTGCGCTGGGCATCGGCATCGGCATGCTCGCGAGCTGGCCGCTGATCGTCCACGGGATCGACTACTCGGAGATGATGGGCGAGGCCATGACTACCGGCGGCGTCACCCTCTCTGCAGTCGTCCACGCCGCACCGGACTGGGAGCGGCTGATCATCTACTCGGTGATCGGGCTCGTCCTGGTCGTCCTCACCGCAATCTACCCGGCCTGGCGGGCCTCGCGCCTCAAGCCGGTCGAGTCCATGCGGCACATCTGAGCCTGTTGGAGCACACCATGTCGATCGTCTCTGTCCGCGACCTCAAGCGGGAGTACACCCAGGGCGCCATCACGGTCAAAGCACTCGACGGAGTAGACCTCGACATCGAGCAGGGCGAGTTCACCGTCCTGATGGGGCCATCAGGCTCGGGCAAGTCCACCCTGCTCAACCTCATCGGTGGCCTCGACGAGCCCAGCGGCGGCACCGTCACCGTCGACGGCCAGCACCTCGCCGGCATCTCCGCCACCGCACGCTCCAAGATCCGGCTGCACCGCATCGGGTTCGTGTTCCAGGCCTACAACCTCATCCCGGTGCTCTCCGCCTACGAGAACGCCGAGTTCGTGCTGCTGCTCCAGGGCAAGCCCCCGGCAGAGCGCAAGGCACAGGTCATGGCGACGCTGAAGGCTGTCGGCCTGGCGGGCATGGAGAATCGCCGTCCCAACGAGCTGTCTGGTGGTCAGCAGCAGCGGGTCGCGGTCGCCCGGGCGATAGCTGGCCATCCCGCCATTGTGTTGGCGGACGAGCCGACCGCCAACCTCGACTCGAAGACTGGCGACGAGCTGATCGCGCTGATGAAGCGCCTCAACACCGAGCAGGGGATCACGTTTGTGTTCGCGACCCATGACCCCAAGGTGATGGCGAGTGCGAAGCGGATTGTGCGACTGGTCGATGGCAAGATCGTGGCGGATGAGCAGCAGTAGGGCAGCGACTACGGCATGCTCCTGATGACCTGCGCGGCCTGCCACCACTGCTCACCGGGGGCGAGGTAAGGAGACTGCCTCTCAGTCCATCCAGACGACACCATTCGGGGACGGTGCCAGCGCAGCGGCAGTGTGGATCTCGGTGCTGCGGCTCTCCAAGACGCCCAGCTCGTTGATGACAACGACGCCCTCAACGAGCTGGAACTGTCGCTGGAGGCGGCCGCTGGCGTCGGAGATGATGGGGCTGCTGATGCCGTGGGTCCGCACGGCGGCACGGAGGCGGGACGCGACGGCAGCGGAGTCGGTGTTGATGGCGACCATGTCGATGCCGGCAGACTCCAACTTCACCATCTCCGAGATGCACTCGGTGCAGTCCAGCGACCAGAACACCACGGCGGTCTTGACTGGAGAGACCTCAATCACCACCGACCGACCCGTCAGGTCGCGGCCAAGAGACTCAGCGGAGGCCGTAGAGGTCATCAGGGAGGCGAACAGGGCGAGAGTAGAAAGCAGCATGGGATTTTCCGGGTTGAGCATCGGTTGTTTTCATCGACACCCTCATCATCATCCGTTGCTGGCGAAAGATCGCATACACAGCGTTTCACTCGATTACATGCGATTTCTTCGACCCTGGATCGCCCACCCGGTGTGGAACCCCCGTTGCTGCTGGGGCGGCACTCACCTCGGCTCGAAAACAAACGGGTAGCGCACGATCACGACGCCGCCGTTCTTTGGTGCCGGGAACACGGTGCTCTCGTAGTCACAGAAGCCGGAGTAAGTGTAGTCTTCGAGATTCTGATAGCCGGAGATCGCCGCGGCGGTGTGCCCGAGGCCGATCTCCGTGGACTGGGCGATGAGATCGCTGTCGCCGGTCCAGGACAGCAGGGTCCAGCCGCCACCATCCGAGGTCTGATCGCAGTACACATGCTCGGCATCGAGGCCATCGCCGTCCGGGGATGATACGGCCATCATCCTGATCCAGGCGCTCCCGGACCGGGAGAAGCTCTCAACGATGCCCGGCTCCGGGGATGTCTCGCCGGAGAGGTCTGTGACATCGGCCCGAGTCTCCACTCCGGGCCTCCTGGTACTGTGCCATTCACCGACACCAGGGGCAGCCATGAGCAGAGACATCGTCGTTCAGGATCGCGAGGAGCTGCTCTACCTCCTCTGTGAGGCCGCTGAGTTTGAGCACACCGTCATGTGCACCTACCTCTACGCCATGTGGTCGCTGAAGCGGGAGCCGGACGAGACCTGCACCGCGGCGGATCTGGAGGTCATCGAGCGCTGGCGCGGTGACCTGAGGCAGGTCGCCCTGGAGGAGATGCTCCACCTCGGCCTGGTGAACAACATCCTCGCCGCGCTGGGGGCATCCCCTCAGCTGACCCGGCCCACCTTTCCGGTCCCCGCCGGGCGGTTTCCTGCGGACGTCGTCTTCTCGCTTCGGCGGTTCTGCGTGGCCTCTGTCGCGCACTTTGCGTTCATCGAGCGCCCCGAGGGGATCGAGATGGAGGACGGCGCTGGCTTTGACCACCCCGCCCACTACACGCGCCTCGCCCGGGCAGATCTGCTCACCCCGATGCCACAGGACTACGGCTCTCAGGGACACCTCTACCATGGCATCGCCCGGGCTCTGCACGATCTGGTGGAGCGCTACGGTGAAGATGAGGTGTTCGTCGGTCACGGCGCATCTCAGATCTCCGCCGCAGAATTCCGCCTTCACGGCCTCTTTGAGGTGACCGATCTTTCCTCGGCGCTGCGTGCCATTGAGGAGATCGTCGTCCAGGGGGAAGGGGCTCCCGCTCACTCGGAGACGTCGCACTACGCCACCTTCAAGCGAATCGGGGAAGAGCTGGCTGTGATGACAGCGGCCCGTCCGGAGTTTGAGCCTGCTCACCGCTCAGCGACCGATCCCGCGCTGTCTGCTCGGATCGGCGATCCCAATGCAGCCGTCATCAACGCACCGCTCGCGATCAGCGCTGTCGACATCGGCGATGCCCTGTACGCGCTGATGATGCGCACTCTGTCGCAGGTCTTCTCTCCCTCTCCGCTGCCGCTGGGACTCCGACAGGGGCTGGCCGGTGCCTCTGGGGAGCTGATGGTGGTCGCCGGAGTGGTAGCGGAGGTGGCGGCGCGCCTGCCGTCTGGGATCAACTCTGGACCGCACGCCGGGAGCACCGGTGGTCTGACCCTGGCTCTGCCGCCCTCCAACGGACAGCTCGTGCAGAGCTGCGCCGCCCAGATCCTCGCCGAGCGTGCCGATGAGATCGCGCACCGGGCCCGGACGCTGGCCAGCACGGCCCCGTTCGGCGATGTCGCTGATCGGCTGACGGGGCTGGCGGTGAGGCTCAGGCGCCTGCATGAGCGCTTCGAGGAGCACATCTCGCTGCACGTCGATGAGCTGTCTGGTGGGGCACCGGAGGAAGAGTCGGCGGCCGAGATCCAGAATCGCGCGGCGGAAGATGAGGCCGACCCCAACGTCGCCGTCACCAGCGAGATGACCCTGCGCTTTGATGGGAAGCGCTGCATCCACTCCCGCCGCTGTGTGATGACGCAGCCTGGCGTCTACCTCGCCAATGTCTCGGGCCCCTGGCTCCATCCTGAGGTCACCTCGGTCGAAGCCGTGGTCCGAACCGCGCACGCCTGCCCCTCCGGCGCGATCACCTACGAACGACACGACGGCGGAGCCGATGAGACTGCTCCTCCCGTCAACGTGCTGCGCACCCGCGAGAACGGTCCCTACGGGGTGCGCGCGGACATGGCACTGGAGGGCCACGGTCGCCAGCTGAGGGCCACGCTGTGTCGGTGCGGAGAGTCCAAGAACAAACCGTTCTGCGACAATTCACATCGTGCCGATGGCTTCATCGCGACCGGCGAGCCTGTCACCATCGAGTCTGCACCGCTGAAGGAGCGTGGAGGAGAGCTCAGCATCGATCCGCTCACCAACGGACCGCTCCAGGTAAACGGGAACCTCGAGATCTGTGCGGGCACTGGACGAACCGTTCAGCGACTTCAGAGCTGCCGTCTGTGCCGGTGCGGTGGCTCATCGACGAAGCCGTTCTGCGACAACACCCACCTCCGAAACGGCTTCCGCTCCGATAGCTGAGGTCATCCAGTCCGGCTTCTCGAACCAGACGAACCAGATCGCCCTGAACCTCTGAAGGTCGGCCTCACCGCTGATTGCAGATCGGGGTGTGCACAACAGGATGTGGTACGCGCCGCTGTGGAGGATAGGTCCGCCGCGGAGGGTATCCGCCATGATGACCGAGAGTTTCGGCCCCAACAACCCGCTGCGGCTCTTGCAGTGGCAGTACAAGAGCGCACTGTTTTACGCCGCCACCGCCACTATCGCCTGGGTCCTCGTCGACCCGGTAGGCCTGGAGTTCCTGAAGCTTCCAATCATCCCGCTGACCATTGTGGGCTCCGCGATCGGCATCTTCACCTCGTTTAGAGCCAACCAGGCCTACGATCGATGGTGGGAGGGTCGAAAGCTGTGGGGGCGGATGATCAACTCCTCGCGGCACTTCTGCAACCAGGTCATTCGCTACCTCGGTCCCGAAGATCGGGAGACCGCTGAGGCGATCGTGCTGCGCCACTGCGGCTATGTGCATGCCCTGCGCTGCCTCCTCCGCAAGCAGGATCCGTTTGCCGACGCCGACTTTCAGCGCAACATCCCCGATGCAGACGCCCTGCGCGACAGCACCAACCTCACCCACGCCCTGCTCGACAAGCAGCTGATCGCGCTGACCGGGATCGCAGAGGCGGATCGACTCGACGGCCTGCGCCTCCAGTCGCTGGACTCCACCCTCATGGATCTGCTCAACATCCAGGGCGGCTGTGAGCGCATCAAGGGCACCCCCCTCCCCCGTGGCTACGGCTTCATCGCAGAGGCGCTCATCCAGCTCTTCGCGATCCTGCTGCCGTTTTCCCTCGTCCATGAGATGGGTCCTGCTGCGATCCCGGCGAACGTGCTGGTCTGTCTCGCGTTTGCCCTGATCAGCGAGGCGGGTCGGGTGCTGGAGGATCCGTTCAGCATGTACTACAACGGCCTCCCGCTGCACGCCCTGTCCATCAAGATTGAGCGCAACCTGCGACAGCGTCTGGGCAAGACCGAGCTTCCCGAGGCGATCAAGGCCTCACCGCTCGGGGTGCTGATGTAGGTGGGGGCTGTGGAAGATGGGGACGACAGAGGAGGGTCGCTGGATGTGAGATGGTAAGACGAACAAGCGACGTTTATCCCCTACAAACCCCCGCCTGAGGCCATGGTCGCAGGGGTTGTCGAGCAGCCAAAAGGCACCCCATTCGCGCTTCTCAATGCAGTCTAATGGAGCACGATGTTCACCGGGACACCGTCACACCCTTCCAGTCTGCAGGGTCGAGGGCAAGCGAGGGACAGTGCTCAAGACCCACATGGGTCAGCTTCGGGTAATGGGGCTTCAGCGGAGGCAGGACCTCCAGCGGATTGTGGGCCAGGTCCAGGTTCTCCAGTGCCGGGAAGAAGCCCGGCTCGTCGAGCAGCAGCGCCGGCAGCCTCGTCAACCCGCAGCCATTGAGAGCGATCGTGCGGACCAGTCCCGGGCTCGGCGCCGCTTGGAGGATGCGCTCCATGTCGTCGGGCCGACTGAAGCCCACCACCAGCGGCCAGTGAGGCGGCCCTGAGGCAACCTTCTCGACCAGAGCGTCCGTGATCTCACGACGCATCACCGCGACCCGCTCCACCTCGCCGGCCTCCGCCAGTGCATCCACGATGTCTGCTGGTGCGCCCGCCAGGGTCACGTCGGCGTAGCCCAGCACGCCCAGCGCCTCAGAGGTCCTCGCCCAGATCCGGTCCATCGCCGGCACGTCATCCCCCGCGAGGACCACCAGGACCCTGGAGGCATCATAATGCTCCGGGATGCCTGAGGTTCGACTGGTTCTCCGGGCCAGATCAGCGCGAACGAACAGCGCTCCCGCCGCCTGGATCTCGGCGGTCCCGTCGATGATCTGTGAGCAGTATTCGCGGGGATTCCCGCTCCAGGGCGACCACCGGACGGACAGCGTTGTGCCGAGACCGGCCTCGATGCTAGAGACGATGGACTCCAGCGGAGGACTGGCCTCGGGCTTGATGTGGAAGGTCAGGTTCCAGGAACGCATCTACGCTACGCCTCCATGCCCAGCGCCGAGCGGACCTTGGCCCAGGTCACGGCGCTGGCCGTCAGGAGCGGCGGGCCGGGGGAAGGACCGGGGCGGTAGTCGCTGCCATCGACGTGTGCGACGCGGCCACCGGTCTCGGTGAGCAGCAGGCTGCCGGCGGCGTGGTCCCAGGGCATGTTGCGGTCATACAGCGAGAAGGCATCAAGCCCCATCGCCAGCCGCACATACTCGACCCCGGCACTGCCCAGCCGGCGGTGGCTGACCGCAACGGAGCGCCCCTTGAGCGGACGGTGGTAGGCAAACCCGGTCAGCTCGGAGACTCGACCGGTGGCCGGACCGGGGAGCGGGTGGTCGATGCCATCAGGCAGGCTCCGCAGCCAGGCTCCCGCCCCGCGCCGGGCGATGCAGCAGCGGCCCTTGAGGGGCTCATAGATGACGCCAGACTCGATGATGCCCCCCTGGACCAGGGCGACCATCACGCAGAAGTCCGGTCGTCCCTCGGCAAAGTTCAGCGTGCCATCCACCGGATCGATGAGCCAAACCGGTGCGGCTCCGAGGAGACGGCTCAGAGCGCCCGGGTCTGTAGCGACTGCTTCCTCACCGACCACCACAGAGCCCGGCAGCAGCGCCGAGAGCCGCGGAGTGAGCCAGCGCTCGGCCTCCTCATCGGCGATCGTGACCAGATCATGCGGCCCGGACTTCGTGCGGATCTGCCCCGCTGTGAGGGACTGATACCGAGGAAGAATGAGCCGCTCAGCCGCCTCAACAACCAACTCGACCACCGCATCGATCATGTCACCCTCCTGGGGCACTCATAGCCTCTCAGGATGTATTGCCGGAGGATCGGTCACACCCCAGCAGAGATCATGCCCCTCTTCGCCGGTGCCCACATCATCTGCGTGTGTCCGCTGCAATATCGAGCCGATCCCGGGCGATGGGGGAGAGGGCGGGCAGCACGGCGGGCGGTGGAAGCCCCAGCCAGGAGAGGCTTCGCGCGGCGGTCCACTGGACCTCGGGAGCACTCGCCAGGAGCCCCTCGTGAAGTCGGGCCTGGACATTGGACGCTGTCGCATCATCAAGGTCACCGAATCCACCGCGTCCGTCTGCGCTCACCCCACGAAGCCGACAGAGTGCCTCCAGGAGACTGATCCTGGCATCGTCGAGCGAGTCTGCGGCAATCGCGCGTGTGTCCTGTGCCCCGCTGCGCCAGGAGAGCCGAGAGAGGGACGCCTCTGCGGGCCTGACGATCTGCCAGGGGAGGTCGGAGGCACCGTCTGTGGCGGGGTAAGGGGCGACACTCCAGCGCACCTCGCGATCCTCAAGCGGGGCTCCGGCTTCAATCGCCAGCACCTCCCGGGAGAGGGTCTCCAGATCGACATCCGGCCCCTCAACGCTGATCAGACGGGCGGCGATGCTGGCGCGTCGGTGGTGCATCATGGCGCGCTGGTGCTCCGGTGACAGGCCGCCGAGCCGGAGATCGAGCTGAAGAGGGCCGGTGGTGGCGAAGACCCGGCTGTCGATGACGGTGGCCAGAAGCCGATCACTGACCCCGTCCTGGCGGAGAAAACCGGAGAGCGTCCGGGTCGCGCCCAGCAGGCCCGGAGCAAGGGCGCTCCAGGGCGCAGGGCTCGCCAGGAAGGCATCGCGGAGGTGGTACAGGCAGCCCTGAAGGAAGGTGGTGTCGCTGCCGGGGTCGGGGGCCTGGAGGTGGTCGGGGCTGAGTGTGGCAAAGCACAGTGCATACGACCGACTGACCCGCTCCGGTTCGGTGGGCAGGAAGTGCGCCTCTGCGGACTGAAACAGGCACTCTCGCCGCTGATCGGGCGTGGGAGCGGCACGGCAGAGTCCGACCGCCCGGCTCAGTGCCACCACACTCCCAACTGCCGACGCCTCACGGGCCTGTGTCCGATAGCAGGCCGCGACATCGGGTCGTTCCGTGCAGGGTGGGTGCGTGATCGGCTCGGCCCCGGTGAGCCAGGACGGGAAGGCAGCGGTGTTGATCTGGTGCGGAGCGGGGTCAGTGGGACGCCAGGGACGCAGCAGGGCGCGCCCGCGGGGAGCCGCGGGAATCTGGTGCGTCGCTCCCAGGTGTGCGCGCTCAGTCAGCTGAATCCAGCGCGTGTGTGCATTGCCCTGTGCGGCATCCCCAAACGCCGCCAGCTGCCCGTAGCGGGTGTCCGCCACAACCTCCAGCACAACCACCTGCCCCTCCTCGGGGAGGTCCGCGAACTGCCCGACCAGGGTGCCTGGGTCGCGATCCAATGCGGCGATCAGCCAGGGAGAGAGCTGATCGGAGGGGCCTGCCAGGGCATCGCTGAGGGTCTGTGGAGACGATGTGCAGCACAGCAGGGCGAGCAGGACGAGCATACACAGGCGTATCTGGATGTGGTGCCCCAGCGCACGCCGGGCAAAGGCGAGTGACAGGTCAGGCGGCGCTCTGACCGGCTCTCAGCGACCTCGACGGGGACTGCTGATCGCGGCTGCGATGGTACTTGCCAGGGTGGACAGCCGATAGGGTTTGTGCAGGAATCCATCGGCAAGCTGGACCGCCTCTGACTGCGGGTGCCCCGAGGTGAGGATCACCGGGAGCTGGGGATGTTGCTCTCGGATGGCCGCCATGACCTCCAGTCCGCTCATCTCTGGCATCGACATGTCCAGCAACACCACATCCGGGACCACATCCGACAGCATCGCCATGCCCTCTGCGCCGGAGCTGGCGAGCAGAACCTCATAGCCCTTCATTCCCAGCGCCCGGTCGACCAGCTCCAGCACGGTGGGCTCGTCATCGATCACCAGCACACGGCGGCGCTGCTCGACCGGGCACGACGAGAGGACCACCGCCGCGGCTGTGTAGTCTTGTTCGGTGACGGGCAGGACCACCCTGATCTGTGTCCCCGCTCCCAGCTGGCTCTCGACGCAGATGCCCCCGCCGTGGCTGCCGATAATTCCCAGCGTTGCGGCCAGGCCGAGCCCGTGTCCCCGGGCGCTGGTCGAGAAGAAGGGGTCGAACATGCGCGCACAGGTCTCTGCAGACATCCCGCAGCCGTTGTCGATGACCTCAAAGAATGCGTACTCTCCAGCGGGCAGCTCCCTGCGGGGCATCATCCTGTGGAGCTGTGACGTGCTGTGCCAGCCCGATCCCCCGCTCAGGGTGACCGTGCCGCCTGTGGACTTGACCGCGTCCATGGCATTGGTCAGGAGGTTGAGGACGACCTGCCCGAGCTGTGTCGGGTCGGCTCTGACTGCGGGGAGCACCTCGCCCAGCGACCGCTCCAGCCGGACCCCGCCGGGCAACGTACTGGCGACGAGGTCGCTGGTCTCATTGAGCACATCCCTCAGCGGGATCACCTCCCGGTGCTGCGGTCCCTGTCCGGCGTAGGCAAGCATCTGCTGGCACAGCGCGGCGGCCCGCCGGGCACCGGTGA
>JBLHNG010000228.1:0-10675 GCA_047621685.1 Myxococcota bacterium | reverse complement strand
AGGGTGTGGAGATCTCCGACTATGCGATCACTGTCAACGCCCAGGACAACGGTCCCTGGGTGACCATCACCAGCCCGATCGATGGCGACATCGTCTACAACCCGGTCACCTTCGTCGTCGATGCCGATCCCTCCCTCGATCACCTCGAAATCATCGCCGACAAGTGGTCCATCGGGACCTTCAGCCCCGGCGAGCTGTTCACCTACAGCTTCACCGGCGTGGGCTACGCCCGGGATGTGGAGGTGCTCGGCTGGAGCGACGGCGAGATCGTCTCCCGGGACACCATCAACGTCACCGTCGACCCTGGCACCGAGCCCATCGAGTCCGACTTCACCGAGCTGATGGTCGACATCCTGGAGTCCTACCCCACCAACGGCAGCTACGGCTACTGGTGGCCCGATGACAGCTACGGCTGGTTCGGCACGACCCAGGACATCTACTACCTCGACCAGCTCATCGCAGAGGGCGACCCGGACAACCAGAGCTACTGCGTGGGGCTGACCTGGGAGGTGTTCATGCGCGCCTTCCAGGAGGCAGACGCCATGACCGGCGGCAGCGGCTCCCTCAACGGCATGACCGTCTCTGACCTCACCGACTTCCGCGTCGACTGGTTCATCCGGGACCTCTGGGGAGATGGAAACGTCGACGCCCTGGAGAACTACGGGCTCGGCGAGCGGGTCACCAGCCTCGAAGATGCCCGTGCAGGTGATGTCGTGCAGTTCTGGCGCAACAGCGGGTCGGGACACAACAACATCTTCGTGGGCTGGGTGCGGGACAACGACCAGGAGATTGTCGGGCTGACGTACTGGTCCACACAGGGGACCACAGACGGGATCGGGTACAACACGGAGTACATCGGCTCGGGAAGCGCGGACATCAACCCGGCGTATATCTTCCTCGCGCGGGCGTATATGCCGATGGATTGGGTGCCCTGGTAGATCGCCACGACACCTGACGCCGGACAATGCTAATTATCCAGCCCTGCTGCGTATCAAAACCCGCTACTCTGACCGAGCAGTAAACCTTGACACGTCAACAGCGGGATTGGAGACTCCTGTGCAGCGCTGGCCCACCCTGTCTGACGGTCGCATCGACGCCCGCTCCCTGACCTGCGATCAGCTCGCTCAGGTCATTGATGAGCTGGACGGCCGACCCGATCGCGCCCGGCGCATCTTCCAGTGGATCTGGAAGCACGACATCACCGCGTTCTCCGAGATGAGCAACATCGCCAACGCCACCTGCCGCAAGCTCGACGCGGCGGTGGGCATCGAGCCGCTGCTGTCCGCCGGGGTCCTCGACAGCGTCGACGGCACCCGGAAGTACCTCTGGCGCCTCTCTGATGGCAAGACCATCGAGAGCGTGCTGATCCCTGACCTCGGTCGCACCACCATCGACGGTCGGCCTGCGCCGGATCGCATCACCCTCTGCATCTCCTCTCAGGTCGGCTGTGCGATGAAGTGCAGCTTCTGTCTGACCGGAGACATGGGTCTGCTGCGCAACCTCACCCCCGCCGAGATCGCCAGCCAGCCCCTCCAGGTCCAGCGCAGCCTCCCCGACGGCATGCGAATCACCAACGTCGTGATGATGGGCATGGGCGAGCCGCTGCACAACTACGACCAGCTCGTCACCTCTCTGCGCATCATGATGGACGACATGGGGCTCAACCTCAGCCACCGCCGGATCACCGTCTCCACCGTCGGACTCATCCCGGCGATGAAGAAGCTCGCCGACGAGCTGCCGGTCAACCTCGCCATCAGCCTCAACGCCACCACCGAGGAGCAGCGTCGCGCGGTGATGCCGCTGACGAAGCGCTACTCCCTGGCACAGCTCATGGAGACCTGCGCGACCCTCCCCCTGGCCACCGGAAAGCGCATCGCGTTTGAGTACGTCATGATGGCCGGCTTCAACGACTCGATGGAAGACGCCGAGCGCCTGGTCGCGCTGATGACCCCCATCGCTGGCCGCACCAAGGTCAACCTCATCCCCTACAACGAAAACCCCGACCGGGACATCGCTCGCCCCGACGATCTCCGGGTCGAAGACTTTCAAGACCATCTCGCCAGACACGGCATCCACTGTTCGATCCGCACCACGCGCGGTAGGGACATCTCAGCAGCCTGCGGTCAGCTCGGCAAGGGGACGCCTCCGGTGACCTCACCGATCCCCCCGCAGTGGATTCCACCGGCCAGTAGAGTAGGGCTGACAACCTGAAATGGAGACTCCCATGAGCGACACCTTGAGAATCGGCATCATCGGCGGCAGCGGACTCTATGAGATGGAGGGCCTGACCGACATCCGCACCGAGACCCTCACCACCCCGTTCGGCGCCCCATCCGATGACTACGTGATCGGCCGACTTGAGGGCGTGGACGCCGAGCTTGTGTTCCTGCCCCGCCACGGCCGCGGTCACCGACTGACCCCCTCCGAGGTCCCCTACCGGGCCAACATCTTCGGCATGAAGATGCTGGGTGTCTCCTGGATCATCTCGGTCTCTGCCGTCGGCTCGCTGCGCGAGGAGATCGTGCCGGGCCACATGGTGATCATTGATCAGTTCATCGATCGCACCAAAGCACGCGCCTCTTCGTTCTTCGACAACGGCATCGTCGCCCACATTGCGTTTGGCGATCCGGTGTGCAGCGCGCTTCGTGGCTACCTGCTCTCAGCCTGTGAGTCCGCTGGCGCCACCTACCACGACGGCGGCACCTACGTCTGCATGGAGGGACCGGCCTTCTCCACCCGCGCAGAGTCCAACCTCTACCGCTCCTGGGGCGGCTCGGTCATCGGCATGACCAACCTGCCCGAAGCAAAGCTGGCTCGGGAGGCTGAGATCTCGTATGCAACCCTCGCGCTGTCCACCGACTACGACTGCTGGCATGAGGGCCACGACGACGTCACGGTCGACCAGGTCGTCGCCATCGTGCAGCAGAATGTGCTCGCCGCCAAGGGGATCATCCGTCACGCGGTGCCCCTCATCGTCGCCCACGACGGACCCGCTCCGCACAGCAACGCGCTGGCCGGTTCCATCCTCTCCGACAAAGCAGGCGTGCCTGCAGAACGAATTGAGGTCCTCTCCCCCCTCATTGGGAAGTACTTTTAATCCATGCGTCTGATCGTCCTCGCACTTCTTACCGGCTGCGTCTCCAGCCAGCGTCAGCAGCAGGCTTCTGCACAGAGCAGCCTCGGTGCGGCCTACCTACGGGAAGGCAACGCTCCGGCGGCGGTCGGTGTGCTGCGCGAGGCCGTTCGGCTGGACTCTCGAAACTTTGAGGCCTGGGAGAAGCTCGCCCTGGCCTACATGGCTCAGGGGGTCCTCGATGAGAGCGAGGTCGCGTTCAAGAAGGCGATCCGGCTGGCTCCAGAGCGCGCGGAGATCCACAACAACTATGGGCTGCTGCTCATGGAGCGACAGCGCCGCGATGAGGCCATCGCTCAGTTCGAGATTGCCCTGTCTGACATCACCTACCGCAGCCCGGCACTGGTCCTGAACAACCTCGGCTATGCACTCTACAACGAGGGTCGCAACGACGAGGCCCTCCACCACCTCTCCAACGCCATCAAGCGCGCCCCGGAGCTGTGCCCGGCCTACTTCAACCGCGGACTCGTCCACCGGGCGAAGGATCTGCCGCAGCTGGCCCTGGCCGACTTTGACGCTGTGATCCAGCGCTGCCCTGCGGACGCCATGGGCAGCTACTACCAGGCCGGGGGCGTTCTCCTGGAGCTGGATGACACCTACGGCGGGTGCAGCTACCTGCGAATCGTCGTCGATGGAGCCCCGACCAGCCCGCTCGCTGCCCAGGCACGCGAGGTTCTAGCCCGGGAGTGCAGCACGTGGTAGACCTGCGTGCCACACGGGAGTCTCTGGGGCTGAGCCTCAACGAAGCCTCCGCTCGGGCACGCATCCCGGCGCACTACCTCGCGGCGATGGAGTCCGGGAATCGGGAGGTTCTACCCTCCGGCCCGTTCCGTCGTGGCTACCAGCGCCAGTACCTGGAATTCCTCGGACTCGATCCGAACACCCCCATCCTGGAGCCCACCCTCAGCTCCGACCTGAACACTCCCTCCGAGGAGCCCACTCAGACCGTCACCATGGCCCTCAATGAGGTCCCGATGGGTCGGCTGGTGATGTCCGGCTTTGTCCTGACGATGGTGGTGGTGCTCCTGCTCCGGGTGCTGTTTGAGGTGACCGGCAGCCTCCCAGACGCCAACATCCCGGCGACCGCAGAGGCCGCTTTCCCGGCTGAAGAGGTTCCCCCGGAGAACCTCTCCCCGGACGTGATGCCGACCTCCCGACTGCGCATCCGAGCCATCGAGCCGACCCGAATCACCACCCGGGTCGACAGCCAGGACAGCTACCGCGGCACCCTGCCCGCCGGGGAGATCATCGACCTGATGGGGCGGGAGCAGATCGAGGTCTATGCCACCGACCTCACCACCATCCGGATCACCTACAACGGTGAACGAATCGAGCCCCTCGGCAACCTCTCCAAGCCCCGACGGCTGGTGTTCATTCAGGATTAGACCTGGATCTGTCCGCCTGACCACCTCCGGTGGAGCAACAGGATACGTCGCCCAGGGAGGGAGTGATGGCTGATCCACGCATCGACATCATTCGTCGTTTGGCACGCCGTGAGGCATGGCCAGCACTGCGGCGCACCCTCGGGAAGTCCCGCTCCGAGGACATCGCTGCGGCGATCGATCACCTCCCCCCCGCCCTCCAGCGTCGGGTCGTCAAGGACGTCGAGGACAACGAAAAGACCGCCGAGATCATCTCCCTGATCTCTGGCAACACCCTGACGTCGGTGCTCTCGGTGTTCCCCTTCGATCGGCTGCTGGTCCTGCTGGCTCTGCTGCCGGTCGATGACGAAGCGGATGTCATCGCGGGACTGCCCGAGGAGCTTCAGCTCCGGGTCCTCGCTGCGATCAAGGGCGAAGAGAAGGCGCAGGTCGAGGATCTGCTGTCCTGGCCTGAGGACTCCGCCGGCGGGCTCATGCACCCCGCGCCGTTCCGCCTGGAGTCCCACCTCACCTGCCGCGATGCGATCTCCGCACTCCAAGACGCCGACGACCTGGAGATGGTCTTCTACCTCTACGTCGAGAACACCACCGGCCAGCTCGTCGGGGTCACCTCGCTGCGCGCACTGCTGACCCATCCGCCGTCCACCACCCTGGGTGATCTGGTCACCACCGAGCTGATCTCAGTGCCACCGGAGACCGACCAGGAGGAGGTCGCCCGCATCGTCAGTCGCTACGACCTCCTCGCGATCCCGGTTATCGACCCGGATCGGCGCATGCTCGGCATCATCACGATCGACGACATCGTGGACGTCATCAAGGAAGAGGCTGCCGAAGACATGATGCTGATGGCGGGTGTCGGCGACAACCTCACCTCGCACACCCAGTCGGTGTTCAGCTCGTTCAAGCAGCGGCTGACCTGGCTGATGATCACCCTGTTTGGCGGCATCGGCATGGCGGAACTGATCGGTGTCTTCGAGGAGAGCCTCCAGGCCCAGGCGGTGCTGGCGGGCTTCATCCCGGTCATGCTTGGAACCGGCGGAAACGTCGGCACCCAGGCGGCGACCATCGCCGTTCGCAACATCGCCACTGGCCGCGTCGGCAGCTTCGGCACCCTCTCGATGCTGTACCGGGAGGCCCGGGTGGGCACCCTGCTGGGCTTCACGTTCGCCTTCGTTCTGGGCGGCTACGCGCTGGTGCGGTGGATGGAGCCCCGGCTCGGTCTCGCCGTCGGCTCTGCGCTGATCATCATCGTCATCTGTGCCGCGACCCTCGGCATGCTCGTGCCGATCACCCTCAACCGCCTCGGCATCGACCCGGCAGTCGCGACCGGCCCGTTTGTCACCACCATCATCGACCTCATCGCGATCTTGATTTACTTCTCGATCTGCGGACTGATCCTCGTGTGACCAGCAAAGCCCCCGTCGAGCTTGAGGCGATCCTGGTCGGTCAGAGCGACTACCGGGAGTCCGACCGCATTGTGAAGCTGCTGTGCGCTGAGCACGGGCTCATCAGCGCGGTCGCCCGCTCCGCCCGGGCCAGCCGTCGGCGGTTCGGCGGCTCCCTGGATCCCGGCAACCGACTCGCAGCGATCCTGAAGCGGGGGCGCGGAGAGCTGTGGCACCTCCAAGAGGTCACCCTGCTCGACGGCCGCACCCACTCCCGCAGCGACCTCGATCGGCTCACCCTGCTGGTGTATGCCTGCGAGGCCATCGCCGCCCTGGCCCGCCGGGACTACGCCGAGCCGCAGCTCTTCGGGCTCCTCCAGGTCGCCTGCCTGCTCATCGATGCCGCCCCCACCCCGCCCGGTGCCCTGTTCCGCATGGCGCTGGAGGCCAAGGCGCTTACTTTTGCCGGCCTCACCCCTGGCCTCGTCCGCTGTGTGGACTGCACCGAGCCCCTTCGCAGCGGCGGCCCCTGGACCTTCGATCCCACCCGGGGCGGTGCCCTGCACCACCGCTGCGATCGCAACGGCGGCCGACCGATCAGCCTGCGCTGGCTGAACACCATCGAGGGCGGACGGCGCACCCCGCTCAAGGACCTGACCGCCGCCACCGCCCCGCCTGGCCCCGCCTGGCTGCTGGCGGAGATCATCGAGGCCCACACTGAGCAGCCTCTCCGCTCACGGAGCGTGTTGGTTTCGCTTAATCCTTACGGGTGATTTCACCGGCAGGAGCGAAAAGACAACACCATCGACAGACGAAGAAAACGGGCACCTGTCATGTCGCCCCCTTCTGGCGGACAGCCTGTGTGAGAGGATGTCAGCGCGTAGCGGGGGGTTTGGGGGTGAAACCCCCGTCTCAGACAAAAGCGCACCAGTCGGGCCGGATACGGTCCGGCCCGACTGGTGCGAGAAAACGCTATGCTGACCTGATGCGTCTGAGTCCCGTCATGTTCCTGATTGGCTGCCAGTACCTCGAAGAGGTCCGGACGGACCCCGCTGAGGTCACCTGGGGCGGCTACATCTACGCCTACCTCGAAGGCGCCGCGGAGCCGGTGTTCCTCTCGGAGCTGACTGCAGACACCCCGGTCACAGAGCCCCTGGTCGAGCTGGTCGATCTGACCGACACTCTGCTCATCGAGGCCACCCAGCCGCTTGAGGGCAGCCCGGGGTACTGGCGCTTCGAGATTGCGCCAGCCGGTGAGGAGGTCGCCATCCGGATCGGGGGCGAGGGCATGACCACGACGGTCTGGCGTGGAGTGGTCCCCGGGGGCACCGCGACCTGGCTGACCGGGGCGGTCTACAGCTACGAGACCGCCATCTACGACGACTTCTTCACCAGCATCGATGGCTTCCAGGGCATCAGCTTCCCCTCTCTTGTCGACAGCGAGCTCGCCGCGATGTGGGGAGAGCCGATGGTGCCGGAAGACTGGGCCGGGGCAAGCATCACGGTGACCGATGGCGAGGGCAGCACCGCGGACGTGCTCGCGCTGGCCTATGACGACACCGGCGCCCTGATCGAGGCCGGGACCGGTGCCGTCGATCTGTTCATCGCCCCCTCCCTCGCGCCGGGCACCATCACGCTCCGGGTCGAGGCCGCTGGGCGGGATGCCGTCGAGGAGCAGTGGCCGGCTCGGGCCGGGGATCTCATCAGCGCGGTGTTCTTCGCGCTGCCAGTGGAATAGAACTTCCGACAGACACGGAGTTGAGAGATGCTCACACTGCTCGCACTGGGCTGCATATCCAGCAGCACCACCATGTCCGGCGCCATCATGGATGGTCCAGACAGCACCGCCGCGGTCCCCGACACCGCGATCACCATCCGCTCTGCGGGTGGCAGCGAGTGGGACGCCGTCACCGCCGATGCCACCGGCAGCTTCGAGGTCACGGTCCCCAGCCACGCCCTGTTCTACCTCTCTGCAGAGGCTGAGGGTTTCCGCACCACGGTGTTCACCGGGGCCTCGGATGATGCGCCGGTAGTGGTCGACGACGGAACCCTCTGGATGCGAACCGAGGCCGACATTGAGACCCTGATCGCAGACTTTGGCGACTGTGCGGCCGAAGAGTCCGCCAACGGAGGCGGGGTCATCGAGGGCGAGATTCGCCTCCAGGTGTTCGAGAGCAGTGAGGTCAACGACTTCCCAATCGTCACCACTGCAGCCGTCCTGGCCTACACCGAGAGCGGCGTCCCATACACCGCCTGCTACCTCGACAGCGAAGGCAACCCATCAATCGATGCCGTCTCGACGGGTGAGACCGGTCGGTTTGCCGTCTTTGGTGTTCCCTCCGGGCTGATCAGCCTCCAGATCCGATATGACTACGGCGGACCGGAGGAGCAGGAGGATTGGTATCCCCTGTATATGCCCGACGACGGAACTGTCCCGATGTGGCCAGCCCTGGTCAGCATGCCGACCTGGTAAATTCGGAAAAGGTGCTTCTCCATCCAATTTCCAGAGAAACGCACCCTATTATCGTTGTGTACCTCGTAGCCGGATGATGACATTCTGTTACGGTGTGAGCCATCTTCAAAAAGGAGTCCCCCATGGGCGAAATGATTCAGAAGCCAGATACCAACCCCATCGTTCCAGCGTTCCTCAACTGGTTTCTCCTTGGTGGTGTTGGCTACTATGTGATCGGCCAGCAGAAGAAGGCGATGATCGCCACTGCCGTCACTGTCGTTGGTATGTGTGTCGGAATCGGCTTCCTGATCCCCTGGATCACGGCCTATGATGCTTACCTGCTTGGACAGAAGCTCCAGAGCGGCCAGTCCATCGGCGAGAACGAGAACGGTCTCCCATTCCTGAACAGCATCTTCAAGGACTAAATCTGCAGAGCAATCTGTAGACGCAGTCAAAGGGCCAGGCACGAGGAATGGATCCCGCATTCGCCGGATTTAAAGAGCCTCATGCCTGGCTTATCCGTGGGCTGGTCGAGTACGGCTGGCCCGACGTCACCCGCGCAAGCGGGCGAGTGGCCCCCGGCGTGTTCGGGGGCTTTGATCTGACCCGGTTCTCCGGGGGGCATGGCCGCGAGGGCTTCTCGCTGTGTGTGCCCGCCATCGCCGACGAGCAGTGGCTCAAGGAAGACGGGGTCTACGACTTCGGCGTCAAGATGACCCGCTCCCCGTCGGGTCAGATGGTGTTCGCGATCCGCTGTCCGGAGGCCAACTTCTTCGAGGAGTTCACCTTCGAGCCCGCCAACCCGCTGCACATCGCCGGCTACATCCACCAGTCACTGACCACCTACGTGCCGGAGTTCATTCGCTGGCGGCGCGGCGGCGGAGAGGTCACCTGGGCGCAGCGGGCCGGAATGCCAGAGGTTCAGGGAGAACCCTGCTCCTCGCTGCTGTCACAGTTCATCAACGAGCGGGTCTTGTTGCGTCGATCCATGGACGACGGGCCGGCGGAGAGCTGGTGGATGGACAGCGAGGTGGAGGGCTGGTCTGGCGGAGCCATCGCCAGCGTGGGTCGCGCCGCAGAGAATGAGCGCGGCGAAGACGGCGAACTTCAGGAGGCCTCCCGATTCCTCGCGGAGTCCACCGTCAAGAGCCCCGGCCTTGCCCTGACTGCCATGGCCACCGTCGGAATCATCAACGGCATGCTGTGGCTGGGCAACATCGCGCTGACCGTCTTCTTCATGGCGACCGACCTCCTCACCGGGGATCCCTCTCGCTATGTGCCCTCCATGGCATTCAGCATCGTGGTCGGCTTCGGACTGCTCGGCGGCGGCGCCCTCGCCCTCGCCGGAGCACGCAAGTACCGAAGGCTGGAGGGCGGGCTGCTGATGTGGTTCTCCATCGCCTATGTCGCCGCCTCGCCGATGTGCTGCCTGCTCGGCGGGCCGTTCTCAATGTGGGCGATCTACTGCTGGCTTCGCCCAGAGGTCAAAGACTTCCGCGCCACGCAGATCCCAGGCTGACGCGCTGCTCGGGTGACCACCGGTGCTCAGAGCGGATATAGGGGGCTCCTTCTCCACATCAGGGCCACCTGTGACTGCGATGACGTTTCAAGAGCTGATCCTCCGCCTCCAGACCTACTGGGGGAACAAAGGCTGTGCGGTCCTTCAGCCGTTCGACATGGAGATGGGGGCCGGTACCTTCCACTGGGCCACCTTCCTCCGTGCGCTCGGTGAGCAGCCGTGGCGCTGCGCCTATGTCCAGCCCTCCCGCCGACCAGCCGACGGTCGCTACGGCGAGAACCCCAACCGGCTGGGCCACTACTACCAGTTCCAGGTGCTCATAAAGCCCTCCCCGCTGGACATCCAGGAGCTCTACATCGGCTCGCTGGAAGCCATCGGCATCGATCTCACGAAGCACGACCTGCGCTTCGTCGAGGACAACTGGGAGTCCCCCACGCTGGGCGCCTGGGGGCTCGGCTGGGAGGTCTGGCTGGATGGCATGGAGATCTCGCAGTTCACCTACTTCCAGCAGTGCGGTGGCATGGAGCTGTCTCCGATATCTGTGGAGCTGACCTACGGACTGGAGCGTCTCGCGATGTACCTCCAGCGCGTCGAGCACTTCGGCGACCTGACCTGGGTGGAGGGCATCAGCTACCGCGACGTCTACATGCGCAACGAGAAGGAGCAGGCCGCCTACGCCTTCGAGCACTCCTCCGTCGAGCGGCTGCTGACCCTGTTCAACACCTGCGAAGCAGAGTGTCTGGAGACCACTGCGGCTGGCCTCGCCCTGCCGGCGTACGACTACTGCATGACGTGCTCCCACAT
>JBLHNG010000227.1:0-10684 GCA_047621685.1 Myxococcota bacterium | reverse complement strand
AGACTGTGGTGAACGGTCGTGGCAACCCGGTGAGCGGCAGCCCACCCAGAGCATCCACCCAGAGCGCGCTGCTCAGTAGCCGCCAGTCTCTTTCCAGGCACCAGCGTTGGCGTAGACCATCATCGCAATGCCTGCAGCACCGAGGATGAGCGCCAGCCAGCCCTGCCCGAAGACCATGAGGTCGCCGATCGTGTCGTAGCCGGTGGTGTGGTAGACCTGCGCGGCATGGCCAGAGAACTCGCCGTTCTCGTTGGCAATTCCGATACCGCTTGGGCCGTTGAAGCGGCCGAGCATCATCAGGACACCGGAGCCGATGGAGAGGCCGCCGAGGACCCAGAGTGCTTCCTTCATGTGAGCCTCCGAAAGGACCGCGCCTGGGGTCCGTGGAGAGGCCCACTAACCGACGGATCGGGGAGACGACAAGGGCGTAGCCCAACGGAGCTGCGATCTTCCGGGTACGCCACGGTTTTATGATGCCATATGCCCTGTGCAGAGCGGCCTCGCGCATGCCATCCTGATCTCATGATCCGCACCTTCTTCACCGCCTCCATCCTCCTGCTCACCTCCTGCACCGGCTCTCAGAAGGACGAGACCGGCACCTCCGGACCGTTTGAGGGAGACGACCCGGGAGAGTGCAGCGACGGCGCGGACAACGATCGCGACGACTACTACGACTGCGACGACTCCGACTGCTTCGGCAGCCCGGACTGCGACGCTGAGTCCGACGCCGACACCGACGCCGACACCGACGCCGACACCGACGCGGACACCGACGCCGACACCGATGCCAACACCGATGCCGACTACAGCACCATCACGGTCTCCTACGTCCTGGACTGGGACATCGACGAGGGGTGGGCCACGTATGGCTTCACCGACTGCACCCAGACCTACTCTGGCAGCGGCACAGTGGTGGAGACGGATGGTCTGCGGGCCACCTTCTTCGGCGAATGGACCCAGGACAGCTCGGACTGCAGCAAGGACCTCGACACAACGGTCTGGTACGACGCCGCCACTGAGGAAGGCTACAGCTCTGTCACCCTGACCAGCGACCTCAGCACGGTCGACTCCTGGACGGTCCACGAGGACA
Organism: Myxococcota bacterium; assembly: GCA_047621685.1. Taxonomy (GTDB): domain Bacteria; phylum Myxococcota_A; class UBA796; order UBA796; family UBA796; genus JAQXDW01. Next base: position 9,594 of record JBLHNG010000227.1, on the reverse strand, counting down.
GCGCCGAGTTCGCCCCGGAAGGCGAGCCCTCCGACAAGTTCTACATCTACGACATGGGCGCCACCTTCGTCGGCAGCCTGGCGACCTACCAGGAGGACGAGAAGGTCTTTCTCGAGCAGATCCACTACTTCGCCACCCTCAGCCATGACCTCCAAATCACCCTGGAGTGAGCCGCAGACGTGTCACGGTGTGCAACCGCTTTACAATGGGTCTCAGCAGAGGTGGTATCCTCAGCCGTGATGAAGTCCCTGATGTTGATCGTGCTGCTCTCCGCCTGCGATGGTGGCGAGCCTGCTGCCCAGACCTGCGACACCATGGCCGCCGGTCTCGACCGCGACCAGTGCTTCTACGATGAGATCAAGGCGATCCCGGGTGCAGGCATCGAGGATGTGCTCACCAGAGCCAACCTCATCCAGGATCGGATTGTCCGGCAGGCCTCAGTGATTTCCTGGATGAAGGCTCACCTCAATGAAATCCCAAGAGACCGGGGGCAAGCGCTGTGCCAGATGCTCGACGGCCAGGACCAGTCGTATTGTATGCGGCAGCTCTCCTCGCCGCATCTCTACGAGGACCGCTCGCCTGTGACCCCCAACAACCCGAACAACCCGCCGCCCCCGGGGAGGTAACCAACCCCCTCCCTCCGCCCGGCTCCATGCCGCAGTGCGCCATCTACGCCGACAACCCCAGCGTCTACGGCTTCTGTCTCGCCAAGTATGCCGGCGGACTGCCGACGCTGGATGACATGCTGCGGGTGTGCGGAGATGCTGGGGAGTGGGAGCTGGACTGCCGGCACGGCTGGGTGTCGGGTCGGATGAACAGCACCGATGAGTTCTCGACCGAGCTGTTGTTGGGTGCCTGCGGAGCGAACCCGGACTGCACCTTCGAGCTGCTCGACTTCCGTCCCGCCGACGAGCCGCTGACCCAGCTCAACCTCTGCACCCAGTACGCCGGCAAGTATGGTCGGGACTGCGCAGGGCACGCCATCCAGCGGTGGTGGCTGGGGGACCCAGATGAGGCAGAGGTCACCCGTGTCGCCTCTACCCCCACTCCCTACCCCGACAAGGTCGGCTACTGGATCGGGGTCAACGTGCAGTGCTACGAGAAGGGCGTCTGCGAGGGGGATCCACACTTCGTGCAGAACTGCGAGAAGACGGTGGAGAACCTCGTCCGCAAACCCCAGAACTGCCCGCCTCGAACCAAGGCCCCGATGCACCCCGGCTTCCGGCCGCAGGATCTCGCACCCAACCAGCCCGGGCAGAACCAGCCCGGGCAGAACCAGCCGATGCGTCCTCCCGGACAGGGTGGCCCCACCCCCGGTGGACAGCCCTCGCAGCCCGGCCAGGTCCAGCCTCCCCCCGGCCAGGGGCAGTAGCTCGCAAAACCCCTGCCGAAGCGGTCTGGCTGCATTACACAACCCCTGCGAACTGTCGCACTCGGTCCGGAGTGTGCGAAGAAGCACCCACGCGGACCCCTCGCAGCAGACGCAGCACATCACCCTGCCCACTCCATGGGGAGTGCGGTCTCTCGGTGAACCATCAACGAGCCCACAGCTATGAGCATCTACGACCAGATCAACGACCAGATGAAGACCGCCATGAGGGCCCGCGACAAGGAGCGTCTCGGCGCCCTGCGCGGCATCCGGACCGTCTTCATCAATGAGTGCAAGAAGAACAACTCCGACAGCCTGACCGACGCGCAGTGCGTGGCATTGCTTCGCACCCTCGCCAAGCAGCGCAAGGACTCCATGGAGTCCTACGTCGCGGCCGACCGTGAGGATCTCGCGGCCGTAGAGCGCCGCGAGCTGGCCGTCATCGAGGAGTACCTGCCTCAGCTGGCCAGCGAGGATGCCACCCGTGAGCTGGTTCAGGCTGCAATCACTCAGGCCGGGGCCACCGACGTCAAGCAGCTCGGTCGGGTCATGGGCATGCTCATGAAGTCACACCGCGGCAAGATCGACGGCGGACTCGCCAAGAAGATCGCTGCGGAACTGCTCGCCTGACACCGGGGAAGCGCCGCCTCGATATACTTCGTCGCGGCGCCCTCCCACCCCGGCCTGTCCATGACCTTCCTCCTGCCATTGCTCTCGCTCAGTGCACTTGCTGAGCCGACCGAGCTGACCCTGTGGCATGCCTACCGCGGTGAAGAGCGGGCGGCGCTTGAGGGGCTGCTGGAGGAGTACGACGAGGCCCACCCCGACATCCTGGTGGTGCCCCTCGCGCTGCCCTACGAGTCGTTCTTCACCAAGCTGGAGTCCGCCGCCCCCCGGGGTAATGGGCCGGACCTGTTCATCGCTGCGCATGAGCGGGTGGGGAGCTGGGCAGAGAGCGGACTGGTCGCCCCCGTCGACATCGAGGCGGACCTCTTCCACCCCGCCACCGTCGAGGCCCTGCACTACGACGGCGCCCAGTACGGGCTGCCGATGTCGTTCAAGTGCCTGGCGCTGTACTACAACCGGGCCCTCCTCGACGCGCCCCCCGCCGACACCGATGCCCTGGTCGCGCTCGCCCGCACCATGCGCGGCCCGGATCAGTTCGCCCTCGCCTATCAGGCCACCGAGCCCTACGTCCATGCGCCGTGGATGTATGGCTTCGGCGGCGGGGTCTTCGACGGCGATGCGGTCGCCCTGGATGCCCCGGGCAACGCCGATGCCCTGTCGTTCATCCTGTCGATGTACGACGAGGGTCTGCTGCCCGAGGAGCCCACCGGCGCGCTGATCACCCAGCTGTTCAACCAGGGACAGGCGGCGATGGTCATCAGCGGGCCCTGGTTCCTCGGAGAGCTGGAGGACGGGCTGGACTTCGCGGTCGCCCCGCTGCCCATCGTCTCCGCCACCGGACTGCCCGCCTCGCCGTTCCTCACCGTGGAGGGCGTGCTGGTCTCCGCCCACGCCGAGCATCCTGAGGCGGCCAGGGAACTCTCCGCGTGGCTGGTCGGCACCCAGCCAGCGATCGAGCGGGCGGTGATCGGTCGGCAGTCCGTCGCCACCCTGGCCGCCTATGCGGATCCCCGAATCAGCGGCGATCCCATCCTCGCCGCCTTCCGCGACCAGCTCGACGACGCCACCCCGCTGCCCAACCGCCCGGAGATGGCCGCGACCTGGGAGCCAATGGCCCGGGCACTGCGTCGGGTGACCCGGGGTGCGCTGCTGCCTGAAGATGCCGTGCGCACCGCGCAGCAGGAATACGAGATCGTCAGCCGGCCCCCGCCAGAGCCGGCCAACCCCACCCCCTACATCATCATCTTCAGCCTGCTGGCCCTCGCCGGAGTCAGCTGGGTCGGACTCCAGGCATACCGACATCGAAAGGAGATGCGAAAGCAGTGGCACGCCTACGCCTACGTCGCGCCCTCCGCTCTGGCGATGACCATACTGGTGGTGGTGCCGTTTGTGGTCGGCTCGGTGGTCAGCCTGTTCACCCACCACAACGGCGAGTTCACCTTCGTCGGGCTGGCGAACTTCCTGGACATCCTCCTCGCCCGGGACTGGTCGGTCACCTCGCCGCTGTCGTTCTACTTCACCCTCGTCGTCACCCTGCTGTGGACGGCAGTGAACGTGGTGCTTCATGTCAGCATCGGGCTGTTTCTCGCCCTGCTGCTGCGGGAGCCCTGGCTGCAGCTTCGCGGGGTGTACCGGGTGCTGCTCATCCTGCCCTGGGCGGTGCCCAACTACATCACCGCGCTGATCTGGAAGGGGATGTTCCATCGGCAGTTCGGGGCGATCAACTCGCTGCTTGAGGCGGTCGGCTTGGAGCCGGTGAGCTGGTTCTCTCAGTTCTCCACCGCGTTCGCCGCCAACGTGATCACCAACACCTGGCTGGGCTTCCCGTTCATGATGGTGGTCACCCTCGGCGCGCTCCAGTCCATCCCCCGTGAGCTGGATCAGGCCGCCAGCGTCGACGGCGCCACTGGCTGGCAGCGCCTCTGGTACATCACCCTCCCCCAGCTGCGTCCCGCCCTGATGCCAGCGGTGATCCTGGGGAGCGTGTGGACCTTCAACATGTTCAACATCATCTTTCTGGTCAGCGGGGGCGAGCCGGATGGTGGGACGGACATCCTGATCAGCGAGGCGTATCGGTGGGCGTTTACCCGAGGCCATCGGTATGGGTATGCCAGCGCGTATGCGGTGCTGATCTTCTTTGTGCTGCTTGGGTATTCGAGGATGGGCAACAAGATCGCTGGACAGAAAGTCCTTTGAGTGGCCTGGGGCTGTGAACCATGCGGCACTCTGGGTGGTTCAGGACGGTCCTTTGAGCCTGCGGATGGTGGTAAGTGAGCGGGTGTCCGGGTGGGGATAGCAGGGGGCGGGGACTGGAGAGAAGTCGCTGTAAAGCGGCAAACGCAAGGAGTGCAGCCCCCTCGAACGAGCCCCATGAGCAGCCCAGAGCGAAGCGACGGGCGCACAGTGGGGCGAAGTGGCCAGAAAAAGAATGGCGCCGACGATGGCGTACCTCGGGCCATGGGTGAGGGAGGACCCTTCGGAATCGAAAGCCACGACGCTGAGAAGACCGAAGGGCGAGCAGGACAGGTCGGCACTATCAAAAGCAGAGATGGGCGAATCCTTGAAGTGCGGCGGTACTGCCAACCCCGTCTCCGTCCTTGGGCTGAGGGCGCCCCCGGCGCTGATCGCCACGGGTCCCCTCCGTGGTCGCAGCTCCGTTGTGCGAGTGCCGGCTCTAGCCGCCTCTGCGAGTGCCCGCTCCAGCGGCTACGCCTCTCACTCCCTGTCGGCGGACCATCTTGTGCGACTGCCGACGTCCTCAGCCTCGGGTCGCTTGCTGCCTCCGGGGCCGCCAGAGAATCTGGCGTGGACTAGGGGCGTCCCCGACTGAGGGCGTCCCCCGGCCCTCCAGCACGGCCCACTACGGGCTCCCCTTGCGCGCGCCCGGGCGGACTGAGACTCCTGAACTGGCGATCCAAAACAATACAATCAACAAAATTAGGGAGGAAGGCAGCCACCTGACCGGCTCCGTAGAACTCCGCCCGTCCCCTTGCCGTGTCCCGCAGTTCTGTAAGCCACCCCCGGTCGGCTTACGCCCGCCTCTGTAGCCCAACAAGCAACCGCCTCCCCTCACAGCTCCCCCATCCCCACAACCTCCCCCCACCGCGCAGCCAGCACCGCGACATACCCCTCGACTTCCGCCCCGTACCGCCCAAGCGCAAACCCATCGTTGCACTCCACCAGCGCCGTCGTTCCGTCCGCCAGCAGCCCACAGTCCATCGCGTAGCCACGCGGCGCCCCATGGCGAGCGTAGAGATCAGCCCACCCGGCGACCACCCCGAGGTCCACGTCCCCGACCCCGCTGTACCGCCGGCAGTCCACGATCGCCCCATCCTGCACAAAGCACCGATGCTCGCCCTGCCACTGGACCACCTCCGCGCACCACACCGGCGTCCGACGCGACACCCCGGACAGCGCATCCGAGCAGGCCGGGTCCAGGATCGTCCCGGTGAACCGCTTGGATCGACGAGCGGGCTTGACGAACACCGACGCTCCCGAGGCCGCTGCGGCACGCGCACCGCCCAGGGTGCTCCGCCAGATCCGACGGTGGAGGGCACCTCGCAGGCAGTCCGGGTAGTCGACAGGCTCCGGAATCGGAATCGCAAGCTGCTGCATCGCCGCCCGCATGGTGGGATGCCGACCGATCACGAGCGTCTGCGAATCCAGCGCGATCCGTCGCCGCAGCATCGCCTTCTCATGGAAGCGATGGACCGTCACGCCCTGGCTGCTGAGCCAGACCGCAGCCGTCTCCAGCTCCTCGTCCAGTGGCGCCGTCTCCACAGCAGCTCGGGGAAAGCGCACCATGACAGTAGCGTACCCTATCTGAAGGATGGTCGAACAAGACCGCTACCGCCTCCGTGGGGACCGGATCACACACCTGGAGGTCTGCTTTCAGGGGGGCTGAACCAGACGCGAAAAAACCCCGGCCGAAGCCGAGGTCTTCACTCAACTCAGACAGAGCCTAGTCGAGACCGTCGACATCCCAACCCTTGGCAGCAGCGGTGCGGACGAGCTTGCGGAAGGCATCGTCGCCCTTGGCGGTCCACTTGAAGTGCTTGCGGATGTGGCCGAGGGTCTTCTTCTCCAGGTCGGAGTAGTTGCCGTCGCCAGCGACCATCTCGAACAGCTCCTCAGCGTCAGCGGCGCCGATGCGACCGTCGCCACGACCGGCGGTGAGGCGGGTAGCAGCGGACCACAGACCGAGCGCGACGTTGACCTCATTGCCGCTCTCTGAGGTGAAGGTGGTGGTCTCCATGTCGGCCGCATCCCAGCCACCGGAGGCCGCTTCACGGACGAGGTCGCGGAAGGTGGTGTCACCCTTGGCGGTCCAGTTGAAGTGCGCCCGGATGTGCTTCAGGGTCTTCTTCTCAATGTCGCTGTAGTTGTTGTCGCCAGCAACGATGGAGAACAGTGCACGGGCATCGCCCTCACCCAGACGGCCATCACCACGGCCCTCGGTCAGCTTCTGCGCCTCACCCCAGAGACGAGCGTCGACAGTGACTTCGTGGTTGTTGGAGGCGGTGAAGGTGGTGGTCTTGCTCATGACAAACTCCTGATGGAACGGGGATGGCGGGGAGATCCGCCCGGCTCGTTCACACAACTCCTAATGTGGATCTGGACCGCTTCGCATGGCCCGAAGCGGACCGTAATTGGATCTTTTACCGATAGTGCTTCTCAAACGCTTTAAATCAGCGACTGAATCGCAATTACCACTGCCTTTCGGACATTAAATGTCCAAATAAAACTCAAGAAAACGCATCGTGTTATCCGCCCACCCACGACGTGGTTAAATGCGACGAACACCGAACATCAGTCAATTATCGGGCGCGATACGGGGCGCTTGAGCTGACCAAGCCCGACAGGGATGTCCACCTCACTGCCCTCAACTCGCTGGCGAACCAGCGTACCGATCATGCCCCCAAACCAGCGGCGCTTCTCCTCCCCTGCTCCCGGCACGATCGGTATCCGGCGTCCGCCACGAAGCACCAGCTCCGGGCTCACCTCACCGGCGACGAACAGCACCTCCGACAGCGCCACCGACTCCCCGGCAAGCACGATGACATGCTCCAGGATCCGCACGCTGGTCTCTCGCTGAACCCCCAGCAGTTGCTCCAGCTTGAACTGAATGCCAAGGGAGATCAGAAACCCCAGGAGCAGGCCGATCACCATGGTGACGCAGGCCCCCGCGAAGCCGAGCAGGAACATCAGCACGCCGCGCTCCATGAGCCCCATCCAGGGCAGCACCCCGAGCACAACCCCGCCCATGATCAGGGGGAACATGGTCAGCACTGAGATCAGCTCGGCGAGATGCTTTCGGGCACCGCCAGAGGCCGGAAACGTAACCGTCACGCCGTCGAGGTCTTCGGTGATGGTGAGGCCGTCAGGGGGATCGGCAAGCCAGGAGCGCACCGCCCCAGTCTATCCCCCCTTCGCACAGACAGTGCGATACGCTGCCCCCAATGTCCCAGCCCGCCATCGCGGCCCCCTCCCTCGGCCGCCTCATCCTGACCCACGCCTTCCTGCTGCTGACCAGCGCGGCGGTGCTCTACCCGGTGCTGTGGGTGCTCAAGATAGCGCTCACCCCGAGCCAGGCATTCTCGATGGATCCCTGGCCGATCCCCACAGAGGTCTCGTTCGACAACTTCGTCGACGTGGTGACCACAAAGGACGCCAGCGGCGACTGGCTGTTCCTCCGACAGCTCGCAAACTCACTGGTGATCGCCATCGCGACCGCCGGGGTGGGCATGGTCCTGTCCTGCACTGCCGGCTACGCGATGTCCCGGTTCACCTTCCCCGGCCAGGAGAGCGGCATGGGGCTGTTCCTGGTCACCCAGATGTTCCCCGGGGTGGTCATGGCGATCCCCCTGTACATCCTCATGGATGAGCTGGCGCTGCTCAACAGCATGACCGGACTGGTGCTGGTCTACTCCTCCACCGCCATCCCGTTCTGCACCTGGAACCTCAAGGGCTACTTCGACACCATCCCAAAGGAGCTGGAGGAGGCTGCGCTGATGGACGGCGCGAGCCAGTGGGTCATCTTCAGCCAGATCGTGCTGCCGCTGGCCAAGCCCGCCCTGGTGGTCACCGCGCTGTTCTCGTTCATGACCGCCTGGAACGAGTTCATCCTCGCCGCGACCTTCATGTCCGACGAGCGCAGCTACACCCTGCCGGTGGTCCTGCAGTCCTATGTCGGCGACTTCGGCACCGAGTGGGGCCGGTTCGCTGCCGGGGCGATCCTGGTGTCCATCCCGGTGATGCTGCTGTTCTTCGTGCTCCAACGTCACCTCGTTGATGGGCTGACGTCTGGCTCGGTCAAGGGCTGATGGGCACCCAGACGCCGCTGTGGCGGTCGATCTTCAACAAGCGCATGCTCATCTGCGTGTTCTGCGGCTTCTCCTCGGGCATGCCGCTGTATGTGCTCTACCAGCTGCTGCCAGCGTGGCTGCGGGATCAGGGCGCAGACCTCTCGACCATCTCGCTGTTCTCCCTCATCGCGTTTCCCTACACCTGGAAGTTCCTCTGGGCGCCCCTGATGGACCGCTACACCCCGCCGATGCTGGGGCGGCGTCGGGGGTGGGCGCTGGTGTGTCAGGTGGCGCTGATGCTGGTGCTCGCCAGCCTGTCGCAGCTCAACCCGACCTCCGACCTGCCGATCATCGCCGCAGTCGCCGGGCTGACCGCGCTGTTCTCCGCCAGCCAGGACATCGTGCTGGACGCCTACCGACGGGAGCTGCTGCCGGATGTTGAGCTGGGCATGGGCAACTCCTGGTTCGTCAACGCCTACCGGATCTCGTCGCTGATCCCCGGCTCCCTCGCGCTGATCCTGGCTGACCGCATCCCGTGGAGCCAGGTCCACCTCGTCGTCGCTGCTTGGATGCTGGTCGGCATCGCCACCACCCTGCTGATGCCCGAGCCCGAGGTCGTCTCCCCTGGTCCGCGCAGCTTCACCGAAGCCGTCGTCGAGCCATTCCGGGAGTTCTTCGGGCGCTCCGGGGTCAAGAGCGCGGTGCTGCTGCTGGCGTTCATGCTGTTCTACAAGCTCGGCGACAGCATGGCGACCGCGCTCGCGACCCCGTTCTACCTCGACATGGGCTTCTCCAAGACCGAGATCGGCACCATCGCCAAGGGGGCTTCGCTGTGGAGCGCGGTGGTCGGGGCGATGATCGGCGGAGTGGTGATGCTCAAGCTGGGCATCAACCGGTCGCTGTGGCTGTTTGGAGTGGTTCAGCTCCTGTCGATCCTCGGCTTCGCGGTTCTGTCTGCAGACAGCAACGTCCAGCCGATCATCGACGCCCGCCCCATCGCCGATGTCGCGGCTCTCCCCGAAGCCGCCGCGCCGTTCGTGGTCATCAGCGGCGATGAGATCCGGCGGCTCGACCTCAACACCGCCACTCCTGAGGCCATCGCCGTCCTGCCACCGCTGGGGCTGCTGGAAGACGACGCCGCCGAGGCCACAGCAGCCGCCATCGTGGCCGCCCGTCCGCTGAGCAACCTCAGCGACCTCCCCGCGCTGCCCTTCGACGTCGCACAGCTGTCGCCCCTGGTCACCGTGCAGACCAACCTCAACACCGCCTCCCGCACCGCACTGACCGCTCACC
>JBLHNG010000226.1:0-10701 GCA_047621685.1 Myxococcota bacterium | reverse complement strand
CGCGGCTTGCTCCAGCAGCGGACGGATCTCACCAGCCCCTTCGATGCGAGACAGCAGCAGACGCTCGATCGAGGGCACGGCCAGAGAGGAGGGCAGGGCGGACGCTTCGAGCACCCCGCTGAGACCACCGAGCTGATCAGCGGCCTCCCGCAGCATCTCGACGAGGAAGAACGGGTTGCCCTCAGTGCGCGCGTAGAGCTGGGTGACGAACGACTCTGGGATGCGAGTGGTGTGGAAGACACTGCTGAGCAGCGCGGTCATCGCTGCCGGGCTCAGGCGCTCCAGGTCCAGCTTTCGGGCGGTGGGGAAGCGCTCGGGGAGCCGGGGGGCGGCCTCGCTTCGGACCGTGGCGGCCAGCAGCAGCGGAAGCTCCTCGACATCCACACAGAGGAAGGAGAGCAGATCGAGGCTCTCGGTGCCTGCCCAGTGCAGATCCTCCAGCACCACCATCAGCGGACGGCTCAGGCGCCCGAGTGCTGCGGCGAGCACCGAGAACACCCGCAAGCGGGCATCGTCGGGGGCGAGGGAAGGCGGCGAGGAGCGGGGCGGGGCGCGCAGGGCGATGTCGGGCGCGATGTCGGTGAGGATGCGACGCTCGTCGCTGCTGAGGTTCGCGGTGAGGTCCAGCCAGCGGGCCAGCGGTGCCCACAGCTGGTAGGGACGCCCGCCCTGTTCGGCCTGACAGACCACCACCGAGGCGCCCTGGATCAGCGCGATCGCCCGCAGCTCCGCCAGCAGGCGCGACTTGCCCACCCCGCTCTCGCCGCCGATCAGCCACAGGCTGCCCTGGTCCCGCATCGCCGAGTCCAGCGCCCCCTGGAGCCGCTCCAGCTCTGCAGTGCGGCCGGTGAGGGTCGCCGCCTGGAGGTAGCTCTCCCGGGTGCTGGCGGTCTCCAGGGCCATCGCGGTGCCGGTGGCCGCAGAGAGGGCGGCGAGCACGGCCCGGGCGCTCTCGGGACGCTGCCGTGGATCGGCGGCGAGGAGCTGGAGAATGATCGGTCGGAGGGCGTCGGGGAGGTGATCGAGGTCGGGAGGCGGGCCGCTGAGGAGGAGGCCGATCAGCTCGCCGGGCTGGGAGAACCGGTAGGGGTACTGCTCCAGGAACATCTCTGCGGCGATGAGGCCGACGGCAAACAGGTCGGAGCGCTTGGTGGGCGGCTGACCGCGCAGCAGCTCCGGGGCGGTGTAGGCGGCAGTGCCCGAGGTTCCGTTCTGGTGGGAGGTCTCGTTGATCCCGCTGGCCAGCCCGAAGTCCAGCACCTTGACCTGCTCGCCGGTGACGATGATGTTGTCCGGCTTGAGGTCCCGGTGGAGGATGCCGCGGCTGTGTACGTAGTCCAGCGCCCGAAGGAGCTGACCGAGGTACGCCAGCTTCACGCGCTGTGCACGCCCCCGACAGGCCGAGACGATGTCCCGGGATCGCTCGTGGAGCGGCATGGTGAAGAACGCGCGACCATGGTCATCGAAGCCGTAGTCCAGCACGTCGACGATGTTGGGGTGCCGCAGCGAGGAGAGGGTCCGGAACTCTCGCTCCAGGGCGAGCTGGAGGGTGAAGCGGTGTCCAGAGGACTGCGCGCTGATCCGACTGTGGATCCGCTTGAGCAGGAGGATCTGACCAGAGAGCAGGTCCTCGATCCGGAACAGCTCTCCCATTCCACCGGCCTGCAGCGCGTTGATCACCCGATACCGCGACCCAAAGACCACCCCATCGTCTCGCTCCCGGCGAATGATCACCCGGGGGGCGGGGGCGGTCCCGAGCAGGGCGGAGAGGGCCGTGCTCATCTGTGCTGCTGTGGCGTAGCGCTCTTCTGGATCGATGGCGCAGGCGGTGCGGATGATGCGTCGGAGGGGCGGATCGATGTTCCGCATGGCCGCTTCGGGGGGCCACCGAAGCGGGTGTCGCTCTGGGCTGCGCCAGATCGGGGTGGCTGGTGCGGCCCCGGTGAGCATCTCCATCAGCACGATGCCCGCCGAGTAGACGTCCGAGCACGGGGTGGCCCGCCCCCACCGGGCCTGCTCGGGGGCCATGTACTGCGGAGTCCCCATGGCGCTGCTGTCGCTGCTGATCGGGGCGACAGGCACGGGGCCGGGTCCGACGATGTACTCCGCCAGCGGCATGGTGGTGAATGGGTCTGCCGTGGGTGTCTGGGCGGGGCGGGCCAGTCCGAAGTCCAGCACCTTGAGGTGCTCCATGCCGTCGTCGGTCTGGCAGACCATGACGTTGGCGGGCTTGATGTCCCGATGGATGATCCCCCGGTGGTGGGCAGCCTGGAGTGCGGAGAGCAGCGCGATCATCAGCCGACAGGACTCGTCGGCAGTGAGACTGCCCTCCTCATGGATCAGGCGGTGGAGCGGCTGTCCGACGAGGCGCTCCATGACCATATACAGCAGCCCGTCGGGCTCCACGCCGAGGTCGTGTATCACCACGATGCCCGGATGCTGAAGTCCAGCGACCACCTGCGCTTCCTGGGCGAATCGCTCTCGAAGTCCCTCATAGAGCCGGCCGTTGCGCTGGCGGATCACCTTGATGGCGACCTCACGCTGCAGCTGCTCGGCGTAGCCCAGGTACACCACACCCATGCCACCCCGTCCCAGCTCTTTCTGGACGATGTAGCCCTTGCTGAGGCGCCGACCAATGAGGTCATCGTGCCTGTCGGGTCGTAGTGTGTCTGTGATCATGTCGCCGGCTGAGTCTATCAGACCCAGTGAGATCCACGACTGTCAGACATTTGCGGAGTTTGGAACCCGATCGGGGTGGAGGTATGGAAAGGGTACCGTGCGCTCAGCGTTGCGGGCATCGATCCGTGCCCCGACGCCGTGGAGCCGCTCCTGGAGCCGCCGGATGACGAGCTGGATGCGGTGGCTGGTCTGTCCATCGGCGGGGAACTCGTCGTCGGGGAAGTGCCCCAGGCGACCGAACTGCCGGCTGGCGAGCAGCTGGATGACCTCCATCTGGTTGACGATCTGATCGGCGGTGGGGAGGATCGTCTCTGCTTCGCTGAGGTTGCGGCTGCTGGCGGCGTAGACGGACGCCGGGGTGTTGCCGACGAACATCATGTAGTCCCACTGCGCGAAGTTCACCGCGGCATGACGGGGGCCGGAGGTGAACAGGATGCCGGTGAGCAGCTCGGTGAGGTCCGCCAGGGAGTGGAAGTCGAACCCGGCGGCCCGCTCTGTGGCGTGCTTCTGGGATTCGCCCTCCAGGGGCCGGCCATAGACCTCCACCAGCTCTCGACGCCACGCCGACAGCTCCTCATCGGCCTCGACGGCGTCGCTGTCGGCGTAGAAGATGTGGAGGTACTCCGTGACGTAGGCATGCAGCGCGTCCCAGACCAGCAGACTGTCGTCTCGAAATGGGTAGGTCGACAGCGTGCTGTCTGGGCCGGTCCCCCGCCGGGTGAAGGTGTCGGGGACGCTGAGATCCTCCGCCTTCCAGCGGCGATAGCCCTCCCGGAGCACGTTGATCCACTGACCGGGCTTCATCGGGAACAGGAGGTCGACCATGCCGTTGTTGCCGGCGAGGAGGAGCCGACGGCCAACCATGAGGTTGAACACCACGCCGCGGAGGTGGGCGTGGAGGAGGGCGGCGACAGGATGGTCCCCGTCGAGCTGCCGTCGGGCGGCGATCGCAATGCCTTCGAGGATGAAGTGCGACTCCAGGAGGTGGGTGACCATCTCATGGTGGATGAGGTCGGCGACCTGGAAGAACACCTTCGCGGTTCGCCAGGGACGCTCCTCCTGACCGGCCTCCAGCGGGGTGTAGACCTGGGCATCCTCTCCCTCGTTGAGTCGGATGGCGACCGGGAGGAGGCCCTGCTCATGGTGGGTGTAGAACAGGCCGACAGTGGCAGTAAAGATGCGCGGGGTCTCGAAGCGCTCGCCGCTTCCCGCAGCGAGGATCTCGGGGTAGTCCGCAACAAACAGGCGCCCCTGGGACAGGGCCGCATCCAGCGAGATGCGCTCGCCGACCACCTGCTCCATCACCGCCTCGAAGTCTCCCAGCGATGCCGCCAGCTTCGGCCAGGAGGCGAGGGGGAGGGGAGCGCCGAGATCGGCATCGGAGCCCCTGGGCAGCAGACGGCGCAGCACCACCGGGTTGGCCCCGCCCACTCGCTGCCAGGCAAACTCGACGTCGTCATCGAGCAGCCGGGTGGTCAGGGCACGCGGGGCGGGGCGGGGCTCTCCGGTTGCGGTGGTGCCGCGCAGCCTGGGCTCGGGGAAGAACGCTGCGCACCGGTCGAGGTCCTTAAAGCGACCGCTGGCATCCAGATCGCGGTTGCTGTCGATTCGACTCCGCATCTCCCGACCCATGTGCTTGACGTCGAGAAGGTCGGCGTTGCGGACGTTGAAGTAGAGCCCGCTGGGGTTCGCGCCGGGGAACGACGGGGTCCACAGCAGGTCATCGAGCATGTCCCCGATCGGCAGGTCGAACATCGCGAACAGCAGGTCGTTGTAGGGGTAGGGACTGCTGTCGGCGCTGTCGAGCAGGCTGAAGACCTCCTCCAGGATGCGCTCGATGGGGCCGGTGTGATCAGGATCAGGATTGAGGTCCTGGAGGAGCAGCTTCGAGAGCCGGCCGATGCCGTACTTCCGCTGACGGGCGCGCAGATCCTTTCGCCGCTCACGACCGGGGAGCGCTGCCGTGAGCAGGCGGTCGGCGAGGTCACTGGCCTGGTTGAGGCGGTCTCGAAGCCGGATCGCACCAGACAGGACCGCCATCTTCCGAGGGCGGGTCACCGAGAGTGGCTTCATCAGCGGGATGGGGATGAACGGGGCACGGTCCTCAAAGGCGTAGATGGCTCGACGGGCCTTCAGGCGCTCCTGGCGAGCCTTGAGGGCGGCCGGATCAAGTGCGGACGGAAGCGAGATGGGCAAGGCGGCTCCTGAGCATCAACCACGCATATGCTACCCCAATGCTGAGGAGTGCTACGGCAGGATTAGCACCGTGGTCTTCATGCCCCGGGGCAGCGCGGCCCGGAGGATGTCGAGGTCGCCATTGTCCAGCGCCACGCAGCCCAGCGTCCAGTCCGAGCTTCCTCCGCCGCCATGCAGCAGGATCTCCCCGCCCATCCCGGTGTTCTGGTCTGGCTTTTCACCACGGGCGAGGCTGGCGAGGATGCCGCGCTTTGTCGCGGTGCTGATCCGTCCGTCGGCCTGTGCTGCCTCCGCGTCGGCTTCTCCGGGATAGTGAACCGCGATGGCACCATAGAACTGCGACCAGGGCTTGTCCGAGGTGGTGTAGAACCCCTCCGGTGTGCGCCCGTCTCCCTCGACCGTCTTGTGGCCCTCCGGCGCAAAGCCCAGCCCGGTCCGCCAGCAGGCCGACTCCACCAGGGCACCCCGGTCAAACAGCATCACCCGCCGCGCAGCCTTTCGGACCACCACGAGATCTGTCCGCTGCAGTCGTGGATCAGCGGCATCGAGGGTGTCGGGGTACAGCGCAGCCAGCGCGACGGCGGCAGTCGGGCAGGGGGAGTCGGGGGGGAGCGGCTCGGCCGCTGGCTCGGCGATGGGCTCGGCGTTCGACACGGCGAGCGCCTCTGGAGTGGCGGGCGTAGAGGTCTGGATGCAGGCAAGCAGCAGGAGCATGGGATCGTGGACACCGGGGCGAGCAGGTGGTTCCAAGGCGGACGGTCCAATACAGTAGCCCCATGACTCCACCCCCTCCCGTAGACTTTCCCCCCAGCGTCGGCGGCACCGGGCTGTCCGCCATTGCCGGACTGATGCTCGGTCGGCTCGGCGTGGAGGCAGTTGTGCATGGTGTCACGGTCCCGATGGTCGACTGGCTGATCGTCCTCGGTGTGCTGGCCTTCATCGCGCTGCTGCTGTGGACGATGGTGCTGGCCCGCCGAAAGCTGGGCGCGACCCCGACGGCGTCCTCGCTTCGCCGTCAGTGGATGGTGGTCGCTGGTGGCTTTGGGATCGGCATCCTCATCGGCATCTTCACCGCGCTTTAGGGCCTCGGCGCTGCTTCTTCTTGCGACCGGTGGTCTCTTCTGGCTTCGGCGGCGGGGTGTCGTCGGGCTTGATCGGGGAGGCTTCGTTGACCTGCTGCGCCCAGGAGGTGAGCTGGTCGGTGATCGGGGGTGGCTTTGTCTCAGGCATCGGGGGAGGGTAACCAGAAGGAGAAGCGGCAGGAGCATGTGCCCCTGCCGCCGAGTCTTCAGCCTCTGAGATCAGGCTCTGAGATCAACCTCTGAGATCAACCTCTGTGGCCCCGAGCCGCCCACGAGCGAACGGCACCGCGAAGGAACGCATCGCCAGCCTCGGTGAACGTGTAGTTCTCCCGAATGTAGCGAACGGTGCGCTTCTCCGTCTCGGTGTACTGGTTGCCGTCAGCGACCAGGTCCAGCAGCTTCTCAGCATCCGAGATCGAGATCCGACCGTCGCCCTGACCCGCGACCGCTTCGTCAGCAGCCGCCAGCAGCGCGCGCTCGTACCGCACACCCTCGATGACCTTGTAGTGAGACTTCGGCGCTGCCGCCTCGTTCTCAAACACCGCCGCTGCACCCATGCCACCACCGATGCACATGCTGACCACGCCATAGCGGTTGTTGCGGCGCTTCATCTCGTGGAGCAGGGTAGCGGTGAGCTTCGCGCCGGTGCAGCCCAGAGGGTGACCCAGCGCGATGGCACCGCCGTTGACGTTGACGATCTCGGTGTTGATGCCAAGCTCGCGCACGCAGTAGACGGCCTGCGAAGCAAACGCCTCGTTGATCTCAAACAGCTCGATCTTGTCCAGAGACAGACCAGCCTTCTCGACGGCAGCCGGGATGGCTTCCTTGGGACCGATGCCCATGATCGCCGGGTCGACCCCGACCACCGCATAGCTGCGGATCACACCGAGGATGTCGAGACCCAGGGCCTCGGCCTTCTCACGGGCCATGACCAGGGTGGCGGCCGCACCGTCGGACATCTGGCTGGCGTTGCCGGCTGTGGTGGTGCCCTTGGTGGCGAACACCGGCCGAAGACGGGCGAGCCCCGCCAGGGTGGTGTCGCGGCGGATGCCGTCGTCAATGTCGATGGTGACGTCGTGCCAGACGCCGTCCTTGAACACCCGGGTGTTCACCGGCACGATCTCATCGGAGAACTTGCCGCCGTCGATCGCGGCGATGGCCTTGGTGTGGCTGGAGACCGCGAAGGCGTCCTGCTCTTCGCGGGTGACGTTGAACCTCTTTGCGACGTTCTCCGAGGTCGTGCCCATGCCGGTGTACAGCTCAGGACGATCCCGCATCAGGGTCGGGTTGGGGGTCGGACGGTCACCGCCCATCGGGATCTGGGTCATGCTCTCGACACCGCCGGTCAGGGCGACATCGTACCAGCCAGCCTTGATGGAGGCAGAGGCCTGGGCGAGCGCCTGGAGGCCCGAGGAGCAGAACCGGTTGATGGTCATTGCTGGCACGCTGTCGGGCAGGTCTGCCCCAAGCGCAGCGATCCGGGCGATGTTCATGCCCTGCTCGCCTTCCGGCATTGCAGTGCCGATGACCACGTCGTCGATCAGGGCCGGATCCATGTCGGGAACCCGAGCCATGAGGCCCTTGATGGCGGTGATCATCAGGTCGTCGGGACGGGTGTCCTTGAGACCACCCTTCTTGGCCTTGGTGACCGGGGTTCGCACTGCTGCGACCACAACGGCGTCACGAGGATGCTTGCTCATAAGTTGTTTTTCCTTCCTTGAAGGATCGTGGAGGGATCCAGCAGGGGTGGGTGGGTCGGCAGACTAATTGCGCAGAACCTTGCCGGTGGTGAGGAAGTGCTGGATGCGTGCGAGGGTCGCGGCTTCGCCGAGGAGGGAGAGGAAGCCCTCGCGCTCCAGGTCGAGGATGTGCTGCTCGTCGACCCATGTGTTCGACGGGATGTCTCCGCCGGTCATGACGTGGGCGATCTGCTTGGCAACCCGCACATCGTGGTCGGTGGCGTACCCGCCGAGGTTCAGCTCATACAGGCGCAGCTCGATCGGGGAGCGACCGGAGGCGCCGGGGAGCTTGAACGTTGACTTCCGGGGGGCCTGGTAGCCACCCTTTGCCAGCCCGATGACCTTCTGCTTGGCATCGTGGATGAGGCTGTCGGCGTCCATGGAGACCTGATCGGTCGGACGGAGGTAGCCCATCTCACGCGCTTCTTCGCAAGAGGTCGCGACCTTGGCGAGCCCGATGTTGAGGAACGCCGACTGCACGAACGGGTTGGGATCGTAGTCGACCCCCTTGGGGATGTCGCCGAGGTGACGCTTGAGCATCTCCTTGCAGCCACCACCCGCAGGCAGCAGGCCCATGCCGGCCTCGACAAGACCCATGAAGACCTCACCGGTGGTCTGCACTGCGGAGGTCTGCATCGCCACCTCAAGACCACCGCCGAGGGTGAGCCCGAAGGGAGCGGCGACGATCGGACGGCTGCAGTACTGTGCGCGGGTGACGAGATCCTGGAGCCCCTGGATGGTGGCACCCAGCTCGTCCCACTTCTGCTGCATGGCGAGCATGCCGATCATCATCAGGTTCGCGCCAGCACAGAAGGCGTTGCCGCTGGGACCGACGCTGGGGCGGAAGGCGCCATACTCGGAGTTCTGGGTGCAGATGACCAGACCCTCCCACTCACCGGCATCCAGACCGTCGAGGGCCTTGGAGTACAGGGCAAACAGGTCCTCGTTGAGGGCGTTCATCGCGTCGGGGTTGTTCAGCGCGAACGCGAGCACCCCGTCGCCGAGATCAAGCAGCTGGGCGCTGGCGTTCTTGGCCACGATCCCGCCAGAGGCGCGGACATCGGTGAGGTTGAGCCAGGAGGCGCTTCCCTCAAGGCGCTTCGCGCTGCCGGTGATCGGGTCCCAGTAGGTCTGCTGGCCCTGCTCGTTGCGGGCGTAGAAGCTGCTCCGACCGGTGGCGAGCATGTCGGCGACCCACTGCGGGATCGCGAGACCGTCGGCCGTCATGCGCTCGACGGATGCGGCGACACCGATGGCGTCCCAGCCCTCAAACGGGCCCATGTCCCAGTTGAAGCCCCAGCGCATTGCCCGGTCGATGTTGACGATGTCGTCGGCGATCTCGGGGATGCGGTTGGCGGAGTAGATCAGGAGGTCTGCGGTCACGCCCCAGGCCAGCTGTGCGGCCACATCGTCGCCCTTGAGCAGGGTGCGAACGGCAGAGGCAGGGCTGGACTTGAACGCCTTGGCCTTGCTGACCGAGGTGAACTTCGGGAACTTCTTCGGGGCGTACTCGCCGGTCTTGAGGTTCCGCGCGAGGGTGATGCGGCGGCCCTTGGCGTCGCGCTCCTTGGTGCGCTGGTAGAAGCCCTTGCCGACCTTGTTGCCGTGGGCGCCTTCCTCGACCATCTTCGTCAGCCATGCAGCCGGCTTGAAGTCGTCGCGCCGCTCGTCGTCGGGGCAGCCGTCGTAGACGTTGGCCAGGACGTGCACGAGGGTGTCGAGGCCGACGAGATCGCCGAGCCCGAACACGCCGAGCTTCGGCCGACCCATTGCCGCACCGAAGATGGCGTCGACGTCCTCGATGGTGACGTCGTACTTCTCCATGTGGCGGGCGACCGCGCCGATGGCGAAGGTGCCGATGCGGTTGCCGATGAAGTTGGGGGTGTCCTTGGCGTAGACGACGCCCTTGCCCAGCTTCTGCTCCCCAAACGCCGCGAGCGCCGCGGTGGCCGCCGGGTCGGTGTGGACTCCAGCGACGATCTCCAGCAGCCGCATGTAGCGGACGGGGTTGAAGAAGTGGGTGATCAGGAAGTGGCTGCGCATTCCCTCAGGCATGCCCTCGACCATGTCAGCCAGGGGGATGCCGGAGGTGTTCGAGGCGACGATTGCGTTGTCGCTGCGGTTGGCAGCGACCCACTGAAACACCTTCTTCTTGATCGGCAGGTACTCAACCACCACCTCGATGATCAGGTCGCACTCTGCGAGGAGGGCGGCGTCATCGTCGTAGTTGGCTGGGGTGATCAGGCTGGCGGCGTCGGTCGTGAAGAACGACGCTGGCTTGAGCTTCTGAGCCTTCTTGATGCCCTCACGCGCGGTGATGCTGCGGTCTCCGCCTTCCGGGAGATCCCGGGGGACGATGTCGTAGAGCACGCTGGGCACTCCGGCGTTGGCAAGATGGGCGGCGATTCCCTGGCCCATCACACCGGCGCCGAGGACCGCGACCTTCTTGATCGAGTAACTGCTGGCTGCCATTTCCTCTCCATTGTCAGAGACCGGCACGGTCTCTGCTGAATTCGTCGCTGAATGAGCGTTCATTCAGTATGGCGATATCCCGCCGCCAGCCCGCATGCACTTGGAGAGGTACGCGTGGGTTACACTCGGCTGACGCCAGAGGAGTGGGGCTGTGGCAACAAGCAGTAAGCCGGAGATCTTCGGGAAGTACCACCTGCTTGAGAAGATCGCGACGGGCGGTATGGCGGAGGTCTACCGGGCGCGTGCCTACGGCATGGCGGGCTTCGAGAAGATCCTCGTCATCAAGAAGATCCTCAAGCAGCTCCTCCAGGATGAAGAGTTCGTCAACCTGTTCATCGATGAGGCCCGGATCGCGGTCCAGCTGCTGCACGTCAACATCGTGCAGGTCTTCGATCTCGGTGAAGTCGACGGTCAGTACTACATGGCGATGGAGTACGTGCACGGACTCGATCTGTCGCGGGTCGTCACCCGGGCGCGCAACATCGGTCCGTTCCCGATCCCGCTGGCCCTGTTCATCATCGCCGAGGTCCTCA
>JBLHNG010000225.1:0-10705 GCA_047621685.1 Myxococcota bacterium | reverse complement strand
AGACACCGATGCAGACACCGATGCAGACACGGACGTCGATGTCGGGGAGTGCGACCACTTCTCGGCGACCCGAAACGCCTACTTCGGCGATCTGCACGTCCACAGCAGCTACTCGTTCGACTCCTACCTGCTGGGCAACTACGTCGACGATCCAGAGGTCGCGTACCGCTTCGCGAAGGGCGAGGAGGTCGGCGTGCCGCCGTTTGAGTACGACGGCACCCCACAGAATGGCCGCACCGCAAAGCTCCGTGCTCCCCTCGACTTCGCCGCAGTGACCGATCACGCCGAGTTCTTCGCGGAGACCTCGTACTGCACCCAGCCCCCCGAGACAGGCTTCGCCTGCGGTGTTGGTGATGCCAGTCGCTACATCTACTGCTCGGTCGAGTGTCTCCAGTTCCGCACCGTCAGCCCGATCGACGAGCTGGCCGGCATCGACGTGGTGTTCATGGACTGGGGCGCGGTGCTGTCCGACGAAGTCCCTGAGCCCGTTGCGGCGATCTGCGACGAGGATGAGAACGGGGTCAGCGAGGCCATCGACTGCGATGCGCGACAGGACTCGACCTGGGCTCAGATCCAGCAGATCACCACCGAGGCCAACGACCCCTGCGAGTTCACCGCCTTCCAGGGCTACGAGTACTCCCGGGCGGTGGGCGATGCCAGCGCGATGCTCCATCGCAACATCATCTTCCGCACCGACGACGTCATCACCTCACCGATAAGCGCTATCGAAACTCCCGATCCCTACGACATGCTCTCGACGATCCGAGACGGCTGTGAGGCTCTGGACGACTGCGAGTTCATGTCCATCCCCCACAACTCCAACCTCAGCTTCGGGCTGATGTTCCAGGTGGAGGATGCCGAAGACGGCACCGTGCTCACCCAGGAGCGCGCCGAGCTGCGGGCGGTGTATGAGCCGCTCATCGAGATCGTCCAGGCCAAGGGCTCCAGCGAGTGCAAGAGCGGCTTCAGCTACCTGGGCGCGGAGGCCGATGAGTTCTGCGACTTCGAGAGCGAGCTGACGCTGTGCTCCGCGCCCGGTGCGGATCCAGACCAGTGCTTCGAGGAGTGCGACCCGGACAACCCCAACACCGGTCGCGACGCCTACACCGACGACGACGGGATCGAGCACGCGGCGGTGCCAGGCTGCATGGCCTCCACCGACTACCTTCGCAACGCGCTCAAGGAGGGCCTGCTGCTCCAGGACGATCTGGGGGTCAACCCGTTCCAGCTCGGCTTCATCGGCTCAACCGACACCCACAACGGCATGCCCGGCAACACCGAGGAGTGGCCCTACGTCGGCACCCACGGCTACCTCGACGACGAGCCTGCCGAGCTGGTCGACTACGAGAGCAGCATCCTCGCCAACCTGGAGAACCCGGGCGGACTGGCCGGCATCTGGGCGACCGAGAACACCCGCGACAGCCTGTTTGATGCCATGCAGCGTCGGGAGACCTTCGCGACGTCCGGCACCCGGATCACCACCCGCTTCTTTGGCGGCTGGGACTTCGACGCGGACCTCTGCGACGACCCGACGCTGCTGGAGGCGGCCTACGCCAGCGGTGTTCCGATGGGCGGAACCCTGCCCGCCGACACCACCCAGGCACCGACCTTCCTGGCCTGGGCCGCCCGCGCGCCGGACTCCGTTGACGGCGACGGCCTGTCCTGGGAAGGCACCCAGCTTCAGCGCATCCAGGTGATCAAGGTGTGGACCGACGCCGCTGGCGAGGCTCATGAGCTGGTCTACGACATCACCGACAACCCAGACAACGGGGCATCGGTGAACGAGGACACCTGCGAGATGCAGGGCTCTGGCAGCGACGAGCTGTGTGCGGTGTGGACCGATCCGGACTTCAACACCGAGGAGCGGGCGACCTACTACACCCGGGTCCTGGAGAATCCCACCTGTCGCTACTCCGGCTGGGTCTGCATGGAGAACGCCGACCAGTACGACTGCTCCGATGAGTCCTCAGAGGACTACTGGGAGGGGTGCTGCGACGAGGACCTCTCGCGGACCATCCAGGAGCGGGCGTGGACCTCTCCGATCTGGTTCGAGCCGGGCCAGTAGGCCACACACCCAACCCGGAGAACCGCATGTCAATCGCACTGCTGGTCCCTGCCGCGCTGGCCGGGGTGACGCTGGAGGAGGTGGTCGACACCGCCCGCCGCGACAGCCCCACCATGCAGATGGGGGCCGATGACCTCACCATCGCCGACCACACCGTCGGCATGGTCGCCTCCAGCCTGATGCCGCGGATCTCCGCGAGCAGCCGAGACACCTACCGTTACTCCAACCCCGAGAAGTACACCTTCGACTATTCCTACGATGGATCGGAGTGTGTGCCCACCGAAGAGGATCCCTGCATCCCGTTCGTGGTGGTCGAGGGGCAGGTGGTCATCCCCAGCGAGAGCTGGTCGCGCTCCCGCTCGCTGTCTGGGAGCCAGACCCTGTCGGTGGATCCGGTGATGGACCTCCTGGAGCAGCGCCAGCGACGGGTGTCGACCACCATCCAGGTCCGCTCCGAGGAGGAGGGCCTGATCTTCGATCTGATCGGAGCCTACACCGACCTGCAGTACCAGCGCGGCCAGGAGGCGCTCTACATCGAGAGCATCGCCCTGGCCGAGGAGATGGAGGCTGCGGTCACCGGACAGCACGCCGCCGGGGAGGCCACCGATCTCGATCTGGAGTCCGCCCGGCTCGACACCGCCTCCGCCCGGCTCGACCTCCTCCAGCTGACCCGAACGCTCCCGCTGAGCCTCGACGACATGGCCCAGACCGCCGGGGTCGCAGACCTGGATGCGCTGGCGGTCTGCGACTTCGGTCCGCCGCTCGATGACGGCGATGAGCTCAACCTCGCCGGCTCCTCCACCCTCGCACGCCTCGAGAGCACCCTCGCCCAGGAGACGCTGGGGCGGAGGGCCGGTCGCCTGGATCTGGTGCCGGACCTCGCCCTCAACGGCGGGCTGACCTGGGCTGGCAGCGGCGTGGAGTATGGCGAGCTGGCCGACGCGACGACGTTCGACAACTGGTACGTCGGGGGATCGCTATCGACGACGCTGTTTGACGGCGGCGCCACCTACCACCAGCGCCGCTCCGATGCCGCCTCGCTCCACCGCGCTCAGATCGACCTGACGAGCGGACGAGAGTCGCTCCAGCTCGACGACGCGCTGCTCGCGCAGAGCCTGGTGGAGATCGCCGAGGAGGCCGCACTGCTCGACCTCTCCATCGACATCTCAGAGCGAAACGTCGTGGCCACCCGCTCCCGCTACTTCGACGGCGGGCAGGTCCCCCTCGACGCCTACACCCAGGCACGCGCATCGCTGGAGCAGCTCGTCCTCCAGCGGCTGGCCCTGGAGGCTGAGCGCCAGGACCTCACCGCGATGCGCTGGATCAACGCCGGGCTCACCGACGACTTCCTCACCGAGCTGTTCGCAGCGGACAAGCGCTCCGCCGCTTCCGGCCGCTGCCAGCCCCTCTCCCGACAGGACTGAGCGATGCTTCTGCCCCTCCTCGCAGCCTGTGACTCCGCCACGGTGTCCACGCCTCCTTCTCCCCTCCACATCACCTCGGAGATCGTCGAAGAAGGCCCGGTGTCCGAGCCGATCCTGGTCTCCGCCGTCCTCCAGGCCCGCCGCTGGCAGCCGATGTACTTCGCCCAGAGCGGCATCGCCGAGTCCATCGCGGTCACTGAGGGGGAGTCGGTCACCGCTCGGAAGCGGCTGGCCACCCTCGACACCACCGCCCAGCGCAACCAGGTCGCCCAGGCCCGCCACCAGGTCACCATCTCCGCCCTCGATGTGGAGCAGGCGATCCATGAGCTGGCCAACACCGAGACGGTCTTCAAGAGCGGCGGTGCCTCCCCCGAGGAGGTCCACGACGCACAGCAGCAGAAGATCGAGGCCGACAACCGGCTCATTGCCGCCGAACTCGATCTGGATGCACAGCGCATCAAGCTCAACCAGATGCAGCTGTTCGCCCCGTTTGACGGTGTGATCTCCGAGATGAACCTCCAGGTCGGTGATCAGGTCATGGGCAGCGTCTCCGATCCAGACGCCGCCAACAACACCCGCCCCCCGATGGTGATCCTCCAGCCTGGAAGCTTCACCCTGCGCACCGCGGTCACCGAGGGGCAGGCGCTGTCCCTGACCGAGGGAGAGGCGGCAGGGGTCTGGCTGATGGAGGACGACACCATCAGCCTGCCCGGGGTGATCGAGTGGGTCGCGCCCGCAGTGGATCGGGACAGCCGCACGGTGGCCGTCCGGGTCGGGGTGACGGTCCCTGAGCCGCACCTGGATCGGGTCCGGGACGGCAGCACCGTGCGGGTCCGGTTCACCGGCACTCACAGCAACGCCCTGACCGTCAGCGAGCAGTCGCTGCTCTACCACCGCGATCGGGCCTACGTCTTCCGCCTCCAGGACGGCACGGTCGAGAAGATCGAGATCGAGCAGGGCACCAGCCGGGACGGACGGGTGGAGATCCGCGCTGGACTGCAGGCTGGGGATCGCATCGCCAGCTCTCACACCAACACCCTGGCGGACGGCATTGTCGTCGAGGCGACACCGTGAACGCAATGCTCACCAACGTCCGCATCGCGATCCTGCTCATCGCGGGCATCCTCGGCGCGGGCCTCTACAGCCTCCAGAACCTCGCCCGGGAGAGCTGGCCGGATGTTGAGATCCCCATCGGCATGATCACCGCGGTCTACCCGGGTGCGTCGCCGGAGCTGGTCGAGGTCGAGGTCACCAACATCCTGGAGCGCAACCTCAAGGGCATCCCCGGGCTGACCGCGCTGAAGTCCAGCTCCATGGAGTCGGTCTCCATCGTGCTGGTCGAGTTCTCGGTGGATGCTGAGATGCGCGAGAGCCTCGACACGCTGGCCGACCGCCTGGAGGAAGCCCGCGCCGAGCTTCCCGAGGACGTCGAGGACGTCAAGGTGGTCCGGGTCGCCACCTCCAACCAGCCGATCTTCTCGTTCGCCCTCTCCGGCGCGCTCCCCCCACAGGCCATGCGCGCCACCGCCATCGCGCTGCGGGATGAGCTGGAGGGTGTCAGCGGGGTCAGCGAGGTGCGCATCAGCGGCATGCAGGACGCCCAGCTCCAGGTCCTGGTCCACCAGCAGCGCCTCGAAGAGATCGGCGGCACCCTCGACGATGTGGTCTCCAGCCTCCAGAACGCCCAGGCCACCGCTCCCCTCGGCCGCTACCAGTCCACCCGGCGGAACTTCCCCCTCGACGTCGAGCCCGTCGGACTCGACCTCGCCCGGCTCAACGAGCTGCCGGTGCGGGCGGCCTCCAGCGGCGACATGGTCTCGCTCTCCAGCGTGGCCCGGCTCCAGCGCGCCCTCGCCGAGCCGACCGAGCACACCCGCCTGATCAACCGCCTCCAGGGCACCGCCGGCTCGGCGATCTCGTTTGAGATCCTCCGCCAGCCCGGCGCCAATGTGCCTGATGTGGTCGCCGACATCACCACCGCGCTCTCAGCCACCCCGCTGCCCGAGGGGCTGGCCCTCACAGTGACCACTGATCGCTCCGAGGAGATCCTGGAGGGCCTCTCCCTGCTGTTTAGCAACGGCTGGCAGGCGGTGGCGCTGGTCTGCCTGGTGCTGTTCGCGGTGCTCGGCATCCGGGAGTCGCTCATCGCCGGACTCTCCATCCCGCTGACCTTCCTGGCGACCTTCGGCGTGCTGCTGCTGATGGGGCAGTCGCTGAACAACATGAGCCTGATGGCCCTGGTCATCGCCATGGGGCTGCTGGTCGATGACTTCATCCTGATCATGGAGGGCATGCATGAGGGGCTGGAGAGCGGAGACACCCCGCTCCAGGCGGCCCGGGGCACCCTCAAGAGCTTCGCCCTGCCCTCGCTCTCGGGCACCCTCACCACCCTGGCGGCGTTCTTCCCGATGGCGATGCTCGGCGGCATGGAGGGGAAGTTCGTGCGGATCATCCCGATGACCATCTGCATCGCCCTCATCCTCAGCTACCTCGTCTCGATCATCATCGACACCTCGATGGGCGTCGCCCTCCTCCGACGCGCGCCGCCGAACCCAATCACCGCTCGGGTGAACCAGCTGATGGCCCGCGCCCAGCGCTTCTACACCCAGCAGGTCTTCCCGCGCACCCTGGCCACCGCGCGGCTCCGCTGGCGGACCCTGGCTGTGGGCGCGGTAGCGTTCCTGCTGTCTCTCGTCGCCGCCGGACAGCTGGACACCATCGTCTACCCCGACACCGACGAGATCCAGCTCGGGGCCACCTTCCACCTCCCGCCGGGCAGCACCCTGGCCGAGGGGCAGGCGCTCTCCGAGGTGGTCGAGGCGACCCTGCGAGACGATCCGAACATCGCCCACCTCACCCTGACCGCCGGGCGCAGCTCGGGCCTCGCGATGTCCGGCCCCGACTCCTACCTCCAGCCGTTTGAGGGCGAGGATCTGCTGGGGCTGAGCATGCAGCTGGTCCCGGCCAGTGAGCGCGACCTCAGCTCGGTGGCGCTTGCGGAGGTGTACCGGGAGCAGCTGGGGCAGGTGGCTGGCGGCAGCGTCGAGATCCACCAGATCCGAATGGGTGCTGGCAGCGGCGCGCCGGTCGAGCTTCAGGTGACCGCCCGCAGCCAGGCTGACGCCGAGGATCTCGCCGACGCGGTCATTGCGATCATGGCGCAGGTCGAGGGCCTCACCGGCATCACCGACAGCCGGAGTCCGCACCAGGGGGCCTGGCGGGTGGCGCTGTCTGATGAGGCCATCCGGTTCCACGACCAGGATCGCTCCTCGGTCCTCAAGTTCCTCCGCTACGCCATCTCAGGCACCACCGCAGACACGGTCTATGAAGGGGACGACGCGGTGGACATCCTGGTCGGCTACGACTGGCGGAGCGACGGGCTGTGGAACTCACCCGCCTCCATCGACGACATCCTCTCCCTGGAGGTGCCCGGGCTCTTCGGCGAGCCGGTGCCGGTCGCGGCCCTGGGCCAGCTGGAGATGAAGAGCGAGGCGCTGTCCGTCAGCCACCTCGACCGCCGCCATGTGGTCACCGTCTCCGCCCAGACCACCGGGCGCTCTCCGGTCGATGCCGCTCGGGAGATCGTCACCCTCACCGATGCCATCCCGCTCGCCCCCGGCGAGGCGATCACCCCGCTGGGCGACCTCGCCAGCTCCCAGGAGACCAGCCGCGAGATGGGACAGGCCATGCTGATGGCTGTGGCGCTCATCTTCTGCATCCTCGTCGTGCAGTTCCGCTCCTTCCTCCAGCCGCTGATCATCCTCGCCGCGCTGCCCCTGGCGATGACCGGCGTGTTCTTCGGCTTCCTCGCCTCTGGCATCCCGATCAGCTTCCCGGCGATGATCGGCATGGTCGCCCTGGCAGGCATCGTGGTCAACGACTCCATCGTGCTCGTCGACACGATGAACCGAAACGTCGCCAGCGGACTCGCCCCGATCCAGGCCGTCCAGCAGGCCACCCGGGAGCGCCTCCGCCCCATCCTGGTCACCACCGTCACCACCGTGATCGGCCTCCTCCCCCTGGCGATGACCGACGCGGTCTGGGAGGGGCTGTGCATGGCGGTGGTCTACGGCATCTCTCTGGCCACCCTGCTGACCCTGGTGATCATCCCCGCCATGTACCTCACCCTCAAGCGCGCCCCCTGAACCCCTCCACAGGAGAACATCATGCCCTTCCTCACAGCCCTCTTCGCACTCACCCTCTCTGCGCTCGCTGGCGGCAGCCCGGATCTCAACGGGACCTGGTCGCTGTCGTCCTCCGCCTCCGACCCCGTCGAGCAGCTCCTGGAGGCCCAGGGCGTGGGATGGATGGAGCGGAAAGCCGCGGCCTCGATGTCGGTCACCCAGACCATCACCCTCGCAGAGACCTCCGCAACCATCGCGGTGAAGACCTCGGTGAAGTCCGACACCCAGACCCTCAAGGTCGACAACCAGACCCGCGCGGTTCCCGGAGAGCACGGCACCGCACAGGTTCGCCACTACTGGGGAGCGGAGGGCGAGCTGATCACCGTCTCCAGCGGTCCGTCCGCCGGGGGAGAACCCATGGAGGTCACCATCACCCGCTCCGTCTCCAGCGGGCAGATGCACCAGCTCATCGAGATGACGATCGGTGGAGAGACGATCCGGGCAAATCGGGTCTTTACACCTCAGTAGGTGGTCGAATCCCCGGCAGCACCATGGTCGCCACGCTCCCCCCCTCCTCGGTGTCCCGAGCGAGGGTCAGCACACCCCCGGATCGACGGGTGACGGTCTCGGCGATGGCGAGCCCGAGCCCGAGTCCGCTGCGACCCGACTGGGTCCGCCCCCGGTAGCTGCGCTCGGTCAGCCGGGGAAGCTCGGTGACCTCAAAGCCCGGTCCGTCGTCTCGCACCTCCAGGACTGCTGCATCCTCCCGGGCATACAGCAGCACCGCCACGTTGCCCGTCGCGAACTTCACCGCGTTGTGCACCAGGTTGCCCAGCGCCTGCTCCAGCGCGATCGAGTCGCCCCGGGCGGTGAGCGTCTCGGAGGGCAGCGCGGAGTGCAGGATCACCCCCTGGTCGTCGGCGATGAGCTGAAACCGCAGCACCACCCGCTCCAGCAGCCGGTTGAGCGAGACGGACTCCATCTCCAGCGGGATCCCGGAGGCTTGAAGCAGGATGCTGCGGGCGAGGTTGGCGAACAGACCGTCGAGGTACTCCACCTCCGCCCGCGCCGCGGTCATCCGCCGGGGGGTGCTGTTCTCCAGGCCGAGCTTGAGGGTCGCGAGGGGGGTGCGCACGTCGTGGGCGAGGTTGGCGAGCTGATCGGTGAGCTGCATGTCCCGGCGCTTCAGCTCGTCGATGCGACGGCCAGCCTCTTGAGCCACCCGGTTGAAGTCCGACGCCAGCCCGTCCAGCTCGTCTCCGCCTTCCACTGGCAGTCGACCGCGGAAGTCCGAGGCGATGATCGCGGTGGCGGCCTGGGAGAGCTTGCGGATCCGGCGGACGAGGGGGCCAGCGGTCAGCAGGACGATCGCTGGCACCATCAGGATCCACAGCATCAGCCGGATCAGTCCCCAGAACCCGACGAGCGAGCCGGAGTTGACGGTGCTGTTGTTGCGCACGTTGAGCAGGTAGCGGCACGGGGCGTCTCTGCCGGTGTCGAGGACCAGCATCGGGCTGGTGACCAGCGGCCCGTCAGGCTCTCCCCACGGCTCTCCGGGGGCGTCTCGCAGCACGACCTGAACATCGGGGGCGTCGGGATGGTACGGGATGCCGTCTTCGTCGAGGAAGAACAGGACGAAGCCGCCGTCGAGGTGCATCGACCAGGCCACCGGGTCAGCATCGCAGCGGTCCAGCTCCCCGGTGCCTCGCAGCACCCCGAGCAGGTTGTTCTGCACATCGGTGATCGCCACAGTGAACAGGTGGCTGTTGAGACCGACGAGGACGACCGTCTGGAGTGTGAACAGCACCATGGTGACCAGGGCGATCCGCCCCCGAAGTCCCAGCCTGCGCTGTGTTGTCTCGCTCATGGGGAGAAACGATAGCCGATGCCCCAGACCGTCGAGATGCGCTCCCCGTCCACGCCGAGCTTCTGGCGCAGCCGGCTCACCTGGGTCTGGAGCGCCTGCCGGGTCGAGCCCTCCCCGGGGAGCACCGCCCGGATCAGCTCATCGCGGCGAATCGACTGCTCGGGACGGTCGAGAAAGTAGCTCAGCAGCGCCCACTCCGTCGGGGTCAGCTCACAGTCCTGTCCATCGACCTCGACTGTGCGGGTCTGCCGGTGCACGGTCACTGCGCCAAAGCCGGTGCCCTGCTCCGCTGGAACGCTGCCCCCGGCACGACGCATCACAGCGCGGATCCGGGCGAGCAGCTCCCCGGTCCAGAACGGCTTGGTGATGTAGTCGTCCGCCCCGAGGTCCAGGGCGCGGACCTTGTCCTCACCCAGCAGCCGAGCGGTCAGCACGATCACCGGCACCGCGCTGTCCCGGCGGATCTCTTCGAGGACATGGAAGCCCCACCGACCCGGCAGCATCAGGTCCAGCAGCACCAGATCCGGGGGGGAGCTGCGCAGCTCGACCAGTCCGGTCTCCCCATCTCCACACCAGACGCAGGTGTGATCGGCGCGGCTCAGCTCCTCTTCAAGGAGCTCTCCGAGCTTCAGGTCGTCTTCGATGAGCAGGATGCGGGACATGGCGCACAGCGTATCGGGTCGAACCTGTCTAAGGTCTGTCTACAAAGGGGAGTCTGTCTACGAAGGGGAGCCTGTCTACCAGGCGACCACGAGGCCGACCCCGAAGCCTGCCGCGACCCCGGCCATCGCGATGCTGCCGACGCTGGTGAGGTTGGTCCGCCGCTCCAGGTCGGGCAGGAGGGTGTGGTCGGTGGTGCGCAGGTAGGCCTCTCGGGACTGCGCGGAGAGGCCGAGGAGCGTGCCAGCGGTCAGGGCAGAGACCGTCGCCGCACCGCCAAGCCAGAGGCGACGCTTCGCCTCCACAGACAGCGCCTCGGGGGCCAGCGGTGCCCACGACGGCATCGGCTCGCCCAGTCGGACCAGGGCGCTCTCCACCACCGCGCCGTCCTCCTGGCGCTGGAGGATCGCCGGTCGCTCCAGGGCCACCTCGTCCACCATGCTGCCGTCCACCATCACCAGACCCGAAGCCGGCTTGAGCGCCCGGCGGTCGTCGAGCATCACCCGCTCGGCGTAGCGCAGCTCGAAGAAGATCGGGTGGCCGGGGGGCAGCCAGTCCAGGGAGA
>JBLHNG010000224.1:0-10745 GCA_047621685.1 Myxococcota bacterium | reverse complement strand
CGCCCCATCTTCGACAGCCAGATGTGGTTGTTGCCCTTGTTGAGGTGAGGGATCCCCACGCCGGGGTCGGGGAGGTCGAGGAATTCGCACAGCTCGGGCCAGCCGTCGCCGTCCTCGAAGGAGAGCACCAGGAGGTCGTTCCGGTCGGCGAAGTACTCTAAGACCCCGTCTCGGTGGCGGAGGTAGCGGTCGAGGAACTTCTGGCGGGGTGGGATCGGGTTGTCGCCCTTCATCCACCGACGGATCTCGCTGTCCACCACCCGCTCGGGATCCCGGACGGTGAGGATGAACCGGGAGCCGGGGAACCAGGCGTCGGCCTGTTGGTAGGCGTACATCCAGGGGTAGTCCTGAAAGGCGTCGTGCTCGGTGATCTTCTCGCGGATGATGTCGTGGTACGCCGCCCAGGCCTCTGGCTGGCTGTACCAGGGGTCGCGGATCATCTCGGGGACGGGCCACCAGGGTCCGTGGAGGGTGCGGTGGCCGAGAATGTCCAGGCACCGCCCCAGCGAGGTGGTGCCGGTGCGAAACATTCCGATGCCGAAGACCTTGCGCATCTCGCCTCCTGGTGAGACCTGTATCCGCCTCACCGGGAGAGGAACGCCATGACCCGCTCGCCTTGAGGGGTGAGCGCTGTGAGAGGGGCGGTGGAGACATAGAGGAAGATGCAGTCCTCGCCGGGGTCGATGTGCACGGTGTGGTCGTCTTCCGCACGGTTGATCGCCACATCCCCACGGAGATGATGCTGTCCGCGGTCTGTGTAGCCGCCGGAGAAGACCTGGATCAGCTCGGTGCCTTCATGGTGGTGGGGTTGGACGACGGTCCCGCCGGCCAGCCGGATGAGCCGAGGGGTCACGCCGTTGACCTTCACCCTCAGCGAGATGACCCACATGCGATCGGCAGAGACGGTCTTCCAGTCCAAGCGGGGAATGTAGGCCCTCAGCGGTGCGGGGAGCAGCGCGGGTGCCTGAGGCGGGACCACCTGCGGCGCTGGGATCTCTTCGGGCTCATCGAGGCGGGCGAGCAGGGCGTCGAGGCCATCCTCCGGGCTCCCCTCCCCGGACAGCAGAGACAGCAGCGCACCGCTGAGGGCCTCTTCCTCGGCCTCCCGGGCGCGACACGTCGGACAGAGGGTGAGGTGGCAGGCGACAAGCACGGCAACCGGCTCGGGCAGGCTCCCGGCGGCATAGCCGATCAGCAGGTCATCGCTGAGGTGATGCTGGGGGATCACAGCGCCACCCCCTCGTCCTGAAGCCGTCGGAGCGCGCGTCGGATTCGAGACTTCACCGTGCCCAGAGGCACGTTGTACGCCTCCGCGACTGCTTTCTGGGGCCGACCGAGCAAGTAGACATCATTCAGAACCCGGGCCTGATCGGCCGGCAGACGGCGGAGTGCTTCTCGGAGACTCCGAGCGCGCTGCTGCTGGGTGATGCGGGTCTCAAGGCTGGGGGTGGTGTCGGGAACCAGGACTGGATCCTCCGGGTCGATCTGAGGCCACTTCTGTCGGCGCCGGTGGTCGATTCGTCGGTTGCGCGCAATCGTAAACACCCAACTGTGCGCGCTTCCACGCTCTGGATTGAAGGTATTCGCCCTCCGCCAGATTGTCAGCATGATCTCCTGAGTCAGCTCCTCAACGAGGTCCGAGCCCGCGCCACCACGCCGCAGGAAGGCGCGGATCTTGGGTACGATCTCTCGGTAGAGACTGGCAAAGGCGACTCGATCACGCTGCTGCGCGATGGCGACGATCCACTCCTCGGGCGTTGCGCTCATGGGCACCACGATATCACGCCATTATCCAGAGCGGACCCTCGTCATCTCCTGCGACGAGGCCATTCCTGCTCGCGGGCCTGCGCCTTCGTCCCGGGGCTGTGGACCTCAAGGACGCGACTCCAGTGCAGGCATGAACGCACCGGATGCGGGCACGCTACACTCGCCCAATGCTGCACATCCTCACCGCCGCTGGCGGAAATCCCACTGCGCTCTGGCTCCAAGACACTCCGCTGAGCCGCACACAATACGCCGAGCGCGGTGGGGATCTTATGACCGCCGGGGCTGCCCTGATCCGCTTGCGTGGCGGTGAATCAATCCCAGAGCAAGCCGGCTTCCTCCTGCGAGCGGAGCGGCACCTGGAGATGACTGGTGGCGAGCTGTGCGGCAACGCCACCCTCTCCGCCGCCGCGCTGCTCGGTGCACACCTGGGTCTGCGCACATTTGAGATGACCACCTCCGATCACCCTCGACGCTGTCGGGTCTCAGTGGCGCTGATGGCGGAAGAGGTGGTGCGCTGCACGCTGTCGGGGCTGACGCTTGAGCGGACGGATCGGGTGGTGAATGGACAGCCGGTGGCTGTGGTGGACATGGGCGGAATCGTGCATGTGCTCATCGAGGCCGACTTTCCCGTCGACTTCCGCGCCAGACATCGCGATGTGGCAGAGGCGCTGGGGTTGTCTGAGCGGGCGGCAGTGGGGGTCTGCTGGTTTCATCGGGAAGACGGTGTGGCGGTGATGGAGCCGGTGGTCCGGGTGCAGACTCAAGCCGGCGAGACGTTTATCCATGAGTCCGCCTGCGGCAGCGGCTCCATCGCGCTATCCGTGGCGACCGGCTGCGCAACCATCCGCCAGCCCACCGGTGAGCCGATCACCGTCCAACACACCTCCGGGCAGACGATGTTCTCCGCCCGGATCCAGCCGGTGCTCTCTGCGGCGCTGCGCTGAGAACCTCTGGAGCTGCCATGTCCGCCGAGAACCCACTGATCGTCATCGTCGATGCTGGCAGCACCGGGACCACCCTCCCTGCCGCGATCAACGCCCGGGGGATGGACTGCTTCCACGTCCGCTCCGCCGAGAGCCGAGGCGAGATCGATGCGATCCTCGGGATCCTGTCGCCAGAAGATGATCGCTTTGTTGGTGGGCTCGACGAGCGCACCTGTGACCTCGATGCGATGGCCGCGATCTTGAGGGAGCGGGACGTGCGTGGGGTGGTGGCGGGCTCGGAGGCTGGCGTCGATGTGGCCACTGCGCTGGCGGCCCTGCTGGGGGTCCCTGGCAGCGGCCCGTCCGCACCCGGCCTGACCCGGGACAAGTTCCTGATGGCCCGACAGGTCCACACCGCCGGGCTCGCCACCCTGCCCTTCCGCACCGTGTCCGCGCCTGAGGAGGCCCGGGGCTGGTGGCAGGAGACGCTGGGGGAGGCATCCGTGGTGGTCAAGCCGCTGCGGGACAGCGGCGGCAACGGGGTGATCTTCTGCCACGACTGGCTCGCGATCGAGACCGCGATCACCCGGCTCACCGGAGAGCACGACCTCTACGGCAGCCCCAACCACACCGTCCTGGTGCAGAAGCTGGCGGTGAACGCCACGCGCATCGTGGAGGTCTGCACCGTGTCGGCGGGCGGGGTCCATCGGCCGATGATGATCCTGGAGTCGAGCAAGGTGGGGCCGATCTACGAGTGCATGCGCCTCGTCCACCGCGACGAGCTGGCGGACTACCGGGCGGAGGTGGACTACGCCCTCGGGGTGCTTGATGCCCTCGGGGTCACGATGGGCGCGGCGTTCACAGAGGTCATCGACGAGCCCGGGGTGGGGCCGGTGATGATCGAGTGCAACGCCCGGCTCATCGGCGGCTTTCTGGACTCCCGGTTCTGTGCGGCAGCGCTGGGGCACAGCCAGGTCGACCTGCTCGCGGATGCCTGCACCGATCCGGCTGGATTTGCGGCAACGGACCGCTCCGCCGGGACCATCCGGCACGCCCGGCTCGTGCACCTCCGCAGCGATGTCGCCGGGGTGCTGAGCCAGGACCTCTCGGTGCTGGAGGCCCTGATCGAAGCACTGCCGACCCGGTTCTACCATCGCCTCAATGCCGCTGCCGGGGATGCCCTGGTAGAGACGGTTGATCTGTCGACCTCTCCGGGCTTCGTGCAGCTCGTTGGGGATGATGCGGGGCAGGTCGAGGCAGACTACCGGGCGATCCGGGCTGCGGAGGCTGGCGGGGTCTATCGGGACGCGGTGGGTCAGCACTCCCAAAACCGCAGCGACACATCAGTGGCATGACCTGGGAAGACATCGCCAAGAAGCTCGCTCGCAAGACCCTCAACATCGCCCATGAGGGCGGCCGGATGCTCATCGAGCTGGACGATCCGGCGGCCTACGATCGGTCGCCGGGCTGGCGGCACACCCTGGGCTCACGGCCCTGGACCTCACCCTCGTTCCCGGCACGGATCCATCCCCGATCCTCGCGCTGCCAGCACTCAAGACCCTGCGAATCGGTGGGATTCGGGTGGACACCGAGGCCCTGACAGCCCGGGGGGTTGAGGTGTTCCACCTCAAATGAGGGCGATCAGCATGTCAGGCCCGGCTCACTGTCGGCGCGTCGGACAGCTGCCACCTTCCGGTGTAGATTGGCCGGCGGAGGCCTGATGTCTGACACGATGCTGGTGCTGCTGGCGTTCCTCGTTCTCACGATGCCGCTGAGCATGCTGGAGGTCGCACTCCTCGCCCTGCTCTGGCCGCCCTATGTCCGCGCGGTCAGCCAACCGACTCCCCACACGCTCTCTGGGAACAGCGACGCCCTGGCCCGACTGGCCGTCGGAAGCCGGGAGATCAAGCTGCGGCGCAGTGCAGACGGCAGCGTGCTGTTCCGCCGAACCTTTGGACTCGGTAAGGCTCGGCCGATGTACCTCGGCGTGCTCCGACCCGGGCCGGATGGTGCGGTCCTGCTCGACTCGGCTCCAGTCCCAGCCATGGGCCATGCGCCAATGACGATCGCCTTTGGCGCATTCGGAGGGCTGACCTTTGGTGGCGGCTCGCTGCTTGTCGCGCTGATCCTCAGCACGGTCTTCTTCGGAATTATGCTCCTCAATCGCCGGGTAGCACGCCGGTTCTTTCTGGAGCAAGGGATACCGGAGCTGGAGCGGCTGCTGGCGGGAGAGGAGACGAACCCCTGACCCCTCAAAAGAGGGGCTGAAGTGGTCGCCGCGAACACGAGAAGACTGGACATGCCTTCTATCGGACACATCCACGAGGGCACCGTCCAATCCTGGGCTCACTTCACGAAAAAATCCCGCCGAGAAGGCCACACTGTGGCTTCATCGACGGGATGTTTCAGGGTGGGTCCGTGACTCAGGCGCAGGCCTTGAGTGCCTCAGCACCGTCCTCAAGGACTTTCTCAAGCTGGGCCGCTGCGCTCTCTTCGGTCATCTTCTCCACAATCGCCAGCTCTGCGACCAGGAACGACCAGACCTTGTCGTACATCCGACGCTCTCCGAAGGACAGCGAGCCCTTCTTCAGCCGGATCTGATGCAGCTCCGCGAGGACCTCGCAGGTCGCAGACGGGAGGCCCGACTGGATCTTCTCGGTGTAGGAGCGGAACCGCCGGTTCCAGGTCGCGCGCTTGCCGGGGATGGGGGTGGGATGGCGCAAGGTCTCGAGCATGCCGGCGAGCCGGGTCTTCGACACCAGGGGACGAACTCCCAGCTCTTCGAGGTTGTTGAGCGGGACCTGGACCTTCACCGACTGGCTGACCGACTCAAGAACCAGCATTTTCAGCGACTCTCCTGCGATCACGACCTCGTCGACTCCCACCACCGTCCCGACGCCGAGGCCGGGATAGTAGAGGTAGACACCGGGCTGAAGCTGTTTTTTGTCCAACATCATGCGGCCTTCAGTGCTGCGAGTGCTGCCCGTCCGCGGGGTCGGAGTGTCTCCCAGATGAAGACGTAGACATCCAGGAGGTCCACCGGCTTCATCTCGGCTTCCTTCAAGCGGTCGAGGGTCGCAGCGATGGTGGTGTGAGCGCGCATGTAGCCGGTTGGGGAGGGCAGTCGTCCGGGAGGACCACCCTTACCGACGATGCGAGACTGCTCAGCCAGGGGCCGCTCTCGGATGTAGATTGCGATTGAGGGCTGGAAGAGGGCTCCCGGCACTGTGACCATCGCCCAGGTCAGGGGCAGTCCGAGCTGCTCCAACGCGATGACCCACTGCTGGATCCGCTCCTGAATCGGTGCCTCATCATGAAGCAGGATAAAGAGGGAATCTGCCAGTGTGGAATAGTTGCCCTCTTCAAGATCGCGGAGGGGCTGAAGCTCCCGAGAGGGTCGAATCAGCGCAGAGCCGGAGAAGACCGCGATGAAGTCATCGACGACCTTGGAGAAATCTCCATTCTTGATGAAAGTCTCCATCCGAGACTTGCTCATCAGCTCTTTTGCGCGGACGAGATCGGGATCGAGGTGCTGCTTGAGGGGACGCCCCTCCTGACCACGCCATGCCAGGAGATACTCTGCATCAGAGAATCCACCGGGGAACATGGACTTGAAGACCTGGATCTGCTCCGCAAACGACATGACTGGCGGGCTCTTCTCCCGCCGGATCGTGGCGTTGTTTCGAGCCCGGATGTTGCTGACGAGCCCCTCTGCAGGCTCCTCAATGGGCTCGAACATCTCAGCGAACTCTCGCCGGAAGGTCCGCTGGCGGCCATCCTGGAACTGATAGGTCACCCGCTGCTGGCCTTGACGAACAAGGAGCGCGGCTCCCCACTGAGGGCGGTGACGGTGCATGAAGAGGTGAGGGCCGTCGGCAGGGTTGTTGGTGGAATCCAAGTTATCTCCAGATGAATAAGCAGGTAGTCAGGAATGTTCGGTCGAGCGCTTTTCGGCCAGACGATGTCGCCATCGGCGGATGCCACTCACTCGCAGGAGCAATTCAGAAAGCGCGTTGAGGTCGCTGCATTCCGTATGCGTCGGAGTTGAGTTGCCCTCTTTGGCAAATCATCCGATCGATCTCATTGTCATGAAAGACCACAAATTTTCTTCTGGTCTGAAACTCTGAGACTCTCTTCCCTGCGACGACCTGATACATGTTCCTCCCTTTTCCCTGGTTGATGATGACCCTGCATATCTGATGACAAACATACGTATACAGACCGGCCTGACCAGCCGAAACAGTGATCCACGATGTCCATCGTATGGTTCAAACACCAAAAACGCAAGTAATTTCTAAAACAAATATAGGATGCTATTTCCGCGATAGCCATATCGGTACGTTTTGACGATTTAATATACCACAAATATTATAGTGACGGATGCAGTAGCGTCCCTGATTCGAGCCTCGATCTCTACCAATCCAGCAAGAAAAACATCCTGGGGCGTAGAAAGAGCACTTTTTGTCGAGTCAATAAACGTATCCGCGCTCCTCACGTCCTGTTCATCAATAGGAACGACAAGAAGTTCGGCATTCTGTCCTCGTCTGAAGCGTTGACGTGGCTCTATAATTTCCTGTTGGGTTTCATCGCACTTGCTCCCGCAATCATGGCCTCCGGTATCGTTACTTCACAAAACATGTAAGCTCATGAAAACACATCAGTAATCAAATACGATCGCTCGAAAAACCCTGTGTTCAATCGCAATATAAAGGGGTGACACACATGGCCTCGGCTTCAAGCTAAAATATACTCACTGGCTTCAGGAACCCGGTCACGGCGACGATGCATTGCGGGGGAGAGAACAGAGGCACGCTCCACCGGGGCATCGGCGCACAAAAGTGTCTGGTGGCGAAGGAGTGCGCAAACCTCGCTCAGCTCCATCGCGCTATGCTCGGCTGATGCCGCGTCCCCTCCTGAGCCCATCGACGTGGATTGCGTCACTGGAGCCTGTCGTCCGGCTGGGTCGGGGAGGAATGGGGGAGGTCTGGAAGGTCCAGGAACCACAGACTGGCCGAATGTTCGCCCTCAAGCAGCTCCGAGCAGGTTCCACGCCGCACCTCCAGCGTGCGTTTCAGAACGAAGTTCGCATCATCGCACAGCTCGATCACCCGGGAATCATGCGCATTCTGGCGGTGGGACGACAGTGCTATGCCATGGAATATGCCGCCCTGGGTACCCCTCGACAGGTCGACGGATTCACCGCAGCACGCACGGTGCTTGTGGATCTTCTGGAGGCACTGGCCCACATCCATGCCCGGGGGGTCATCCACCGGGACGTCAAGCCCTCCAACCTGCTCCGCTTCTCTCACCCCAGCGGTCGGATGTTCTACCGTCTGGCGGACTTCGGGGTGGCCGGGGTCCGGGATGAGATCGATGCCCGCGGCGGAACGCTGTCGTTTATGGCGCCAGAGCAGCTGGGCCTGGTGGCCTACCCGGAGGGGCCATGGACCGATCTCTACGCCGTCGGGTGTGTCGCCTGGGCGCTGCTGACCGGGCGCTCTCCGTTCGCCGGTCTCTCCAATGAAGAGGCTCGAACCGCTCGGCAGGGGCTCCCAACACTCCCGACCACACACTCCCTCCCCGACGGCTTCCGGGACTGGCTCGCCTGGATGCTTGCACCCGACCCGCTCGATCGCCCCGAGAACGCAGCCGCAGCACTCTCAGCACTGCTCGTGCTGGCGACGGTCCCTGATGGGCTTGCGCTGACTGTGCAGGATGAGGAGACCCGAACGAGCGCCTGGACACCGGCAGTATCCCCCAGCCTCTCCTTACCCCCCAGCCTCACCTTCCCTCCAGAGCGCGATCCAGCCACGCCCACAGACATCCCACGCGCCCTGCCTCTGCTCCAGCTCCGCACTCCACCGCTCATCGGCCACACTGCGCTCCGAGAGCGGCTGGCGGCAGAGTTCGAGACGCTAACCGGTCCCCGATTCCTGCTCCTGACCGGGCCAGCGGGAGCGGGAAAGAGCCGGCTCGCCCGATGGCTTGTCGAGCGGACAGAGACTCGCGGACTGGGGAGGGTGCTCGCCGCCCAACACAACCCCGAGCCCACCCCCCGCGACGGAATTCCTCCGGCCCTGGCCCGGGCACTGTGGGTCTCCGGTGCTGCGCGGGCGGCGATCTCCGCGAGCCTCCATCGTCAACTCCCCGCACTCACCCCCGCCTCCCATCAGCTCCTTGTCGCCGCCTTGATCGGCGATGACCGCGCCTCACTCACCCCCGTCAAGCAGCGGAGTCGGGTGCTCGCGAGCGCGGTCGCCGGCCTGGCACCGGTCCTGCTGTGGGTCGACGACATTCCCTGGGCTGGTGCTGCCCTGCCGATCCTGGAGCTGCTCCTCGACACCGATGCCCGGGTGCTCATCCTGGCGACGGCCCGGGAAGACACCCTCGCTGGACAGCCTGCCCTCGAGGCGACCCTCGACCGGCTGGGGGCGGTCCGGATCCCGGTGATCGGGCTGGACGTGCGCAGCATGCGGAGGCTGGTCGGCGACGCGCTCCCCGACCAACACGGACTGGGAGAGCGCATCGTTCAGCGCGCCGGAGGGAACCCGCTGCTCGCCATTGAGCTGCTTCGCCGGGTGGTGGACACCTCCGATGGCAACCTTCCGGAGATCGGGACGATCTGGCAGGAGCGCCTCGCGGATGCGGGCCTGACGGGCTCCATGGCGCTGCTTGTGGGGGCGGTGCTGGGACAGACCGTCAGCAGCCCCGAGTGGCTCGCGGCCTGCGCGGCAGTGGGCGTGGCGGATCCCTGGTCGGCGCTGGATGTGTTGGTCGAGCGACGGCTGGTGGTGATGGAGGATGGCGGCTGGCGCTTCATCCACGGCATGCTCCAGGAACGCATCCTGGCCCTGGCCCGACCCGAGGCACGTCAGGCCGCACACGCCGCCTGTGCCTGCATCCTCAGTGGGGATTCTCCGGCCCGGCTCGCCCGTCATCTTCGCTCCTCCGGGGCGATTCAAGACGCTGCGGTTCGCTATGAACAGGCCATCAATGAAGCACTGGAGCGGCATGACTACCGCACTGCCGCAGCACTCCTCGATGAGCTGGAGGCCGCTGCGCCCGGAGATCGCGCCCGGATGCTGCGCGTCATCACCCTCCGGGACGCCCAGTGGATCAAGCATGAAGCAGACCTCCCCGAGCCGCTCGGTCCCCTCAGTGAGGTTGCTGTTCAGCTGGCCCGGGCCGGGCTCCTGCGCACAATCGGACAGTCCGTGGAGTCTGCCGAGCACCTTGAGGCGCTGGAGAAGCAGGTCCGTCAGCTTGACGAGCCGCGGCTGGTGGCGCGCTGGGTGCACAGCCTGGGGGCCAGCCTGACCTGGTCGGGGCGTCCCAGAGCTGGCATCGCACCATTGGAGGAAGCCGCTCAACGATACCGCGCCCTCGACATGCACGGCACGGCGCTCTACGTCGACAACACCCGGGCGATGGCGTTCTTTCTGCTTGGAGAATTCACCCGGGGTGCAGCGGTCAATGGCGCCACACTGGCTGCGGCCCGGGCGCTGGGGGCGCGCCTGATTGAGGGGCACTGCCTCGGCTACTCCGGCGAGCTGGCCCTGGTCGAGCAGCGCTATGCAGACGGTCTGGAGCACTACGCAGCCTCAGGCATCATCTACGCCGAGGTGGGAATTCCGACCTTTCTCCCCACCTTCAACGAAGGCATCTGCCTGTCACGGTTGCATCGCCCCCGAGAAGCCCGTGTGAGGCTGCTGGCCGCCCGAGAGGAGCTGATCAACAGCAGCTTTCAGCGCGTGCCGGGGATGGTCGCGGCGTGGCTCACCATCTGCGCGGCCCAGCTGGAAGAGCCTGAGGAAGCCGCCACAGAGTTGGCGCGGTGTGTGGCCTTCTTCGACACCATCCAGGGTGGTGATGAGTCGCTGTTGGAGGCGGCAGAGCGGGTCTCCGTGGCGCTGACTCCATGGCCCGATCTCCACAATCAGGCTTGTGAGCTGGTGAGCCGGATGCGCACAAAGCTACAGTAGGCGCCATGACCGAGGAGACCACCCGAAGCAAACAGGCGCCCCCACCGCGGATCGCCACGCGCCCCCGGTGGAC
>JBLHNG010000223.1:0-10770 GCA_047621685.1 Myxococcota bacterium | reverse complement strand
CCGACCCGGTCACCGAAGAGCCCACGGATCAGCCCGCAGAGCCTGCCGCCGAAGAACCGGCCACCGAAGAGCCTGCTGCGGAGGAGCCCAGCACCGAGGAAGAGCCCACAGGCGAAGAAGAGCCCAGCACCGAGGAAGAGCCGACCGAGGAGCCCACCGCGGAGGAAGAGCCGACTGAGGAGCCCGCCGCAGAGGAAGAGCCCATTGCTGAAGCGGAGCCCACCGCGGAGGAGCCCGCCGCCGAGGAGCCCGCTGCCGAGGAGCCCGCTGAGGAGGCCGC
Organism: Myxococcota bacterium; assembly: GCA_047621685.1. Taxonomy (GTDB): domain Bacteria; phylum Myxococcota_A; class UBA796; order UBA796; family UBA796; genus JAQXDW01. The sequence goes on along the minus strand of JBLHNG010000223.1, from coordinate 10,490 downwards.
CCCAGCCACCGCCTCGACCTACACCCTCAACACCAGCGCCAGCCGACTCTACGTCCAGGTCTTTAAGGATCCCGACACCATCGGCGCCGGCGCCTCTCACGACCATGTCGTCGTCGCCAAGGGCTGGTCTGGCACGGTCACCTGGCACCCCACCGACGCCAGTCAGTGCCAGATCGACATCACCGTCCCGGTCAGCAAGCTGGCAGTGGACTCCCCGGCGATGCGCTCTGCGGTCGGCTACGAGGGCGAGCTGTCAGACAGCCAGCGCAGCTCGGTGAAGAAGAACATGCTCGCCAGCGACCAGCTCAACAGCTCATCCTTCTCCAACATCACCTTCTCCTCGACCTCCTGCAATGCCACCACCGGCAGCGTGAAGGTGACGGGCAAGATGACGATCCGGGGCAAGAGCAAGACCATCACCACCACGCTGAACGTCTCCCTCGACGGGGGCTTCTCCGCCACCGGGACCCTCACCGCGTCGCACACCGACTTCGGCTTCGACCCGTTCACCGCGATGATGGGCGCGCTGAAGAACAAGAACCAGATGAAGTTCACGATCAAGCTCAAGAGCTGACTCTTCGAGCTCAAAAAGTCAGAATGCGACATTTATGTCGGAAACGGATCAGGAGCCATTCCTGGTTCGTTTCTCAGTTTTGCCATGTTGAAACAAGAAATCAATGCCACGGGCTTGCCCCATTGACTGAGATGAGGGGTTCACTAATCTGACATTTATGTCTGCAAAAATTTAGTTTCATACATAAATGTCGGATATTTACCCGCGATGCTTCGATAAGCCTGCTCTCATCGTGGTGGAACGGGCCTTGCTAAGGTCGCCTGCGAAGCCCCACCGCTCATGCGGCACCCTTACTGGAGACAACCACCATGGCGATCATTGCAGAGTACATCTGGATCGACGGCACCGCGCCCACCGCCCACGTCCGCTCCAAGACCAGGGTCATCCACAAGACGATCGAGTCCATCCGCCTGTCGGACTTCCCGCAGTGGGCCTTCGATGGCTCCTCGACCAATCAGGCTGAGGGCGGCAACTCGGATCGCCTGCTGGAGCCGGTCTGCTTTGTCACCGACCCGGTCCGCGGTGAGGGCAGCTACCTCGTGCTCTGCGAGGTCTACAACCCCGACGGCACCCCCCACACCTCCAACCACCGCGCCACCCTCCGGGCCGCGATGTCCGCTGGCGGCGATGCCTCGGACTCCTGGATGGCATTCGAGCAGGAGTACACCTTCTTCCGTGGCTCCCGGCCCCTCGGCTTCGGCGAGGATCGCCGCTACCCCGCCCCTCAGGGTCCGTACTACTGCGGTGTCGGCGCAGACGAGGTCTACGGTCGACCGGTCGTCGAGAAGCACCTGAAGCTGTGCCTGCAGGCTGGCATCATGCTGACCGGCATCAACGCTGAGGTCATGCCCGGCCAGTGGGAGTACCAGTGCGGCGGTCCCAACGTGGACCCGCTGACCGCCTCCGATCACCTGTGGCTGTCTCGCTGGCTGCTGTACCGGGTGGGCGAGGACTTCGGCATCTCCGCGACCCTCGACCCCAAGCCGGTCCCTGGCGACTGGAACGGTGCGGGCATGCACACCAACTTCTCCACCGCTGAGATGCGCGCTCCCGGCGGCATCAAGCACATCATCGCGGCCTGCAAGCTCATCGGCGAGAACGTCGAGCGGCACATCGCGGTCTACGGTGCGGGCAATGAGTTCCGGCTCACCGGCCACCACGAGACCTGCTCGATCCGCGACTTCAAGTACGGCGTCTCTGACCGCACCGCGTCCATCCGCATCCCGCTGCTGGTGGACCGTGAGGGCTGCGGCTACCTGGAGGATCGTCGCCCGGCCGCCAACGCTGATCCGTACCAGGTCTGCAACGCCATCCTCCGCACCACGCTGGGTCTCTGGTAGTCCGCGCCGGGCCTCACCAGCCCGGCGCGACCGCCGCCAGCCAGTCAAACGCCGCCGCCATCCGCACCCCGTGCCAGGAGCACAGCTCTCCGTCGACCAGGGAGATCCGTGATGTCGGGATCCCGGCGAGGTCGGCCAGCTCTTCGCGGTGCTTGTCCTGAAACGGGAACGGCTCGCTGGAGAGCAGGATCGCGCCGATCTCGGCGAGCTGTGCCGGCTCGATGGTCGGGTAGCGGGTTGGTGCATCAGCGAGCGCATTGACCCGACCTGCCTCAGCCAGCATCGCGGAGATGAAGGTGTCGCCGCTGACCGCCATCCAGGGGTTGCGCCAGATGAGGTAGGCGAAGTCCTTGCCGGGCCGGACCGCCGCGTGAAGTCGCTGCCGGGCCGCGGTGATGCGATCCGCCCACTGTGCCGCCTCGGGCTCCGCACCGATGAGCCGCCCCATGGTCCGCAGGTCGTCGATGGCGTCGTCTACGGTGCGCGGGAAGGCGGCGTAGAGCGGAAAGCGGTCCTCGATGGTCTGAAACATCTCGGTGGTGTTCTCTTCGACGTTGCCGATGACCAGATCCGGCTTCAGCGCCTCCAGCCGCTCGATCACGAGGTCCTTGGTGCCACCCACCTTGACCAGCCCGGCGAGTCGATCTGCGGGATGCACACAGAACCGGGTGATGCCGACCACAGACTCACCACACCCCAGGGCAAACAGGCTCTCGGTGGTGCTGGGAACCAGCGAGACAATGCGCTTCGGGGGTGCTGCGAGGGAGAGGATCTTCCCCCGTCCGTCGGTGATCTTCATGCCTCGCTCGTATCCCGTCTGCGCAGGGCGGCTGCTGCGATGAGCATGCCCAGCACCCCGATCGGCCACAGCGGTCCCCCCGACCAGTCCGCCCCCCCGGGGCCGGTCGTGGCGTCGATGAGCAGCCCCAGCGCGGGGGCGATCACCACCGCAGCGAGCCGCTGGGCCTGGCTCTCGATGGAGAGGGTCGTGGCGGCGTGACGGTCGCTGCCGTGGGTGTCGAAGCGGCTGATGAGGATGGGTCGCCAGACGTTCTGGAGGACGTGCAGCAGGACGAAGACCACCACCGAGGCCGCCGGGAAGCCGATGGCCTGGGAGAGCGCGAGGATGGAGAACAGCCCCCCGGAGACCAGCCAGATGCGCCGGGCCGCAGCCTCCTCACTGCCGGCAGCGGAGACAACGCGGTGGGCACGTCGGCTGGCGACGCTGGAGGCGAGGTGGAGGGCGAAGTAGACCGGCCCGATGAGCAGCGTGGTGCGCTGGATGTCGGTGAGGTCTCCCCCGGCGAGCGGCCCGAGCGCGGAGATCGCGACCACAGCGAGCAGGGGCTGGAGGTAGTCCTTGCTCGCCCGGAACAGCCCCTCGAAGCCCATCGTCTCCAGCATCAGCCGACGCAGCGGTGCCCGGCTGAGGCCATCCCTCACCGCATCTCGGGTGTGGGTCAGCACTGCGCGAGGGCTGGCCGCTCCCTGACGCTCACCGTCGAGGCTGGCGGGGTAGCCGAGGAAGTTGACGATGTTGAGTGCGGAGGGGATCGAGGCCAGCAGGAACACCACCGAGTAGGTCTCCAGCCAGAACACGCAGCCCGCACCGATGACCACCGAGGCTGCGCTGCCCAGCTTGCTCCAGGATCGGGTGTAGCCGTACACCGCCGTCTTCTCGTCGGTGCGCCCCTCTTCCTTGAGCCAGGCGAAGATCATCGCCTTGTGGGTGCCGGTCCGAAACGCCTCGCCGACCGAGAACAGCAGCATCGCCGGGATGAACATCACCGCGCTACCAGCGAATCCGAACACCAGGAAGCTGACCACATAGGCCGAAAACGAGAGCATCAGCGCCCGGCGTCTCCCCCACAGGTCCGCTGCGGCGCCCGATGGGATCTCCAGGATGTTCGTCGCCAGCTCCCGCAGCGCGATGAGCGCCCCGATCTCGAAGAACGTCAGCCCCTTCTCCAGGAACGCCAGCACCAGGAAAGGCTCAAAGTACCGCTGGTTCTTGAGGAAGCCATACAGGCTGAAGCGGAGAAGCACGGTGGCAGCGTATCCTGAACCCATGACTGCACCGACCCGCGCACAGCGCATCGAGGGTGGCCTGGTGGGCCTGCTGGTGGGAGACGCCCTCGGGGTCCCCTACGAGTTCCACCCCGCCTCCGGCATTCCGTCCGCCGAGCTGATCGAGAACACCCCGCCAGATGGCTTCCACCGCGCCCACCGGGGCACCCCGCCGGGCACCTGGTCCGACGACGGCGCCCAGGCGCTCTGCCTGCTCGCCTCGCTGCTCCACAACGACGGCCTCGACCCCGCCGACCTCGGGCGCCGGTTCGTCAACTGGCGAGAGCATGGGTACATGGCGGTGGACAGTCGGGTGTTCGACATCGGCATCCAGACCTCCGCCGCGATCCGCAGGCTGGCTGGCGGGCAGGATCCGCTGACCTGTGGGGCGGACGGCGAGATGGACAACGGCAACGGCTCGCTGATGCGAGTGCTCCCCCTGGCCCTGTGGCATGGCGGCGACGACGCCGAGCTGGTCCGCCTCGCCCACGACCAGTCCCGAACCACCCACGGCCACCCCCGCGCCCAGGTCTGCTGCGCGCTGTACTGCCTCGTCGCCCGGAACATGCTCGCCGAGCACGCTGATCCGTGGAGCGCCGCAGCGGTGGCCCTGGCGGACTGCTACGCCGACGATGAGGCGAGGTCCGCTGAGCTGACCCACACGGTCCTGCCCGGCATGCCTCCCGGCGGGACCGGCTACGTGCTCGACACCCTGCACTCCGCCGCGCACTGCATGAACGCCGAGAGCTTCGAAGAGGCTGTCCGAGCGGCGATCCGGTTGGGCAACGACACTGACACCACGGCCTGTGTGGTCGGGGGGCTCGCTGGCATTCGCTACGGCATCCAGGGCATCCCGAATCGCTGGCGAGCGGAGCTTCGAGGCCGAGAGCTGCTCGATCCGCTCATCGGGGCGCTGCTGTCGGACGTGTGAGGGGCCTGTCAGGGCGTCACCTTGTCGTCACATATCGACCCTCCAGCGTTGACGGTGGTGGGAAGATCCAGGTAGCGTGATCCAACCTCATCTTCTCAAAGAGCACCAACCGCCGTGGTTTTTCCGAAATTTAACATCGTCCTCTTGCTGAGTCTGTTCGCCTGTGATCCAGCACTCATTGAGTACGGCGACGGCACGGCGCCCGACACCGACACCGACACCGACACCACCGCTCCAACCGATGACACCGGCTGCACGCTGATGACCTTCTGGCTGGACAACGACGGCGATGGCTACGGCGGTCAGTCCATCGAGGCCTGTGAGGCCGAGCCGGGCATGGTCGACAATGGCGATGACTGCGACGACACCGACGACTCGGTGTACCCCACCGCCCCCGAGCTGTGCGACAACCAGGACAACGACTGCGACGGCAGCGGCGATCCCCCCGCCTGTGACAGCGAGCCCATCGAGCGGGGCGAGTACTCCCTCGAAGACGCCGACGCCAAGCTGTGGAGCATCAACTCCTACTACGACGTCGGCAAGCGGTTCGACGTCGGTGATGTCGACGGCGACGGCACCAACGATGTGGTCGTCAGCGCGATGTGGGCCAACAGCTACCAGGGCGGCGCCTACATCATCTCCGGCCCGATCGTGCAGGATGAGCCCCTCCCCGACGCCGGCTACTGGCTCTCCGGCGACTCCACCTCCTATGAGGGTGCCCGATCCCTCGGAATCGCCGAAGCAACCGGCGACGGCTATGCCGACGTCCTCATGGGCTCCCCAGACGCTCCCGGCTACGACGTGGTGGTGATGTTCGGCCCCATCACCGAGGACACCACCTTCTCCGACGCCGACCTCCGGTTCGTCTGCTCCGCAGCCATCGAGTGCGGCCACGGCTCGGACATGGCGGACTTCAACGGCGACGGGATCGGCGATGCGATCATCGGTGCTGGAGAGGAGACCACCGGCGGGTTCGCTTCTGGCAGCGTCTACCTCATCTACGGCCCGCTGACCGGCGGGGAGTACACCCTCCAGGATGTCGCTGATGCCGAGCTGTTCGGCACCGCGAGCGGCGTGGAGACCGGCCGGAAGATCTCCGCAGACGGCGACTTCAACGGCGACGGCATCGACGACCTCATCGCCACCGCCGGCTACGACTCCACCGCTGGTCCCTACGCCGGGGCGGTCCTGGTGGTCTACGGCCCGGTCACCGGCATGATGAGCATGAACGACGCCGACGGCACGCTGCTGGGTGAGTCCAGCTACGACTACGCCGGAGAAGCCACCGCGATGGGCGACATCAACGGCGACGGTCTCGCAGACGCCATCGTCGGAAGCTTCGTCCATGCCGACTACGACGGCGCGACCTACGTGGTCCACGGCCCGGCCTCTGGCACACGGTCGCTGGGCGATGCTGGCGCCATCGTGCGCGGCGGTGATCAGGAGCAGGTCGGCTACTCCATGAGCGGCGGCGACACCGACGGCGACGGGGTGGGCGATCTCCTGGTCGGCGCCCCGGCAGACGACCGCGCGGCCCGGGATGCTGGCGCGGCCTACCTCTTCCTCGGCCCCATCGAAGGCACCTACAGCCTCAACGACGCCCCCTACGTCTTCGTCGGCGAGGGCCGGGACGACACCGCAGGCGGTGGGGTCAAGTTGGGCGACATCAACAATGATGGCCTGAGCGAGGTCCTGGTGGGTGCGCCGACCGAGGCAACCGGCGGCAGCGGGGCCGGTGCGATGTACGTGTTCGATCTTGGCTTTTGAAGCGTCTTTCGCTGAGCTTTGGAGCCACCCGGTGCTCTGAGGGGTACAGGACGGTCCGCTGAGGCTGCGGTGAGTGCCGCAGCCTTCGCCTCATTCCTCCACAAAGGTCTCGCCAGAGACCACACGAGCCTCAACCACCGTCAGATCGCACTCAATCAGCTCCGCCGTCCCAGTGACCCCTTCATCGAGCCCATCAAGCCCATCAATGCGAATCCCACAGGCATCGCCAATCGGCGCATCAAACAGCACCGCAAAGTCGCGCTCAAAGTGGTGACGACCGGGGTTGTAGACGAGCTTAAACGGATCCTCCTGAGTCCAGTCAGTGCCATCAAGGCTCCCGCTGGCCTCGCTGAACCGCCCTGGCGCGGTAGAGACGACGTTGTTGCCCAGCCACAGCGTGAGGGTGACCTCGCCGCCGTCGAAGGTGACGGTGTGGGTGTTCCGGATCCAGATGGGATCGCCGCAGGGGGCGAACGTCAGGGCGTCGAGGGAGAACGCAGAGCTGCCGGAGGGCACCAGCACCAGCGCCATGCCCGCACCGGTCTCGGCGTCGTTGGGGGCACCGTTGGCGACGAGGACCTCCGGGGGAGCACCCTCAGCGCCATACATCACGATGGTGTGATCCAGGCTCCAGCCGTCGGTCATGTCCTGGCTACCGGCGAGGTAGGTGTAGGTGTTGCCCGACCAGGTTGAGATGGAGACCGTCGTGTCGCCGGTGCCGCTGAGATCGGGCTGGGTGACCCCATCGGGGCGAACCACGCACAGGGGGATGGAGAGGTCGTAGCTGCCGTCCACGGCGGGAAGCGTCCAGTCGCCGGTCACGACCCGGAGCCGGCCGAGCACCTCCAGCTCCTCCTCCAGGGTGCGGTCCTCGTTCCAGGCGCTGCAGTAGATGGCGTCGTCGGTGGCCTGGAGGTTGGCGGTCCAGGACGACTCACCGACATAGGCTTCTGCGCCCGGGCAGTGGCTCCAGTCCGAGGCATCCGCCGGCCAGGGGTCGGCGTCAGCATCCGCATCGGTGTCGGCATCCGTGTCCGCGTCGGTGTCGGCGTCGGTGTCGGCGTCGGTGTCCGCGTCGGCTTCGTCAGTCGCGGTGTCCTTGTCGCCGCAGGCAGTCAGCAGCCCCAGCAGCAGAATCAGGCGGTTCATGTCGTTCTTCCTCACAGGGTCTCAGCGTAGATACAGGGTCTCAGCGTAGATAGGGTCGAATCTGCTTGATGACGAGCTGACCCTCGGAGGTGATCTTCCACTCCGTGTCCCACAACAGCTCGCCGCCCTCGGGGACCTCGTAGTCGTTGGGGTAGCGCTCGCTGCACTGGGTCAGGACATCGGAGAGGGCCTCGATCTCGGTGTCGGTGAGGACTTCCGGGGTCTCGGAGCTCTCGGAGATGCGGTCGATGAGGGTGACGGAGCCGGACTCAAGGGTGACCAGGATGCGCTCAGGGAACACACCCGGCTCCGCAGAGACGACCTCCAGCTCACCCTCCTGGGCGTTGATGAGGTAGCGATCGTCGCCGTCGCTGGTGGGGTTCCCGGTGAAGGCGACGGCGTTGGCCAGCTCGTCCTTGCTGCGGCTGTTCACCAGGATGCCCATGACCGCGAGGCTGTGGTCGATGCCGTACCAGTCGCGCTCGTCCCAGGCCTGCATGTTCCACACCGAGGCCCACACCTTGCCGAGTCCCTCCTGGATGGTGTCCTCGTTGTCCTTGTCTGGGTCGCAGATGCTCGGGCCGACGTCGTCGTCGTCGAGGGTGTCCGCGAGGCAGATGGTCTTGGAGCGGTAGAGTCCCGCGCCGCTGAAGTCGAGGCCATCCTCGGCGTTGGAGCTGCTGCGGAAGCGAACCATCGCGGCCTCGTCTCCCCAGACCTTGAGGATGTCATCGCCGATCGCGGCGACGAAGTCCTCGTCCATCGGAGCCTCCTCAATGGCCGCCCGGATGTCCTCAAGGCGGGCGCGGCGCACGGCGGCGTCGGTGAGGAAGGTGTCGTCGGCGTGCCAGGCGGTGATGGTCTCGGCGAAGGTGTACTCCCCCTCCCCTTCACCGAGATCGACGGTCCAGGAGGTGGACTTCATGAACTGGTCGTACCAGGCCGACGGGATGAGGAAGCCGGGGAACTGGTAGTCGGCGTCGATGCGCTGGTAGAGGGTCGCGAGGTTGGCACCCTTGGCCCCGTAGGTGCAGCGCAGCGCGGTGCGGTCCTCGATGGTCTCGGTGTTCGCATCGAGCAGCCCGACGAACGCGGTGGTCTCCAGATCCGGGGTGCAGATCTCGACCGGGTCGGGGCGGATGCTGTCCCACCACGCCTCGGCCTCCTTCTGGGTGGCGGGCGCGACGCTGTAGTCGCTCTCGCCGCACTCAAACCGCACCATGGTGTCGGCGTAGGCAGTCAGGGAGCCGTGGGGGTCGGAGAGGTAGCAGTTGGGGGTGCCCCGGGCGAGGCTGCGCACGTTGAGGTGGGAGAGATCGCCCTGACGGGTGCCGGTGACGATGCCGGACACCACCCGCTCCAGGTCGGAGGGGGCCTCGCTGATCACCACGATGTCCTGGTAGCCAAACGCGGCTTCCTTGGTGGCTGCAGCCAGCTCTTCGAGGGTGTAGAGCCTCAGGGTGCCGTAGGCTTCGCCGGTGTTGTACGCCTCATACTCGATGTCTGCGAGGCCCTTCACGGTGAACGGCGCATCACTCCAGGTCGCGGCTTCGTTGATCTGATCCTCGGAGCTTGGCACGAAGGCGACATCGCCGATGTCGAACCGGTCCTGGAGCTGCTGCCAGGCGATCGTGACGTCTTCCAGGGTGGGAACCGTGGAGGAATCCTCCGGGTCATCCCAGACCGTGAAGCCGTAGAAGAAGCTGCTGCCGTCGATGTAGAGAGAGAGCGTGCCGGCGTAGAACTCGCGGGTGGCTGGCGAGATGGTCAGCTGCTCGTACTCGGCGGTGGACAGACCGGAGAAGAGGTCGGGGAAGGCGGTGATCAGGAAGTCGTAGTGCAGGGAGAAGGCATCGACGTCGATGAAGGACGTGGGGATCCGGGCGTCGTCGTTTGCTGGTGCGAGGTACTTCCCGACCCGCAGCTGATCGACCGCGGTCGAGGCGATGGTGACCTCGGTGAAGGTGTCCTCGTCGGGGACGCGGTTGACACAGGCGGAGTACCCCAGCAGCGCGCTGGCCTCTGCACACGCCGTCTCGGTGTCCGGAGTGGTGGTGTCCGGAGCGGTGTCTGCGGTGTCGTCGGTTGGAACCCCGGTCTCGACGGGGGTCTTGTCCGCGCAGCCAGACAGGGAGATCATGGAGAGGAGGATCATAGATGGCAGTATTTCACAGCCTCGACCGCCTGTCTGTGCGCGACTGGTCAGAAGATCGATACTGGGTGGGGCTGGCCACTTGAGTGAGGCGACGTGCGGTCCTCTGCGGGTGTCCAGTCTGTGGGTGCCTGGGTGGGGGTCACAGGGGAGCGGGGACTGGAGGCGAGCGTAGTGAGACGCAAGGAGTGCAGCCCCCTCGAACGAGCCCCATGAGCAGCCCGAAGCCGCTCAGAGCGGGTAGGGCGCGTAGTGGGGCGAAGTGGCCAGAAAAAGCATGGCGCCGACGATGGAGAACCTCAGCAAACCGGTGAGGGAGGACCCTTCGGAACCATCGCCACGAGGCTGAGAGCGCCCCTGGCTGAGAAGGCCGAAGGGCGAGCAGGACAGGTCGGCACTATCGAAAGCAGAGATCGGCGAATCCTCGACTGGCGGTGATTCCAACCCCGTCTCCGTCCTTGGGCTGAGGGCGCCCCCGGCGCTGATCGCCACGGGTCCCCTCCGCGGTCC
>JBLHNG010000222.1:0-10790 GCA_047621685.1 Myxococcota bacterium | reverse complement strand
GTCGCTCTCGGTGGAGAGATACCGGATGATGCCCTCGCCATCAAGCACCACATGGATCGGGTACGGGGCATGCATCGAGCCGGGGTACATCGGACGCCCGTGACCAAAGCCACGAGAAGGGGATGAGATGACCGGTGCCTGATTTTCATGTGAGCCAAATCCGCTGGAGTGAAGATACTTCTTTGAGCAAGTCTGTTTGTCCTGAATGGGGAGCAATGCATTGACCTTCATCCAGGTCGAATTCCTCTGGTTCTTCCTCATCGTGCTCACCCTGTACTGGGGACTGGGTCGGCGGGTGTGGCAGAACGGACTGCTGGTGGTGTGCAGCGCGCTGTTCTACGGCTGGGTGCACCCCTGGTTCTTGATCCTCCTCTACTCCTCCGCCACCCTCGACTTCTTCGTCGGTCGCCAGATGCGGCGAACCCCGAAGAGAGCCGCAAGGCTCCTGATCCTGAGCATGTGCGGCAACCTCGGCATGCTGTCGTACTTTAAGTACGCCGGCTTCTTCGTTGAGAACGTGCGTGGGGTGCTGGTGGCGATGGGGGTCGGGGCAGACCTGGGCACCCTGGACATCTTCCTGCCGGTGGGCATCAGCTTCTACACCTTCCAGACGATGTCGTACACCATCGACATCTACCGGGGAAAGCTGGAGCCACGGCGCAGCTTCATCGACTACCTCGTCTTCGTCAGCTTCTTCCCGCAGCTGGTTGCTGGCCCGGTTGAGCGGGCCAGCAACCTGCTCCCACAGATGGAGAAGCCGCGCACCTTCCAGTGGAATGCGATGCGCTCTGGCTTCGCGCTGGTGCTGTGGGGGGCGTTTAAGAAGGTCTGTGTTGCCGACACCATTGCGCCCTACGTCAACAAGGTCTTCGTGCTCAGCGACCCCTCCGGGGCACTGGTCTGGGCCGCAACCCTCGGCTTCACCCTCCAGATCCTGGCCGACTTCTCCGGCTACACCGACATCGCCCGTGGACTGGCCCGCATGATGGGCTTCCGGTTGATGAAGAACTTCGACCACCCCTACCTCTCCATTGATCCCTCCGACTTCTGGCGGCGGTGGCACATCTCGTTCTCCACCTGGATTCGCGACTACGTCTACATCCCCTTCGGGGGCTCCCGCGGCGGCTTTGCCCGCTCCACCCGCTCCACCTTCGCGGCGATGATGCTCAGCGGACTGTGGCACGGTGCGAGCTGGACGTTTGTGCTCTGGGGCAGCTACCACGCCGCGCTGCTGACCGGCTATCGACTCGTGAAGCCGAGAATCCCCCAGTTCATCCGCAACCTGCCCGGGAGTCGGGCCGCAGCCATCCTGCTGATGTTCGCCTTCACGGTGGTCGGCTGGCTCATCTTCCGGGAGACCCACATCGACCGACTCGCCCGGTTCATCGTGCGTCCGCCCTGGCATGGCACCCCCGACGAGCTGGTCGCCGCCACCACCCTGCTCGCCATCACCACCCTGTGTGCGCTGCCGCTCTTCGGCGCGGTCCTCTTCGAGAAGACCCTGCTGCCCGCCATCCGCCAGAGCCGCTGGTATCTGCCCTGGCAGACCACGCTCTGGGCGCTCTATGCCGTCGGCATCTTCATCTTCGTTCGGGGCTCGGCCAATGACTTCATCTACTTCCAGTTCTAAGCCCGGGCTGCTTCAGGGGGTGGTCGCCATCCTCTCGCCGGTGCTGGTGCTGGCGGTGGCGGTGATGTGGCTGGGACAGGCCCCTGAGCCGGGCGCACTCTCCGAGGCTGCCGCAGAGATCGAAGCCGAGCTGACCGAGGCGTCCCCCCGGGTCATCGTGCTGGGCAACTCCCTGGCCCACTCCGACATCGACGCCCCCCGGCTGGCGCAGGCGCTGGGCATGGAGGCGCACGAGGTCTACGTCCTATACAGCCCCGGCAGCCGGGCGCCGTGGTGGTACGCAGCGCTGAAGAATCGGGTCTACGCCAATGATCACGAGCCGGAGCTGATCGTGGTGGTCAACACCATGGCCAGCCTGCTCTCCACCCGCCCGCACACCGAGTGGTCTGCCCAGCTCCTCCGCGACCAGATGACCGACTACGAGCCTGTGCTTGAGGAGCACCTCTACGGCACACAGCAGGGCAGCGCGCTGTGGGAGCGCATGAAGGCTCGACGGGTCACGGTGCGTGCTGGGCTGCTGGACGGGGTGCGCGACCGGGCCGTCTCGACGCTGCATGGGATACCGGCGGAGCCCGCATTGGAGCGGGTCTTCGATGCGGAAACCTCCGTGGACATGGCCTTGCACAGCCGCGTCATTCCGGTGGTCGAGTCCTCCGAGGACGTCATGGATCGGCAGGGTGAGGGCTCGCTGCTTCCGGAGCTGCTGGCGCTGGCTGCCGACGCCGGATCGCGGGTGGTCTTCGTTCGGGTGCCGCTGTCGAGCACCGCCCGAGGCGAGGACATCCTGCCCGCCGCTGACGAGCGCGAGGCGATCCTGGCCCTCAACGCGGCCGGTGCCGGCTACCTCGACCTGCACGAAGCGGACTACACCGACGCGGACTTCATCGACCCCCGACACATGAGCCCGGCCGGTCGGACCCGGCTGACCGACGAAGTGGTGGACGGGCTGGCGGCACTCGGTGCGTCTGGTTCCGGCGCGATGCCGCCTGCAGCGCTGTCTCTGGCACTGCGCGTTGATGTGAACATCGCCCGAGAGGGCACCCTGCCCACCCTGCCGCTCACCGCCCGCCCAGGCCAGACCCCGTGCGGGCACACCGCAGCACTGCCGGGTCTCACTCACCTTCGTCCACAGGCCCTGCTGGCTGCGGGGCTGGGGCAGTCGAGTCCGCTGGTGATCACCGAAGACAACACACCGCTGATCTGGTCCGATGGGCCGGTCGGGCAGACCTGCTCGGGCACCTTCCGCATCGTCGGTGACACCGTCGAGATCGCCCCCCGCGCGGAATCCCTCGGCGCGCTCCACCTCACGCTCTCCGAAGACACCCCCCAGGCCATCGACGGGCTCGCCCCCCTGTATTGGCTGCACCCGGGCACGACCCTGTCGGTCCACATCACCGAGCAGGGCGGCGAAGATACGCCCCTTCATCTTCGGCTGCGCACCCTCGATGATCAGGCACCCACCGTCATCCTCGGCGAGAAACCCCTCACACTCCGGCGAGAGGGGGCCCACTGGATCGCCGACAGCACGCTCTCCGGCGGCACCGGCTCACTGAGGCTCTCCAGCCCCGAGAACGGTCCGACCGCGCTGCTGGTTGGGCTGCGCATCGGGGCGGGCGAAGAGGTGGTGTCGCTGCTGGCGGAGAGCACCTCTGAGGCCCCCACCTCGCTGCTCCAGGGGCGCATCCGACACACCGGTGAGGCCCCTGTCCTCTCCCTGGCCGAGCCCATCACGCTCACCGGTCCGAAGGTGCGTGCGGCCGTGGTCGGCTTCCCCTTCCCCCAGCTGGCCGCATTGTCAGACACCGGGGTGCTGCGCATCACCTACGGACAGCGGGCATCGCCCATTGAGGTGCTCGAAGATGGCGTCCTGCTCGTGGCCCCGACGGCGCGAAAGACACCGCCGGGACAGAAGGTGCTGTGGCCCAACCAGGAATGGTGGGATGCACGGTGTGCCTGGATCGATGCCAGCGAGGGCACCCGCTTCTGCCACAGCGACGAGAACCTGCTGCTGCTCACCGCCGATCAGACCCCGCCTGACCCGGAACGCTACACCATGAGGCTCCGCGAAGATCGGCAGATTCCCAAGGTCGGCTGGTGGCTCTACCCCGGTGATCGCATGGTGGCGTCGGTGAAAGTCCTGCCGGCGGAAGACCTGCCCCACGGTGCCACCGGAGTGGTCCTCTCTGGGCTGGCCCTCGATCCCGACGACACCACTCCCATCACGATTCGGCTGCGCGTGGGCAAGGACAACCGCTGGTCCGCCACCCTGCCCGCCAACCAGCTCAACGAAGGCCCCCGGTACTGGCCGCTGGACACCGTGCTCATCCCGCCCCTCAACGATGTCCGCCTCATCGTCAGCACCGGCGAAGGTGGGGGCTATGTCGTGCTGACCGGGGCCGGGCTGGTGAATCGCCAATGAGGAAGCGAGATGTTCATCAACTCGATAGTCAACAAAACGTCCGCTCTTGGGGGATGAAGGAGAGGATGATGCTTTGGTTGTTCCTTACCGCCTGTACCGGTCAGTCAGGCTCGCCGGATGGTCCTGGAGCAGTGGATGTGCCAGACACCCCCGCCGGAACGCCCTCTCTACAGACTGGTGCAGCGATCAACCTCGCCCGGCAGCAGAATTTGCTGTCTTCGCTGAACCTTCCGCCGCGCAGTCGCCCGGGGGAGATTCCTGAGCTTCACGCCTGCGACGACACGCTTACCCGCATCAAGGTCAAGGGCAAGGTCGCCGAATACCGGACCGCGCTGCCCATCCGCTACAGCGGCACCTCCACCGCGCTCATGGAGATCACCGCCCCCGATGGCACGGTCCTCGAGCGCGACACCCGCGGCAAGATGACCCGCGGCTCCTGGCGGGCCACCCAGGGCGCGGTCATCCTGCGGCTCAAGGACGCCGGCGAGACCATCCCCGCTGGAGAGTGCCAGATCAAGGCCACCCACAGCGCGGGCATCGAGGCCTCCCTGAACCTGGAGACCTCCGGCAAGCCCCCCGTTGAGTTCGCCTTCCGCAGCATCGATGAAGGCAACGTCGTGCGCACCGGGGTCTACCTGCCCGCACCGGGAGGCATCAGCTGGAACCTCTCTCTGCCCGCAGGTGCCGTCTTTGAGACCACCGGACTCATCCTCGCCCCGGAGCTGCCCCTCCCAGGCGGCTCTGATGGAGCCTCCCTGATCGTGTCGGTTGCGGTGGGCGGCGAGACGATCGAGGCGGGTCGGCAGGCGATCCCAGCCAGCGGTGAGGAGAAGGTTCGCATTGACCTGTCAAAGTGGGGCGGCCAGGACGTCACTCTGATGCTCGCATCAGAGCCGGGCGCCAGCAGCGACCTCGACTACCTCTTCCTCACCGAGCCAGCGGTCTTTACGCCCAGAGCCGATCCAGAGCGGATCGTGGTGCTCTTCATTGACACCCTCCGCCCCGATCACCTCGGCTACTACGGCTACGAGCGAGACACCTCACCAGCGCTGGATGCCTGGTCCGAAGGCGCCGCACGGTTCAGCCAGGCCCGGGGCACCTCCTCCTGGACCCTGCCGTCTTCTCAGTCGGCGCTCTCCGGACTCCAGCCCGAAGACTGGGGCAGCCAGCCGCACCTCGCTGAGGCGCTCTCCAGTGCTGGCTTCCTCACCGCCGCCAACGTCGCCAACGTCAACCTCACCCCCGCCTACAACATGGGCTACGGCTGGTCGCGCTACACCTACGGCGCAGACACCAACGGACAACGCACGGTCGATGCCGGCCTGGCCTTCCTCAAGGAAAACGCCGATCGCGACGTCGCTCTGATGCTGCACTTCGTCGAGCCGCACCTGCCCTACCAGGAGCCCGAGGCCTACCGCTCGCTGTGGGCGGGTCCGCTCCCCGCTGGGCTCCCGGCCGACTTCAAGCGGTTCTCGCTGCTGGGCAAGGCGCTGCGCAACATGGACGGCGATCAGGAGGCGATCAAGCGCTACGTGGAGGATCGTTACGACCAGAACATCCGCTACCTCGACGACCAGCTCAAGCGCTTGCTGACCACCCTCGACGAAGACGACACTGTCGTTCTCTTCTCCGATCATGGCGAAGAGTTCTGGGAGCATGGCGGCTTCGAGCACGGCCACACAGTCTACGACGAGGTCGTGCGCGTGGTGATGTCGGTCAGCGGTCCTGGCATTGTGGCTGGCGACATCGATGCGCCGGTCTCGCTGCTCGATCTCACCCCCACCGTGCTGGAGCTGGCCGGGCTGCCCGCTGGAGAACGCACCGGCATCTCCCTGGTCCCAGCAGCGGCAAGAGACGAAGCCACGCTCTCTGCACTCCGCGCTCGTCCCCAGTCCTTCGGGCGCCTCTTGCACAGCACGGATGCGTGGGGAACCCTGGTGGACGGTCACAAGTGGATCTCCCGGGACTCCAAAGACACCCTCTTCGACATTGCCGCTGATCCCGGTGAGCAGGAGAACATCGCGGCGGGGGTCTCGCTGAGCCCCTACCACGAGGCCATGTCTGAGGCGCTTGGGGTGGATGTTGCTGAGGCCTGGCGCCTCACGGTCGTCGGCGGTGTGCTGCCCGACGACACCACGATCACCATCTCGCACCCGGGTGGCTTCTCGAAGGCCTGGCTCGGCTACGACCCCCGCGGTCGCCGACAGCCGATCAACCACCTCGTTGATGGGGTCTTCACCATCGACCACCAGGGCGGCGCGCTGCTTCCGCTGAGCACCTACCTCCTGCCCACAGGCGGCGAGGGCAGTGACCCCACCGGCCTCACCCTCACCGTGGGTGGCGAGTCCACCATTGTGGGTGGAGACAAAGGCAAGGCGGAGCTGCTTCGGGTCAAGATCGGCTCTGTAAAGCTGATCATCTCCCGTGATGTTGTGCCGGTTCCCAGCCACGAACATACCGTCTACGGCGCTGCCGGGGTCGAGGACGCGCTCCGAGCGCTCGGCTACATTGAATAGATACAGAGGTCTTTGATGTCACCCTCCATTCTGCTGCTGATCTCCTGTTGGCCTGATATCCCCGCCGAGCCCGCCGAGACTGTCGCGACACCGATCGCACCCAAAGCGGCCCCGCCTCCGGTGGTCTTGCCCGACAGCTTTGAGTCGCTGAGCTACGAGGCGGTGGATGGCTTTGGTCGTCCCGCACCGGCAGATCCCTCTCGCTTCAACCTGCCCTCTGGCATCGCGGTCGACTCTGGCACCGGCGATTTTTATGTCGCCGACACCCTCCATCGCCGCATTCAGCGCTTCAAGGCCGACGGCACCTTCATCACCGAATGGAAGACGCTCGCTGCGATGGGCATCACGGTCGATCCCACCGATCACTCAGTGCTGCTGACCCTGCCTGGGAAGCTCAAGGTCATCCGCTACTCTCCCGACGGGGAAGAGCTGGGTGAGATCGTCGGAAGCGACTCGGGCAAGAACGAGCTCGACGAGCCGGTCGATGTCGCGGTCCACCCCAAAGATGGTCGCGTCTATGTGCTCGACAAGGGTGGGTATGTGGTGGTCTTTGGCCGACTGGGCAAGCCCCTGGCGCGCTGGCTGAGCGGCTACCAGGATCCGGCCAACGACGACAGGGGCATGCTCCGTCGCGGTCACCGCTCGATGGGTATCGACCTCTCCCCCGACGGAAAACACGTCTACATCTCCAACAGCGGCTCCTGCATGGTCAGCCAGTTCACCTCCGAGGGCGAGATTGTTCGCCGCTGGGGTGAGGAGCGCAGCAGCGAGCCGGGCCTGTTTCGATGGAACCGCGGCATGGCGATCGATGGGGATGGCCGGGTCATCGTGGCCGACACCGACAACGAGCGCCTCCAGATCTTCTCGGCCACCGGCGAGTTCGAGCGCTGGTTCCGCGGACCCCACGACGAAGAGAGCGGCATCTTCCACCCCCGGTCTGTCGCGGTCAACCAGAAGACCGGTCAGATCTACGCCACCGCCTCCTACTCCCACCGCGTCGACATCTTCACCTCGACCGGAGATCTGGTTCGCTCCATCGGCGGGCTCAACACCGAGGGAGACATCCTCAACGAGGCCCGCAACTTCACGGTGGAGCCCACCACCGGCAAGTTCTACGTCTCTGCACGTCGCGACCACGTCATCAAGCGTTTTGACACCGACGGCACCCACGAGCTCTCCTTCATCCCCGGTCCCGGTCCGATCGATGGTGTGGATGCGGCGTGGGTCTACCAGGCCAACTTTCAATTCCCCGCGCCCCTCCAGTTCGCCCCCGATGGCACGCTCTGGGCCATCCGTCAGGGCTACCACTACGCCGACGATCCCACTCCCGCTCACCTCCTGCGTCAGTACGACCGCGAGGGGCGCTTCCTCAGTGCCATCGAGCATGAGGCGCTGGCGGGCTACATGATGGGCTTCGACATCCACGACCAGACCGGTGAATTCTTCATCACCAGCACCCGCGACGACCGCATCGTGCACATGTCGGCCACGGGTGAGCTGGTCCGGACCTTCGGTGACACCGGCGAGACACCGCTCAAGGATCCCACCGGGCTGGCCATCGATGAGTCGCGCAAGCTCATGTACGTCACCGACTCGGGCAACGATCGGGTGGTGGTCTACGACCTTGAGGGCAACCAGCTCTCGGAGTGGGGCAGCACGGGCAAGAAGCTCGGAGAGTACCGCCTGCTTCCGCCCAGCGGTGTGGCGGTCGATGACTGCGGACTCGTCTATGTTGCTGATCGCAACAACCGCCGCGTGGTGGTCCACACCCCAGAGGGCGAGCCGATCACCTACATGCAGCTCAATGGCCAGCCGAAAGCCAAGCCCCTGGATGTGGTGGCCCACGGCGATCGGATATCGGTTGTTGGTGATGGCGAGATCAAGCACTTCATCCGAAGCGGGCTCAGCTGTGAAGGTTGAGGGTCTTCCTCATACGGTGCCAGAGCATGGCGGGAGCACTCAGAAGCGCTGGGCGCTGGCCCTCTCCAGGATGCTCTCATACCTGGGCGGGTAGGGGGCTTCGAGCAAGCAGCCGGGCTGGATGTAGGTGTAGATTTCCGCGTAGGTGCGCACCTCGACGGCGCTCACGCGGCGGTGGATGTGGTGGGGCCGCAGGTCGTCAGGGTGCTTGATCCCGGCAGCGCCGAGCAATTCCAACAGGCTGTGTACGGTGCCTTCGTGGTAGTTGGCCACCCGGGGCACCTTGTCCTCGACGACGAGACCCTTGACCAGGTGTGGTTTCTGGGTGGCCACGCCGGCGGGACAGTCGTTGTTGTTGCATCGCAGCGCCTGGATACACCCCAGGGCGAACATCATGGCGCGCGCGGAGCTGCACAGGTCGGCCCCGGCGGCCAGACACACGGCCATGTCAAAGCCGGTGACCACCTTTCCGCTGGCAATGATCTTGATCTGGTCACGCAGACCAAAACCCACCAACATGTTGTGGGCCCAGGACAGACCGTCCAGCAGGGGCATGCCCATGGCGTTGGAGAACTCAATGGGGGCTGCGCCTGTGCCGCCCTCGCCTCCGTCGATGGTGATGAAGTCGGGGATGATGCCGGTCTCGACCATGGCCTTGCAGATGCCGGCGAACTCCCACGGGGCGCCAATGCAGAGCTTGAAGCCCACAGGCTTGCCGCCGGAGCCATCGCGCAGGACCTGGATGAATTCCAGCAGACCGATGGGGGTGGAGAAGGCCCGGTGGGCTGGGGGAGAGAGCACGTCGTGACCCATGGGCACGCCGCGGATCTCAGAGATCTCTTTAGTGACCTTCTTGGCGGGCAGGATGCCGCCGTGGCCGGGCTTCGCACCCTGGGAGAGCTTGAGCTCAATGAGCTTGACGGAAGGGCGGCTGGCGTTGACCTTGAACTTCTCCAGGTCAAAGCCACCGTCTTCCGCCCGGCAGCCAAAGTAGCCGGTGCCGACCTGCCAGATCAGGTCTCCGCCGGGCTTGAGGTGGTAAGGCGAGATGCCGCCCTCGCCGGTGTTGTGGGCAAAGCCGCCCTTCTTGGCGCCGCCGTTGAGGGCCAGGATTGCGTGGGTGCTCAGGCTGCCGTAGCTCATCGCGCTGATGTTCAAAAGCGAGCTCTCATAGGGCTGGCTGCACTGGCTGTTGCCGAGGGTGATGCGCGGGGGGTGCTCGGGAGCGTGCACAGGGGCGATGCTGTGGGCCATCCACTCGTAGGAGTTCTCGTAGACCGCGAGCTGGGTGCCAAAGGGCACAGTGTCAATCTCCTTCTTGGCACGCTGGTAGACCACCGAGCGCTGCTCCCGGGAGAACGGACGGCCGTCCGTCTGGCGCTCGATGAAGTACTGCTGGATCTCGGGGCGAATGGCCTCAAATGCGTATCGAAAGTGGCCGATGACCGGGAAGTTCCGCCGGATGGCGTGGCGGGTCTGGAGCATGTCGTGGAGCCCGAGAATGCTCACAGGGACGGCAAGGAGCTCAGCCCACCACACCACCGGCCAGAGCTGCGCGAGCAGAGCAATGAGGGCTTGGGTGAAGAGGACCAGGATGAGGAAGATCGTGCGCATGGTGGAGAGTCTACTCGGATGGGTCAATCGCGCGCTGAAGGCCCACAGGCGATGGGAAAGGACGTGAGTTCGTTGCGAGCGTGACCGGTGACGATGCCATGAGCTTGTTTCGCGAGCGTCGTCGGAGCTCTCCCTTCAATCGGTGAGTAGATCAGACCCGACCCGCGCCGTCGCATCCACTCGAGCCCGACGAACACGAGTCTCGGCAGCGACGGCATCCTCCGCGCGCCAGCCGGCATGGGTCACGTCGTCTCCTGGATCGTCCACCGATCCGCCACCTGACCGGCAGAGCCTGGGTCCTCACCATCACCTTTACGATGCTGAACAATGGCTGAATTCGCTGGATTGGATCGACGAAAGCCAGCTCACTGAGTAAGAGCGGAAGCTCCGCTGCTGAACACACCCATTCTCACTGGATGGCGCGATGCGAGATTGGGAATACGTCGATCATGAAGCCGTGCCCGATGACGACGGCACCCTCTACCTCGTGTCCCGTGGCAGCGAGTTCCTGATCCACATCGATGGTCGGGAGCTGATGTCCAACCGGATGCATGGCTCGGAGGATGCGCTCTCCGATCTGGCCTGTGATCGGCTGGAGAACCTCGAAGATGCCCGGATCCTTGTCGGGGGCCTGGGCATGGGTTTTACTCTCGCTGCCGCACTCCGACGCGTCGGTCCGGGCGGACACGTC
>JBLHNG010000221.1:0-10797 GCA_047621685.1 Myxococcota bacterium | reverse complement strand
TCCAAGGGGCAGCAGCTCCAACAGCAGCGGGAAGAACACCAGACCCGCGAAGTCCGAGAGCTTGCCAGTGACCACACCCGTCAAGGCATACTTGGCCCAGTGGTCGTTGACGGCCAGCAGGGCCATGGCGGTCAGGGTGACAGGGTGCAGGAGCGGATCGTGCCTCATACACAAGACTACAGCAATAGTCGTGCCAATACCGATACTCTCGTGTTTTACGGCATCTCACACCTTCGCGGGGCTCACCCCGGGGCGAGTTCCGGACATTGAGGTCGCACTTGTACCGCCTGGGAGAGTGCGGAGAGTTGTTCGAGATCACGCTGTGCTACGTCGGCTGAGCCGGTCCTACTGCGGACAGTGGTTCACGCATGCCTCGTGTGGAGCAGCCCGACAACCCCATAACCACGACTTCGAACGGGCCCGCGGGGAGGAAAGTCAGTTGAACGACTTACCCGCGCACCGGGCGGGCCGCGTTGGATCTTGTGCTCGCCTCGTCAGCCGTCGTCAGTCCGTGGTCACAGGCTCATTGGCCTCCAGCTTCACCTCGTGGCCGCAGTCCAGCCCGTCCGATCCACAGGTGGTGTGTGTGCAGTCCTCACTCGCCAGCCATTCCTCGCACGCCTCCTCCAGGGTCATGTCCGTGGGCATCGGCTTGCAGGTGTGGTCGTCGCCGCTGATTCCGGTGAGCCGGGTGTAGGAATCTCCGCCGTCGTTCTGACACCGCTCTGTCGTGAAGAGCTTGTCAGTAGTCCTCTGCGCTTTCAGGCCGTTCGCGTCGGGCTGATCGCAGGAGAGTGTGTATTGGTACTCCCGGAAGCAGAGCGCGGCGAAGCCATCGTCTCCTCGGTAGCACTGGAAACATGCTGCGGAGTTGGGGCGGAAGGTCTCGTAGGGCTGCCACCTGGAGGCGGTCTCTTCGTCTACCGTGCGGCTCCAGCCATAGCACTCCTGGTCCAGCTGGAAGGACCGGTCACCCGCGCAGTCATCCGTGAACATCTCCATGGATGCGACCAGCCCCTCGGGGTGGACTGCTGACGCGTTCGGTGCCCTGGTGGTGGCGCCGATGACGCACGAGGCCTCCTCGCAGGTCTTCTTGAGAGGCGTCGGGTAGGTGCAGTTCTTGGCCTCGTCGCAGTCCACGGCCTCCGCAGGTCTGGTCGGATGTTCGCACAGGGGCAGGCCGATCCAGCGCTAAACTCGGACGCGGGTAGGCCAAAGAAGTCTGCTGGTGAGCCACGGGCCGGAGGCCGTTTGTGAGGTCGATCTGGTAACTGGCCGGCGTCTTTGGAGGCGGGAGGAGCTTGACCTCAACGAAGTCGATGACCTCCTCGGGCTTCTCGGTCGGCGTTTGCTCGATGAAGCGCTTGTGAGCGGCGAGGGAGTGGACGTTGATCCCGTGGTATCGACACCAGGCGGCCAGGGACTTCTTGGATTGGCGCCACCGGGGCAACAGCTGACGGGCTTCTTCAGGATTGCGGACCTTCCCGGCCAGCGCTGTGGCTCGACATACAGACCTCCGAGGGGGAAATCTCGGCACCAGTCATGTTGCCCCCTTCTCGCGGACAGTCTGTGTGAGAGGATGTCAGCGCGTAGCGGGGGGTTTGGGGGTGAAACCCCCGTCTCAGACAAAAGCGCACCAGTCGGGCCGGATACTGTCCGGCTCGGTGACTGGTGCCGAAATCTCCGCTATCGAACGCCGTTCATCCCCGGTAGAGGTGGTCGCCCGAGCCTATAGTCTCGACCGAATGCGATGAGTCCGCGAATGATGCTCAACGTGACCGGTGCCTGTACACCGATGATTTCATTTCCCGGTGAAACCGGCTGAAGCCGGTCGATATGGTGCTCGATTCGTCGTCGAGATTAAAGTTGTCCTGCGTACACAGCGCCTCAAACGAGGTCAGCAGGTCCAGCGGACGGGGCAGGCTCATCGCCCCATTAACGCAGCCCGCCCTACAGACGCCCGGATCGCCGACGGACCCCGAGAAGCATCGAGAAGAGCACCGCCAGACCACCGACCCCGGGACCGGTCGCACAGGAGGAGGCGGCCTTGTCATCGTCCAGCTCGCTGGCATCGTCGCTGTCGTCCTCGCTGATGATGTCTGGGTCGCTGTCGTCGGCATCGGACAGCCACTCAGCATCCTCGACTGCGGTGCACCCGCCCTCCGACCAGCCGTCGCTGTCTCCCGCCGAGAACGAGTCGCAGTCCAGGGCACCGTCACCGTCGGCGTCGCTCTCCGCCAGCGGGATGGAGCCGCCGAGACTGACCGATGCGTCCAGGGCGTCGGGGATGCCGTCGTCGTCGGTGCCCGGGTCCACGTCGGAGCAGGTGTTGTCGACCCCATCGCAGACCTCCTCGCCGCCGGGGTAGCGCAGGTCGCAGTGGTCGTCGCAGTCGCCGCCGATGCTGGTCAGCGTCCCGTCCGGGTAGCTCCTCAGGCCGCCATCATAGCGATCTCCATGGCCATCGGCAGACTCCGTGTAGGCCAGCATCCACAGCCCATCCGTGCAGGCCAGCTCCACCGCCTCCCCGAAGCACTCCGCCAGCTCCTGGACCGCGCCGACCGCACAGGCGCCGAGCCCGAGGTCATCAGCGGTCTGAAAGCCCTCATCCGTCCAGGCTTCTCGATAGTCGTCATAGTCGGTGTAGTCCGGGTGATCCGCACCATCGATGGCGGTGTATTCCAGCGGCAGCAGCGGCAGAGAGCCGTCGTCGTCGCAGTCCAGCTCCACCGCCGGGA
Source organism: Myxococcota bacterium (assembly GCA_047621685.1). Lineage (GTDB taxonomy): Bacteria > Myxococcota_A > UBA796 > UBA796 > UBA796 > JAQXDW01. The sequence goes on along the minus strand of JBLHNG010000221.1, from coordinate 8,059 downwards.
TCTGTCCGTCGCAGTCGTTGTCGTGGCCGTCGAGGAGCTCCCGGGGGGACTCCAGCTCATCGCCCGTCTCGTCGAACCCTGCGGCGCAGTCGGGGTCGTCGGCATCGCTGAGTCCGTCGGCGTCGTTGTCGTAGCCGTCCGCGCAGCTCAGCGGCTTGAGGGTGCTGTAGTTGTCGTTGCAGTCCCCGCCGAAGGTCACGTAGGTGAAGCCGTCGTTGGGGTTGACGGAAAATTTATCGCTGCCGGACGGGCAGAGGCAGACCTCCTTGTCAAAGTCACCGTAGCCGTCCTCATCCTGATCCTTGAACATGGCGACACAGCCAGAGTCTTCGTTCAGCTCCGGCTCGTCGATGGACTTGTCGCAGTCATTGTCCTTGTCGTCACAGAGCTCGTCGGCGCCGGGGTAGATGATTGAGTTGGTGTCGTCGCAGTCTGTGGCGTTGGTGGAGTAGCCATCGACCATCTCGCAGGCTTGAACCCCATCGATCTCATCAGTACCGAACCCGTCGAGGTCCTCGTCGATGTACAGCTCAAAGTGGGTGCCTTCAATCCAGTCCTCAAGTTCGATGTAGCCTTCGGCGCTGTTGATGTCACCGTTGCAGTCATTGTCGATCTGCTCACCGATCTCACAGCTCTCCGGCTGCTGGGGATGGACGTCAGCGTTGGCATCGTCGCAGTCCACGCTCTCGTCGTAGCCATCTCCATCGAGGTCCGCAGCGAGGGCAGTCTGGGTCAGGCAAAGCAGCAGCAGGAGAGGTCGCACAGGGTGCCTCCAGTGGGTGGTTTCGAGGGGTGACTGGAGTGTATAGGCGCACGGACGATCGGGAATCTCACACCAATCTTATGTCTCCACCCGCTCTCCCGGGGCCCATCCAGCACCACGCTCCGATGCTCTCTGAGACGCTGCAGTCCGCCGGCTACGCCACCTTCGAACCGCCAACCCCAACGCCCGGTTCTGGAGGGATTGGAGGGGTAAGCACCCGGTGTGGAGCACCCGGTGTGGAGCACCCGGTGTGGAGCACCTGGCATCGAGCAGCGCGACAACCTCTGCCAAGGGCGGCGATAGCTCTGTTTTCAGGCCGTGATACGGACAATATTAGACTGGCTTGAAAAGCGCGACCAGAGCGTAGAGCTCGTAGAGCCCTTGCAGAGCGGACCGACATTTGCTGCCCGGAAAGCCCGCAACGACCCGTTGTGGAGCAAGCCTTCAGACGAGGCCAAGAGCCTAAAAACACTGCTTATTCTGCCTACCCGCCACCGAGGCGCCCAGGTCGAGCATGTCACTGGCTTGAACCGTCGTGCACCGGGTGTCGGCGGCGTAGTCGAGGTATTCCTGGGAGCTGTAGGAGCTGCCGTGATCGAAACTGGCCACGATCTCCGGATACGCGGTGAGCACCCCATCCATCCCGCCCATGTGGTCGGCGTGCATGTGGCTGACCAGGGTGTCGTCCAGGCTGCTGACCCTGACCGAGTATAGATAGGCACTGATGGTGCTCGCCTGTGACTGGGCAGGGAGCACCATGTTCGGCTGACGGATTGGGGATCTGAGGTACTGTCCGAAAAAATTCAGACTCATGCCCAGGATTTTCTCGATGTCCACCCCCGCAGACCGAAGCCAGCTCTCACGTCGTCATCTCATCTCTGGTGCTGGAGCACTATCAGGGCTTGTCCTGGCGGGTGGGTGCGGAAATGGCGCCGAAGGATTCGCTGGAAATGGAAAAGACGGCTCCAGGCGGGTGGAGATTCAAGTACGTGACAGGCCGGTGGGTGTCTTCTTGCCCAGGCCCAGGGCGACGAAGGGCATGCCGCTGATCGTCTTCCTCCATCCTGGAAACCACAATATGTTAAGCATTTCCAAGATTATCGGTCTGTTCAGTTTTGACTCGGAGTTTCCCGCAGTGGTAGCTGTGCCCAATGGTCAGTCCTGGTTCTTCAACCGAGACACCTGTCACTGGAACTCGGGTCATACGGGGAGCAAGGACGGAAACGATATTACGCATGTCGATGCCGTACTCACGAACGTGATCAAGAAGTACAACCTGGACTCCACACGAGTGTTCTTGATGGGGACATCCAATGGTGGAATGATGGCCTATCGGGCGATGACGGAACTTTCGTCTAAGGTGAAGGCGTTCGCAGTCCACGCAGCGACGGTTGGTGGGAGAGCGTCCGCCGATGCGCCACTCATTTTAAATGACCCGAACAAACACGGCGCGCAGCCCACGTCTCTGTTGCACACCCATGGTGAGCTGGACGGCAACGTGCGCAAGGAGGGCGGCCCCACGAAGAAGGACGGAGGCACCCGCATCGACATCAGCATGCGCGAGAGCGTGGGCTACTGGATCAAACTCAACGGCATAAAAAAACCATCGGACCAGTCTTTTCAGGTCGGCACGGTCTGGAAGGCTGGCGGCGGCAAGAACGGCACCAGGGTGTGGGTGAAGATCGTCACCGGCGGAGGCCATGGATGGGAGCCCAGCAATATGGACCTCGCGCTGGAGTTCTTCGGGCTGCGCTGACGGGTGTGTAGGACGACGGTGGCCAACATGACGGTTCACAGCGAACCAACGCGCCGTGCTGGTGGGCAGTCCCTGGCAACGAACATCGTCCGTATTGTCCACCACGATTCAGTCGATGCAATCGCATTGGTATGCATTTAGCCCAACCATGAGCCCCTCCCTGTTGTCACGGAGGGGGGGAAGCCGCTTGAACGCCTTACCCGCCGCAGCTTCGCCCTGGTCCGCGATCGCTACTTTATCGTTGCGGATCGGCTGGAGACGACCGTCACCACCAGCCGCAGTCACCGCTTCCGCATGCACCTCGGTGCCGGGTACGACCTGGGCGGTACGGTCGTGCTGCGGACGGACGGCGTGGACCTTGCCCAGGGCGCGGGCGCGATGTCGGTCTACCTCGATGCGACTGTGGGTGAGCTGTCCATCGAGGAGCCGGAGCTGGTAGATGGGGAGCCCCTTCTGATCGTTGGGAGCAGCGAGGTCGAGGTCGGCAAGGTCCACAAAGAGGCACACTGAGCTGCGTGGCTGATCGGCGGTGGCGCGCTACACACTGGGCGCCCGGGTCTATGCTAGCAAGCGGCCCGATCCCTGGCCGGCGGTGTTGGCTTCCACAAGATCTGGCACCTCTTCGTGCTGGTCGGGGCCGCACCTCACTTCTGATTCATCGCCAACATCCTCATGCTCCCCTGATCGTTCCGGCACTCTTCGCGGTAGCATGCCGATCGAGGAGATCCCATGCGTATTCAAAACCTCTGCCTGTCGGTGTTCCTGCTCACCGCAGCCTGCTCCGATGGCAAAGACACTGGGCCTGTGGAGGAGGTCCAGGGAGACTGCGACATCTCCATCACCAAAACCTGGCCAGCCGACGGCGCGACGGGTGTGTATCACCGCGATCCCATCGAGTTTACGCTCTCTGAGCCCGACTCCACAGCGACCTTGGAGGCCGACTTCACCGGCACCCAGACGATCAGCGAGGACGGGCTGCTCATCTCCTACACCCCCGATCCCCCGCTGGATCCAGACACCACCTACACCGTGACGATGTCGTACTGCTTCGCCACCCCACAGGTCAGCTTCACCACCTCCTCCCTGGGCACTCCGCTGGAGAGCGGGGTATCCCTGGGCGGCATGACCTGGCTGCAGGACCCCTCAGAGGGCGAGTACACCCAGGGCAGCGGGCTGGTAGCCAACATGGCCGCCGTCTTCGATCGCGCGCTGCTCGTCGCGGTCTCCGCATCCGACGGCAGCTCGATGGACTGGCGCCTCGGCGTTGCCGACGAGGCCGAGGAGCTGCAGGACGAATGCTTCCGCACCATCGACGTTGAGGGCATCGACCTCTCTGAGCCTCCGTTCTTCCAGTTCGCCGAGACACAGATCAACGTCGAGGCCTTCAACGGCGAGCTGCATCTCTACGATGTGCTGGTCGAGGGAACGCTCTCCGCAGACGGCACCACGTTCGGCGGTCTGCACTACGCCATCACCGTGGATCTCGCCGATCTGGTCGAGGTGATGAAGGTCGCCGACGTCGACACCCTCTGCGAGCTCGCCACCAACCTCGGCAGCGACTGCGGCCCGTGCCCCAGCGGCGGGGCGGACAGCTGCACCACTGTCGAGGCCCGCGGGCTCATCGGCGAGGCCACCACCGCGAGCGTGGTGGAGGTCTTGAAGCCCGACGAGGTCGAGGGGTGCGAGGAGGAGTAGATGACCCCGGCTGAAGTGGCAATCCGGTTGCATCCAGTCCGCTGGGGTCTGCCACCCCGGTGGGGGCTCGTATTAGACCGGCTTGAAAAGCGCGAGCAGAGCGTAGAGCTCGTAGAGCCCTTGCAGAGCTGGAGTTCGTTGAGCGGGGTGCCATTTGTTGCCGCTGCTACACAGCGTCTGTGAGCAGCCCGAGACCGCCTACCAGCACGGCGTCAGATGGAGGCCGGAGCGGGAAAATCCTGCTTGTTTGGCTTACCCACACGCGACCCTCCCACAGGCGCAGATTGGAATTTCAGGGCCGCTTTCCGTCCAACACGAGCCCTGTCGTGCATACCCACCGTCTTGGATTTGTTCGTGTTGGGTCTCGTTCAGGGGCACTCGTACATTTGCTTGCAGACTTGCCGCAAACCACTCCAGCGCCACCTGCATCCACGGCAACGTCATTGCGGGCAACAGCAGCCAGCACCGCCCACACCCAACTCGTTGCCTTCCGCCCAGCGCCTGGTCCACCGGAGTCGCTGCTGTTGCCCTGAGCGCCTCGGCATGGGAGCGCACCGAATCGGTGTTCTCGGTCCACCAGGTGAAGAGGTCTTCGAGATTCATCTGCAACAACCTCGCCCTTCCAGATTTGCGGGTCGAACGGCTGACCTGAACGGACACGATCTACCCTGCGCCTTACCCGGGCTGGGGTGGCTCGGGCGGGTTGCAGGTGGTCAGCTCGTCGGCCCAGATGCCCACCGTGCAGGTGAACCCCTCCACCCCGCAGCCGTGCTCATCGAGGTTGGGCTGGGGGCAGTACTGTCCGTCTTCAGCGCATGCGCTGCCGCTGGTGATCCCCTCGGGACACGGCGGGGGCGGCGGCTCGGGCGGGTTGCAGGTGGTCAGCTCGGCAGCCCAGATGCCCGCCGTGCAGGTGAATCCCTCCACCCCGCAGCCGTGCTCATCGAGGTTGGGCTGTGGACAGTACTGGTCGGCCTGCATGCAGGACTGCCCCTCGGTGATGTCGGACGGGCAGGGGAGGAGCGCGGAGAGCCCTCCGCAGCCGAGGGGAAGGAGGCTGGTAATGGCGACAACCACGCGGAGTCGTTTCATTACGGGACTCTACCGCAGGTTGCCAATCCTGGTACTGTCACAGATCCGTGGAGTGTGCCGATGTTCCCTCTTGTCCTTCCCCTCTTGCTGGGCTGCTCGTCAGAGACTGCCCGCCCCAGCACGGACGACACGGACATCGATCCCACACTGGACAGCGACGGAGATGGGATCACCGATGTCGTCGAGCTGGCAGAAGAAACGGACCCACACGATCCGGCCTCGGCGACCGCCTGGCACCCGGAGTGGACCGACCGACCGCGGCTGCTGACGGACGCTGCGGGACTGGAGCGACTGCAGGAAGCGCTGACGGACAAAGACGAGCCCACCGTAACCCTGTCCGCTCGGCTGGTGGATCGCTGCGCAGCGACCCCGGCCAAAGACGACGAGACCCTGGCCTCGGCGACCGGCAACGGAAACATCGCCCTGGCCTGCGCAGTCGTGTACCTCGGCGGAGATGCCAAAGCAGGCATGAAATCTGCGGAGATCCTCGCGACGTTTCCGACCGAGGTCAGCATCGGGCTGGAGGACGTCTTCTACACTGACCTGCGCGCAGGACAGGGGGTGCTTCAGGGGATCCGGGCCTGGGACCTGCTCCTGGCGATCGGCTACCCCGAGGGGTACGACGCCGACGACGCCGGAGAGCGACTGCACGCGCTGGGAGACTCCCTGTGGACGTTCTATGTCGAGGACTACCCCCAGTGGCTCGACTATGCCCAGAACAACCACAACACCAAGTTTGCCAGCATGCTCGGAGCGCTGGGCATGGGCGCCTGGGACGACCCCCGGAGCGCTCGCTACGTCAACTTCGCCGCCTCTGAGCTGCCCCGGTTCCGAGACTACCTGCTGACCGACGACGGCGGCTACGGGGAGGGACCGAGCTATCTCGTCTATGCCATGGAGTCTGAGCTGCCCTTCATGGTCGCCCTTGACCGCTGGCTGGGTGACGAGACGATGCTCGTCCGCCACACCTGTGTTCACGATCCTGATCCAGACTGCACCGAGACACTGATCGAGCACGGCTCTCCGCTGAGAGACGAGCGGATCTGTACAGCCTTCGACCGCTTCGTCGAGCAGATGATGCCCGCCGGCTACGCCCCCAACACCGACGACTCCAACCTCGCGACGGCTCACCTCGGCCTGGTGGCCGGGCTGTGTGGGTCTCCGTACGCCGCCTGGGGCTGGGAATTTCAGGCCACCGAATACGACGCGTCAGGCTCGGTGGATGTCACCGCAGACACCCTGCTGGCCTGGCCGGATGCGCCTGTCGGGAGCGCACCGCCGATCGAGCCGATCCTGCGGGCAGACGCGGGCTGGGCGGTGCTGCGAAGCGGCTGGGAGCGCGACAGCGCCTATGCCCTGTTGGTAGCAGAGAACGGCCTCGCCCGAGAGAGCGGGGGCGGCCACGAGCATCCCGACAACCTCTCGTTCCTCTGGGCGACTGGCGGCCACTACCTGCTGTTGGACTCTGGGTACGGCAACTGGTCCGGCCGAGGAGAAGTCAGCCAGGCCGAAGCCCACAGCCTGTTCCTGGTCGGCGGCGAGGGTCCCACCACAGACGACGACGCCTGGATCGACGATGCCTGGAGCGAAGGAGACCTCCAGATCGCCCGCGGACACACCACCTACCGGGGGCTGGTGTGGCAGCGCACGCTGGTGCTGGTCGGCGAGACAGCGTTGATACTCTGGGACGAGACCGCCCCCGAGTCTGGCGCCATCGACCTCGCTCTCCAGCTCCAGGGGCCGAGCACCGGAATGAGCCTCGACGGTGGAATCGCCCGGTGGGACCTCCACGACCAGACCCTCCAGGTCGCCCTGATCGCCGAGCAGACGCCGACCCTCGATTCACGGACCGAGCAGCACGCCTTCCACTATGCGACCTACGAAGAGCACGACGTGCTCCAGGCCAGCGCAACGATCGATGGAGAGACCCGCTGGCTGACGGTGGCCTGGCTAGGCGATCCGGACCAGACGCTGTCTGTCGACGGAGAGACCATCCGCTGGCCGACCGGCAGCGCGACCCTGTCCGGAACCGTAATCTCCGGAGAGAGCAAGATCACGCTGTAATATCGCGACCCCACGCGTTGTGCCGCAACGGGTATTGTGCTGCTCCTCACCGGGCGCTGGAGCCAACGCCGCCCTCATCGTTCCAGATGGAGTACCCCGAAAGAATAAGGCTCGGGAGCGCAAGCAGGGCAAGAGGCCTCTTGGATGCGACGAGCGATGAATCGCTTGGTAAGACCTTCTTTATCGAGTATTCAGCCGAGATGTGTTGCTTCACAACGGGTTCGTGTCCGGCCTGTGAGCGGCCCTGCCTGTGGTGCCCGGATCTGGTTGGTCGCCAGGGCGGTATGTCAGATGACCGATCCGGTGAGTGCTGGCGAAGCGCAGCGGAGATGGAGTGCAGCGGAATGGGGAGCTGATGCGGATGGGTCGGGTGGCGAACGTGATCGTGTTTGCTCGGGTGGTCCATCACACGGTCGCCATCGAACGTCACGAGGCTCACCAGCGGACTTCTTTGGGCACCGGTCATCGAGCCGGACAGTATCCGGCTCGACCGGTGCGCTTTTGTCTGAGACGGGGGTTTCACCCCCAAACCCCCCGCTACGCGCTGACATCCTCTCATACAGACTGTCCGCCAGAAGGGGGCGACATGACGGGTGCCCTTCTTTGCCCAACGAAGCCTCTGCTCAACGGCGTCTACGCCTTGAATCCATCGGACTGGAATTGCTCCACAACGGTTGCTCCACAACGGG
>JBLHNG010000220.1:0-10805 GCA_047621685.1 Myxococcota bacterium | reverse complement strand
AGGGAACGTTGAGAGTCGCATGGGCGGTCTTTAAGAAGGAGATGCGGGTCTACTTTGTCAGCCCGCTCGCCTATGTCTTCCTCGGGGTCTTCCTCCTGCTCGCCGGGCTGTTCTTCTACCTGGGCGTGTCGATGACCGGAGAGGCCAGCCTGCGAGTCATGCTGGGCAACCTCTCCATCACCCTGATGTTCCTCCTCCCGCTGCTGACCATGCGGCACTTCGCTGAGGAGCAGCGGGCCGGGACCTTCGAGCTGATGATGACCGCGCCAGTGCCGCTGTGGGCGCTGCTGGCCGGCAAGTGGCTCTCCAGCCTCGCCCTCTGCGCGCTGCTGCTGGCCGGGACGCTCATCTTCCCGGCCCTGCTGGAGTACTACGGCGATCCAGACTGGGGCGTCATCGCGACGAGCTACCTGGGCTTGCTGCTGACCTGCGGGGCGTTCGTTGCTGCGGGCATGTTCTCATCGAGTCTCACCGACGAAGCCGTCGCTGCGGGGCTGGGTGGGGTGGTCATTCTCCTGCCGTTCTGGCTGGCGGGTAACAGCGCGGATCTGGTCGAGATCGAGTGGCTGCGCACGGTGCTGCGGCATCTCGCCCTGTCGACTCACATGGAGTCGTTCGTTCGTGGGGTCGTCGACACCTCGGACATCATCTGGTTTGCCCTGTTTACCCTCCTCTTCCTGTTCTTTACCTGGCGCAGTGTTGAGTCGAGGAGGTGGAGATGAAGCAGTCACTGAGACGACGCATGGCCTTTGGCGGAAACGCCACCCTGGTCACTGTGATCGTGATCGCGGTCTTCTCCCTGCTCTATGTGCTCTCCGATCAGTATCGGGTGCGGTGGGACTTCTCTGAGGGGGCCTCCAACACCCTCCAGCCGGACACCCTCTCCAAGCTGAGGCTGCTCGATGCCGATCAGGCACCGGTCACCATCACGGCGTTCACCGCACAGAATGGCAAAGAAGACGCCTACTTCAAGAATCGCGAGGTCCGCGACCTCCTCCGGGAGATCGACAACCACTCCACATCCGTCACCTGGCGGCTGGTCGACTTCGACAAGGAGCGGCTGACTGCGGAGCGCCTCGGGGTCAACGACTACGGGCGCATCGTCATCCAGCGCGGTGAGCAGCGGGTCGACATCAAGGATCGCAAGCTGTTCCGCCGGGCTGGGCGTGGCAAGGACCGACGCCTGGATTTCATGGGCGAAGCCGCTCTGTCCCGGGGCTTTGCCCAGCTGATGAGCGACTCGAGGCGGGCGGTCTACGTCCTGACCGGGCACGGTGAGCTGTCGGTAGACGACGTCGGCCCCGATGGGCTCAGCCAGCTCTCCGCCCTGCTCGATCAGGAGCGCTACGACCTCAAGCCCCTCAACCTGCTCAGCACTGGCCGCGACGGTGAGATCCCCCAGGTCCCCGACGACGCTGCTGCGGTGTTTGTTGCCCGACCCCGGGCCTCATTGACCCCGCAGGAAGACGACGTCCTGCTCAGCTACCTCGGCCGCGGCGGTGCGCTCCTGATTGCAGTGGATGTTGGCACCCCGGTGCCTGATCTGCTCTCACGGGTCGGCGTGACGGTGCCCGATGGTGTGGTGGTCGATGAGCGATTCATCTTCCCGTTCTGGGACCGCCCCGAGCTGATCGTCAAGCCCCATGACACCACCGCTGAGATCCAGGGAAGCAGCGACTTCACTCCAATCCTTGCCCACGCTGCACCCCTCCGCACCGCGGATCCGGTGCCGCCAGGGGTTCGCTATGAGGAGCTGATGGCCACCTCGCGGACCGGCTGGATCGAGCGCGGCGGAGAGTCTCGGGAGGGCCGACCGGTCTACGACCCGGAAATCGACGGCGCGGGCCCCCTGACCGTCGCCACTGCGATCACCATCTTCCCCGGCAAGGGCCTCGTGCGCTCCACCCGTCCCGCCGGGCGAATCACCGTGTTCGGCGACGGCGACATGTTCACCAACTCCCTCATCGATGAGGGACCAGGCAACGCGCTGCTGGCGGTCAACCAGATCCACTGGCTGGCGGGAGAGGACAAGCGACTCTCCTTCGGCGGCGGTCGAACCGCGACCGTGCGCAGGCTGGCGATCACCCGGGAGGAGCTGGGCACGCTGCGGCTGCTCAGCCTCGGCCTGATGCCGTCGCTGGTGCTCCTGTTCGGTGTCCTGGTCTGGCGGACGAGGAGAGGACGATGAAGACATTTCGCGGCACACTCCTGGCCCTGATCGTCCTGGCGCTGGTCGCCGGGGTGGTCTTGATGGTCAAGCCGACCACCACCGGTGTGGAGATCGATGGCGACGGCGAGCGGCTGTTCACCTTCGAGAAGCACGAGCTGGTGCGCATCCAGGTCACCCAGCCGGGCAAGGAGCCCGTGGCGCTGATTGAAGAAGAGGCGCAGTGGCTCATTGATGGCACCGACAAGGTCGCGAGCCGCTCAATGGTCAACCGCGCCAAGCACCAGATCCACGACCTCACCTCCCGGGCGACGCTTGAGGATGCCTCTGATGTCGAGCTGTATGGACTCGGCACCCTCGCCACCAAAGTCACCCTGACGCTGCGGGACGGCACCGAGCTGAAGTTCGACGTCGGCCATCCCAACCCCACCAACGTCAGCTACTACATCCAGCGAGAGGGCGAAGACATTGCCTTCACCGTCAAGAAGTCCGCCTCTGACTTCTGGCTGTTGCTGCTGACGGACCCGAAGCTGGCTCGGGAGACCCGGTTCGCGACCTTCGACTCCAAGGACGCCGCCGGGATCACCGCGACCCTCACCATCGACGAGACGCAGCTCCTGGAGCTGGCTCTGGTTGGGGAGCAGACCTGGGAGATGAGCGCGCCCATCGAGATGGTGGCGAACACCGATCGGGTCAAGCGCCTGCTGGGTCGGGTCTCCGCGCTCAAGGCCCGGGACATCGTCGATGTGCCCGCAGAGGAGCTGGAAGCAAAGAAGGCTGAGTACGGTCTGGACACCCCCCGGGCGGACATCACCATCCGGTTCGGCTCCCGCGAGCCCTTGCACCTGCTCGTCGGCGACGACGCACCCACCGACAACCGTCTCGAAGAGATGGCCTACATGTGGTTGGAGTCCGAGTCGGACACCGTCTACATCGCTCGCCGTGGCATGCTGGAGGAGTTCGGAAAGGACCCGGCAGAGCTTCGTAACCGTCGGGTAGTGGAGATGAAGTCCGATGATGTGGTCGCAGTGGATGTGGAGCTGTCGGCTGAGGAAGATGACGACCTGGAGGGCACCGCAGGGGTGCGCTACCTCGCGGAGCAGTGGGTCTGGGAGGATGGGGTTCCGGTCCCCGGCTCGACCCCCAGTCGCACCGCAAACGCCCTGGCAGAGCTTGAGGTCGATCTCTTCGTCAACGACGCCCCCGACGACCTCTCCGAGTATGGACTCAACCCCCCGGTCGCCCGCGCGGTGATCACCGACCGCGATGAGAACGAGCGGGTGGTGCTCATCGGCAGTGAGGGCGAGCCCCTGGTGGATCCCGAAGGCCGGGAACGGGCCCGTCGGTATGTCTCCATCGAGGGCGATCCGTCGGTCTACCTCGTCGGTGAGCAGGTGGTCAAGGTGGTCAAGGACATGGTCCGAGAGCGCAACAAGAAGAAGGTCAAGGACGACGAGCGGGCCAACAATCGGGAGCAGATCCCCAGCGAAGCCCTCCCGGACGAAGACGAGGAGCAACAATGAGGTATCTCTCTCTCCTGGCACTGCTGGGATGCACCGGCGAGGAGCCGACACCTGCCGTGCAGACCCTCTCCGCACAGGGGGATCGCCTGCTCACCCTGGTCTACACCAACAACCTCGACGGCGAGATCGATCCCTGCGGTTGACCGAAGAACCCCATGGGCGGTCTGTCCAGAAGAGCAACGATCATTGAAGGCCTCGACGGCACCCACCTCACCGTGGATGCCGGGAACTTCGCCTGGAAGAGCGGCAAGATCACCGCCGAGCGGCTCCCACAGCAGCGCCGCAAGGCTGAGCTTCAGCTCGACGCCTTTGCCCTCAGCGGCATCGACGGGGTCGCACCGGGAGTGGGAGACCTCGTCCTCGGGGTGGAGTGGCTCAAGGAAGCCGCATCAAAGCGAGCGGTGCCCCTGCTCGCTGCCAACCTCACCTGCGGCGGCGAGGCCCCGTTTGAGCGCTGGCGAGAGATCGAGAGAGATGGCATCTCCATTGGACTCGTTGGGGTGCTCGCCAGCTCTCGGAAGGTCAGCGGGTGTGTGGTCTCCGACCCGGTCGCCGCGATGAACGAGGCCGTCGCGGCGCTGCCTGACGTCGATCTGCTCATCGCGATGACCCAGAACTCCGACGACGAAGACACTGCGCTCGCTGAGGCCGTCGGCGACATCGACCTCATCATCAACGGCCACGCCCGGCTCAACCGCACCAACCCTCGCGCCCTGCCCGGCAGCGCCCTCCAGCTCTCTTCGGGCTCCCGTGGCAAGAAGCTGGGGCTGGCGGAGATCACCCTGCTCCCCGGTGGTCAGGGCTTCTCGAATGCAGACGCCGTCGAGGATCTGGAGCGCAAGCAGCGCCGGACAGTGGGGCGGCTGGAGAGCGCGAAGGAGAACGTGGAGAGTCCGCCGGATCCCGGAGCGGAGCGCCGGGCCGAGCGCCAGGTGATCCACTACACCGAGGAGCTGGCGGAGATCGAGACCGAGCTGGCGCAGATCCGTGCTGCAGGCGATGTCCTGGCCCATGCCCTCAAGGGTCGGCTCGCACCCCTCGATCGCAAGGTCTCTGATAACGCTGCGGTCGATGCCCTGATCGCCACAGCGCTGTCGGAGATCGAAGCCCTGGAGACCGACGCAGTGCCCCCGCTGGTCAACTCGCCGTTCGTCGGCAGCGCGGTCTGTGCCAGCTGCCACACCGAGCAGTACGCCCAGTGGCAGACCACCGCCCACTTCCGGGCATGGGCCACCCTTGAGGTCGAGGAGCGCACCGCCGACCTCGACTGCTTCTCCTGTCACGCCACCGGAGCGACCCACCCCGAAGGCCCCCAGCATCCTGCGCAGGTCACCGCCGCGCTCGCCGGGGTCGGCTGTGAGGACTGCCACGGACCGGGCAAGGACCACGCCGCCAGTCCCGCCGCTGGTCAGATGGTGGCGGATCCGCCTGAAGCGACCTGTGTGCGCTGCCACGACGGGGTACAGGACGAGGGCCGGTTCGACTTCTCAGCATACCGGCCCAGAGTCGTCCACGGAGAGTGAGTGTTTGTCCTCGGCATCGAGACGAGCTGTGATGAGACCGCCGCCTCCGTGATCGGGCCGGATGGGGTCTGCTCAGACGTGGTCTACACCCAGGAGATCCACCAGAAGTTCGGCGGTGTGGTCCCTGAGCTGGCCGGTCGGGCGCATGCCGAGAAGGTCGTCACGACCACCCGTGCTGCCCTCGCACGCGCTGGAATCACCCGCCCCGACGGGGTGGCCGCTACTGCAGGTCCCGGGCTGATGGGTGCGGTGCTGGTCGGGCTGTGCTTTGGAAAGGCAGCCGCTGTGGGCTGGGGAGTACCGTTCATTGGGGTCAACCACCTCGAAGGGCACCTGCTCTCCCCGCTCCTGGAGGATCCGGCTCCACAGTTCCCGTTCCTCGCCCTCGTCGTCTCCGGTGGCCACACCTCCCTCTACCTGGCCCGCGGGCTGGCGGACTATGAGGTGCTCGGGAAGACCGTGGACGATGCCGCTGGAGAGGCGTTCGACAAGGTCGCGCGGATGATGGGCCTGGGCTACCCCGGCGGACCGATCATCGACGCCCTCGCCGCGCAGGGACGCCCCGACGCGATCAGCTTCCCGCGCACTTCGATCACCCCTGGCTCCCTCACTCGGGGCTCCCCCCGGATCCGCACCGCGCTGGACATGAGCTTCTCTGGCCTCAAGACCGCCGTTCGCACCTACATGCAGCGCACCGATGGCTGGTCTGGTCCCGACGTCGCGGCGTCGTTTCAGGCTGCCGTGGTCGATGTCCTCTGTGCGAGGGTGATGGCCGCGAGCAAGGCCACTGGCATCAAGCAGCTCGCCATGGCCGGAGGGGTCGCCGCCAACAGCCGACTTCGCGAGGCGATGCGTGCGCTGCCCCTTGAGGTCTTCATGCCTCCGAAGAGTCGCTGCACGGACAACGGCGCAATGATCGCCAATGTCGGGCGACTGCGCCTGCTGGCGGGTCAGTCTGATGACCTCGGACTGACCGCACGCTCCTCCTGGACCCCGGGAACCTGATGGCCACAACTGGCAGCCCTACCCAACCCGCCGCCCTGCTCCGACAGCTCCAAGGGCATGCCCGCAAGCGCTTCGGACAGCACTTCCTCACCTCCGCCCCCACCGTGCAGCGCATCGTGCGGACAGCCGGCGTGGGGGAGGGGAGCCGGGTGCTGGAGATCGGCCCGGGGCTCGGAGTGCTCACCGAGGCCCTGCTGGCGGCTGGCGCGGACGTGACCGCGGTGGAGCTGGACCGGGACCTCTCCGCGTTCCTCCGGGAGCGCCATCCCACGCTCAACCTCATCGTGGCAGACGCCGTGAAGCTCGACTGGCCCGCGCTGCTGCCAGGCTCTGGCTGGCGGTGTGTGGCGAACCTGCCCTACAACATCGGCACCCGGCTGGTCACCAGGATGGTGGTCCTGCCCGGCACCTTTGATCGCCTCGTGGTGATGCTCCAGCGAGAGGTCGCCGAGCGCATGGTCGCCCCCGCCGGCAACCGAAAGCGTGGCTCATTGTCGGTGCACATGGAGGCCTACGCCACGGTCCGGCTCGCAATTCGGGTCCCCCCTGGTGCCTTCCACCCGCCGCCGAGGGTTGAATCGGCGGTCCTTGAGGTCAATCTCCGGGAGACTCCGCTGATTGGGACGGCCTCAATTGAACAGTTCGCCCGGGTGAACCGCGCCGCATTCTCTGCCCCACGCAAGACACTGCGCAATGCCCTGCGCTCCCTTTTCTCGGCGGAGATTGTGCGAAACGGGCTGGCCGAGGCCGGGGTCGACGGGTCGGTTCGGGCCAGCACGCTGACCGTTGAGCAGGTCGCGCGGATGGCTGAGGCCCTGCCGGCTGTTTGAGCCTCCAGCATTCCCGCGTTAGTCCACGGTGATCTGATCCGAAGGAGGCCCCAGTGCGCATTACTTCGTGTGGCATGACCGATGTTGGGGTCAAGCGGACCAACAATGAGGACAACTTCCTCATCAACGATGAGCTGAACCTGTTTGTCTGCTGCGACGGCATGGGCGGTCACGTCGGTGGCGAATTCGCCAGCGCCATCGCGGTGAACACTGTCGAGGAGGTTCTCACCTCCATGGAGTTCCGCGAGGAGGACATCGGCATCGACCCGTCGGAGAACCCCGTCGAGTTCACCCGCGAGAAGCTGCGCTACTCCGTGCGGCTCGCCGGTCGGCGGATCTTCGAGAAGGCCGAGGATGAGCCGGAGTACAAGGGCATGGGCACAACCTGCCTCGTCCTGCTCATCGACCACAACAACGCCTTCATGGCCCACGTCGGTGATTCTCGGGGCTACCTCGTCCGAGATGGCCGCATTGAGCAGCTCACGGAGGACCACTCCCTGGTCAACGAGCGCATCCGCGCCGGTCTGATGACCCCGGAGGAGGCGAAGAACCACCGCCTCAAGAACATCATCACCCGCTCGCTTGGCTACATGGAGGAGGTCGAGATCGACATCCAGATGAACGCCATCCGTCGCGGGGATCGCTACGTGCTGTGCTCCGATGGGCTCTCCAACCTTGTCGAGACCGGAGAGATCGGAGAGGCGGTGCTGGACTACTCCCCCCAGGAGGCCTCCCGTCAGCTCATCGACCTCGCCTGCACCCGTGGCGGAGATGACAACATCACCGTCGTGATCGTCCGGGTCGATGAGTGCCCCTGAGGTTGGCGCACCGTTGAAGGTCCGCCCGCCCGCTCCCGGCTTCACCGTGATGATTGTCCCGCAGCGGGGACACGGAGAGGTCCACCAGCTCACCCTCAGCCGGCGAACCCTCTACCGCCTCCTCGGCGGGATGGCGACGGTGCTGCTCCTGATCGGGGTGAGCGCGGTGGTCGGGGTGACCGGGCCGATGGGCTATGGGCCGGTCGTCGAGGAGAACCTGGCGCTCAAGGCTCACCTCACTGAGCTGGAGCGGGTGGTCACGAAGGCCGAGCTGTCCCTGGAGCAGATGAAGATCCACCGCACTGAGTTGGACGCCATCTCCGGGCGGGGACCGCTCGACGCTGAGGACATGGCTGCCTCTGGTCGCACCCCTGAAGCACCCCGGGCAGTCCTGTCTGGCGAGCTGCTGCCGCCGATGGATGACGACGCGATGCCCGACACGGTCGAGCAGGCCGACGCGCTGCTGTCCCGAACCGAGCGCCTTCTGGTTGCCCTGAGGCTCGCCGAGCCCGCCATGGCCAGACAGGTCAACGCCGAGCGCATTCGTCGCCAGACCACTCCAGCGATCTGGCCGGTTCGAGGCTTGCTCTCCAGCGGCTACGGCATGCGCCGATCCCCGGTCACCTGGCGCTACAAGCTGCACTCCGGAATCGACATCGCGGCCCCACCGGGCACCCCGATCATCGCCTCGGGAGCCGGCACGGTTGTGCTGTCGGAGTACCATGCGGGCTACGGCAACCTCATCGAGATCGAGCACAGCGACGGCGTCGTCTCCCGCTATGCTCACTGCTCTCGGCTGCTGGTCGAGGTCGGTGCCGCAGTCCTGCGCGGTGACCTCATCGCAACCGTCGGCTCTACGGGCCAGTCTACCGGCCCACATCTCCACTACGAGATCCTCATCGACGGCGAATTCATCGACCCGATGGAATTCATCGAGGACTGAGTGGCTGCCCGATCGATGCCCTGATTTTTCACCCCTCTCTACCTAAGCACTTGACCGAAGCCCTCTCGGGGAGCACATAGCGGCGAGGCTTTTCACTGGAGCATCCATGTTCGACATCAAAAACGTCATCGGCAAGGTCTTTGGGACCCGGTCAGATCGGGAGCTGAAGAAGCTCACGCCGCTGGTCACCCAGGTCGGAGCGCTTGAGAAGTCGATGCAGGATCGCTCCGACGAGGAGCTCAAGGCCCTGACACCGGAGCTCAAGCAGCGCCTCGCCAACGGTGAGACCCTCGACGCGCTCCTCCCCGAGGCCTTCGCGCTGGTCCGCGAGGTCAGCGTGCGCACCCTCGGGATGCGGCCCTACGACGTCCAGGTCCTCGGCGGCATCGTCATCCACCAGGGCATGGTCGCCGAGATGAAGACCGGTGAGGGCAAGACCCTGGCCGCCACCATGCCGGTCTATCTCAATGCCCTGACCGAGCGTGGTGTGCATGTCATCACGGTCAACGACTACCTCGCCAAGCGCGATGCCGAATGGATGGCGGCGATCTACAACTTCCTGGGCATGTCCGTTGGCTCGATCCTCTCGTCGGATCGCAACCCGGCCACCAAGAAGATCGCCTACGCCGCGGACATCACCTACGGCACGAACAACGAGTTCGGCTTCGACTACCTCCGGGACAACATGAAGTTCCGCATGGAGGACTACGTCCAGCGGCCGGCCCACTACGCAATCATCGATGAGGTGGACTCCATCCTCGTCGACGAGGCTCGCACCCCGCTCATCATCTCCGGTCCGGCCAGCCAGGACGTCGAGAAGTACCGGATCATCGACGGTGTGGTCCCGCTGCTCCAGGCAGAGATTGACTACGTGGTCGACGAGAAGGCCCGCAGCGTCAACCTGACGGATGCCGGCGTGGATCAGGTCGAGCTGAAGCTGGGCATCGGCAACCTCTACGACCAGCACAACATGGAGATCCTCCACCACGTCAACCAGGCGCTCAAGGCCCACACCCTGTTCAAGCGGGATCGGGACTACGTCGTCAAGACCGGCAAGGTGATGATCGTCGATGAGCACACCGGTCGCCTCATGCCCGGTCGCCGCTGGTCGGACGGACTCCACCAGTCCATCGAGGCCAAGGAGCAGCTCAACGTCGAGCCCGAGAGCCAGACCTACGCCTCCATCACCTACCAGAACTACTTCCGCATGTACGAGAAGCTGGCGGGAATGACCGGTACGGCGATGACCGAGGCGGAGGAGTTCCAGAAGATCTACAACCTCGACGCTCGCGCCATCCCGACCAACAGGTTGATCATCCGGGCGGACAACGACGACATCATCTACAAGACCCAGGTCGAGAAGTACCGGGCGGTGCTCGATGAGATCGAGGAGTCCCACAAGCGCGGTCAGCCGGTGCTCGTCGGTACGGTCAGCGTGGAGAAGTCCGAGATCGTCAGCCGGCTGCTGCGTCAGCGCGGCATCCCCCACGAGATCCTCAACGCCCGCAACCACGCCCGAGAGGCTGAGATCGTCACCCAGGCCGGTCGCCTCGGTCGGGTCACCGTCTCCACGAACATGGCGGGTCGCGGTACGGACATCAAGCTCGGCGGTGATCCAGAGGGGCTCTCGAAGCTGGAGGTCGACCACCTCGCCCAGCCCGAGGAGTTCAAGGTCGTCTTCGCGCGTCTCACCACGCAGTGCGCTGACGAGCGGGAGAAGGTCCTGGCTGCCGGTGGCCTGCACATCCTCGGCACCGAGCGCCATGAGTCTCGGCGAATCGACAACCAGCTCCGTGGTCGCGCCGGTCGTCAGGGTGACCCGGGCTCCAGCCGGTTCTACCTCAGCCTCGAAGACGACCTCCTCCGCATCTTCGGCTCCGACAAGATCATCGGCTGGATGGAGAAGATGGGGCTCGAAGACGACGAGCCCATCGAGCACCGCTGGATCAACCGCTCCATCGAGAACGCTCAGAAGAAGGTCGAGGGTCACAACTTC
>JBLHNG010000219.1:0-10805 GCA_047621685.1 Myxococcota bacterium | reverse complement strand
CGAGCAGGCCGAGGTCCGCGCCTGGCTTGAGGCACAGGACGCCGCCATGCGCACCTTCTGGAGGCTGGACTGATGCTGTTGCTGCTGCTTGCCTGCTCTCCGGATGTCACCCCAGACACCGCCGACACCGTGGACACCGCAGACACCACGACCGTCCCACAAGACACCGCCCCAGACACCATCCCCGAGGACACCGCCCCGCCCAAAGACACTGCGCCGCTGATCGACGCGCTGTGCATCAACGAGCTGATGCCGGACAACGAGGCGGCCCTGCTCGATGCCGACGGCGGCTCCCCGGACTGGATCGAGCTGCACAACCCCACCGCCGAGGCCGTCTCCCTGGCCGGCTGGTGGATCACTGACGATGCCGACGACTACTACCAGCACGCCCTCTCCGACGACCTGACCCTCAAGCCAGGGGCGTTCCTGCTGCTGTACGCCGACAATGACCCCAACGCCGGCTCGGACCACCTCGGGTTCGCGCTCTCGGCGGACGGCGGCGCGGTCGGGCTGTTCGCACCCGACGACAGCGGGCAGATCATCCAGTATGGCAGCGTCAGCGAGGACTTCTCCGTCGCTCGCGAGGATGACTGCTGTGTGAGCAGCGACTGCCTCATCTTCGACTTCAGAGGCACCCCCGGCACCACCAACAACCCACCAGTGCCCATCGTCGAGGAAGTCTTCCCGCTGGGGAGCGCCTGGCGCTACCTCGACACTGACCTCGCGCCGGACGCTACCTGGACTCTCGCGGACTTCGATGACAGCGGCTGGCTGGAAGGGGCAGGGCCGCTGGGGTTTGGCGACCACCACCAGCTGACCACTACCGAGAGCGGTCCCGATGGGGATCGCACCCTCACTACCTACTTTCGCCGGACCTTCACCCTCGATGCGTCCGCGGTTGGGCTGCAGTTGGAGCTGATGCGAGACGATGGTGCCCTGATCTGGCTTAATGGTGAGGAAGCCCTGCGATCTAATCTTCCTGAGGGCGTCATTGGTCACGATACGCTGGCTTCCGATGCGATTGGATCCCCGGATGAGGATGCTGTGGTGGTTCACAGTGTGGATGAGACGCTGTTGGTGGAGGGGCTCAATGTCTTCGCGGTTGAGGTGCATCAGGCCGAGAACATTAGCAGCGATCTTACCTTTGACCTTGGCGTGATTGTGGAGGTCCTTCAGTCAGAGTGAGGGGCTGGTGCCTCGTCGGTTTTCGGTGTCACGCCCACAGATCCGGTAGCATGCCTCCATGATGCGGTGGCTGGTCGAGACCTGGGCGACGATGTGGGGCTGGGCGGAGGGGCGAATCTTCGCCTTCCGGCAGCGTCTCGCGGCCAGCGCGCTTCGCGAAGAGGCGGCGGGGCTGGAGGCGGGGGTGCGGTAGCTCGGCTCGGAGGCCCTGGCTCTGGTCGGACAGGTCTGGGACCACCTCGACGAGCTCCCCTTCGTCCACAAGCTGCTGCCAAACCCCACCAGTACGGCTTTGGATCGGGCGCGGAGGGGAAAAGCACTGCTTATTCAGCCTACCCGCCGAGGCGGTGCTCTCCCTGAGGCTGGCAGGGCTCCTCTCAAGACACCCACCGCTCAGGGGCTCTCGCAGACATAGGGGCGCTCACCATCGCAGCTGGTGTCGTCCCAGGCGCCGTCTGTGTAGAAGTTCAGGTGCATGCAGTGCTCGACGCCGTCCCAATTGTTCGGCTCGGTCGGCCCCCAGGCGGTCCACGTCATCTCGCCGGCGCCCTCCCAGGTCCACACGCCCTCTTCATCGAGGTCGCTGCCGCCCGTCCACCACAGCCCCTCTGAGGTGGCGTCGACGAGTGGATCCAGCCAGTCGTTCTCGCCTTCGTCCTCGATGGAGACCAGCCTCGCCCCCAGCTGAGCACACTGAGTCGCCGCCTCGGTCCACGGCATCGGGGTCGGGCAGAGGTGGTAGGTGCTGTCGCCGCGCTGCTCGGTCGTGCACGGGCGGTCGTACTTCCCCCAGTCGCTCACCTCTGCGGTCCAGCCGAAGCATTCCTCGTCACACTCCTCGCCGTTGGGGTAGCTCGTCTCGGGATCGATCTCGTAGACATCTTCGTGAACCACGACGCCTTCTCTCTCGATTGTGAGGGCCACCTGCTCCGGGAACTGGCTGAGGTGGACGGCTGCGATGGATGACCAGGTGCCATCGCCCGTGCCGGTGCTCACGTCTTCCAGGCTGATGGCTGCGCTGTCGCACGACGATGTCTCGCCGATGACAGCCACGCAGGAGCCGCCGCCGCCGTCCCAGGCGAGCGTGAAGGTGTAGGTCACTCCCTGCTCCCCCTCGAAGCTCTGATAGTGCGGCCACAGATCGAAGCGTGCGTAGCCGTCTCCGGCCCCGCATCCCAGCTTTTTGCAGTCGATGCAGCCGCTCAGGATCAGGGCTGTGAAGTGCAGCAGAGAGCGCATGATGGCCTCCTGGTTTCGTCTTGTGTGGGCAGCCCTTCGTGAAGGGTTCTTCTGGGAGCATGTCGTCACATCAATCATGTGGCTACGTGCTCAGCAGCGCGACAACCTCTGTCAGAGTCAGCGATAGCTCTGTTTTCAGGCTGGTATGAGGACAGTATTAGACCGGCTTGAAAAGCGCGAGCAGGGGCCTTGCAGAGCAGGGGCCAGTTTGCTACCCGAGACTGCCCACCAGCACGGCGTCAGGCGGGGCACGACAGGGAAAATAGCTGCTTGTGTTGCTTACCGCTCCGCAGGTTGAACCGCTCACCACATCGTGAAGTTGACCGAGCACTGACAGCTCCGCAGGTCAAGCCTTGAAGAGAGCGGCGCGCTCTACCCCGCTCCCTTCAACGCCCGCAGCACTACTGGCCCCTCGCCATCACCCAGTGTGCCTGAGTGTGCCTGAGCACCATCCCCAGCGGCACCCAGAGAAGCCCAACGAACCTGCTCAACCACTAGCACCCGACAAGCCAGACACGCCGATAAGTGACGTTTCAACGCCTCCACGTGCTTCGGGAGCAGGAGGCCGGAGGTTCGAGTCCTCTCACCCCGATCTGATTCCCAGCCTTCGGGCTGGGTTTTTTGCTTCTGGGGTTCTTCGCGGTCGCCGTTTTTGTCAGCGGTGGGCGAGCTGCGGTGGGCAGACATTGCCTGGGCTACTACGGCCCGCTGTCCATCCCCTGGCAGACGCTCCCTGCTGAGGCAGCGCCCAGGCCGATCGTTCCGGTTCGTCCGATGCTGGTTCGGGGAGACCGGGTCGAGCGGGCGATTCAGGAGCGGCTGAACCAGGAACCCGCTGCCCGTCGTGACCTTGGGGCCGTCCTCGACGGTGTAGTGGGGGCGGAGCTGATCCGTCATGTTCGCTGTCCGCAGTGCGGCAAGCGAAGCGTGTGGTGGCCCATCCGTCCCGACCAGCGCAAGACGGCGAGCTGCAACCACCGCAACACCTGCGGCTGGTGGGGCTGGCTGTTCGACCTCGCCCTGCTCTCCGGGCTCTCCGTCGAGCGTGCGGCATGAGCGAGCCGAAGAAGCCCTCCCTGAATGTGATCGCGGGCGTGGAAGTCTCCGCGAAGCTCGACGAGATCATGGGGCAACTTGACCGTCGGTGGCACTTCAATCGGGAGACCGGGGAGCGTCGTCCCGGCCGTCCGCTGCCCTCCCTGAAGAACCTGATCCTGGTGCTGGGTGCAGATCCCCGGTGGGAAGGGCGGCTGCGTCGGAACGTGTTCACCGGCCTGTCTGAGCTGGATGAGCGGCTGATCACCGACGAGGCTGAGACCGGCATCGCCCTGTGGTTGGCCGAGCACTACGACTTCGAGGCTGGGGAGAAGAAGCTGCACCGAGCGGTGCTCTACGTCGTCAGCCAGAACAAGTACCACCCGGTTCAGACGTACCTGAGCGGCTTGCAGTGGGATGGCACGAAGCGGCTGGGTGGCTGGCTGTATCGCTACATCGGCACCCCACAGACCGGGCTTCGACGGGAGATCGGTGCCCGGTGGATGATCTCCTGTGTGGCTCGGGTGATGCGACCGGGGTGCAAGGTGGACACCACCCTGATCCTGGTCGGTGCGCAGGGCAAGAAGAAGTCCTCGGCGTTTGGGGTTCTGGCCGGAGCGTGGTTCTGCGACAGCCCGCTCGACTTCCGCAGCAAGGACGCGATGGCCTCGCTGCAAGGGGTCTGGCTCTACGAGCTCGGTGAGCTGGACAGCCTCCAGCGTCGGGAGTCCTCAACGGTCAAGGCGTTCCTCTCTCGCCGGGAGGATCGATTCCGACCGGCGTTTGGCCGCAACATCGTGGAGCGGAAGCGGGAGACCATCTTCGTGGGCACCACCAATGAGAGCGAGTTCCTCGCCGACCAGACCGGGTCGCGGCGGTTCTGGCCGGTGCCGGTGGGTGAGATCGACCTCGATGCGCTGCACCGGGATCGTGATCAGCTGTGGGCGGAGGCGATGGTGGCGTTTCAGGCCGGTCAGCGTTGGTGGCTGGAGGGAGAGAGCGAGGAGGCGCTGGAAGGCAGCAGCGAGCCCTACCGCCAGGTGGATGCCTGGGAGGAGGTCATTGAGGGCTGGATCGAGGACCGGAACATCGGCTGGTCGATCACCGAGCTGCTCACGCAGTGTCTGGAGATTCCGAAGGAGCGACAGACCATGGGCACCACCCGGCGTGCCGCCGCTATCCTCAGTCGCATGGGCTGTGTGAAGGCTCGAAGTCGTATGTGGGGTCGACGGTGGCGGTGGTTCCGGTCTCAGCAGCAGGCAGATGTGGTCGCCCAGGGAGGCAAGCCCCAACACTGACGCCTGTCCCACCGTCCCAGGCTGTCCCATGAGCCGTCCCAGGTCATCACCGACCTGGGACGGCTCGTTGTGCTTGTTGAAACAGCATCTTCGGGGTGGCCCAGGTGGGCGGGTCGAGAATTGCCCTCACTACCTGCCCTTTGTAATTCCATGACTCTCTAGAGAAGATGACTTGGGACACCTGGGACACCTGGGACGGGTAGGGCGATACTCCTTTCGGAATGCGGATGATCAGCCGTCCCAGGTAGAGCCTGGCTCAGCGGTTTTGACCTGGGACAAGGCGGGACAGCGGCCATGACACCTCTTGTCTCTTAGATGTGAAGCCTCGCCCTCGTGGGTAGACGAACAAGCGGCTTTTTCCCCTCCGCGCCCGGTCCGAAGCCGTACTGGTGGGGGTTGTCGGGTAGGAAAATGGCAGCCCGCTCTGCAAGGGCTCTGCTCTCGCTTTTCAAGCCGGTCTAATACTGTCCTCATACCAGCCTGAAAACAGAGCTATCGCTGACTCTGACATGTGCCTTCCATTGTCATCGCAGATCCTCCATCGCTCGACCGTGGCTGGCGCTATACTTCGGGCATCATGCTGTCCCTTCGCACATGCGTTCTCGCCCTGTGTCCCCTGATGGTGGCCTGCACCGAGTACAAGATCTCGCCGGACATCACGGAGACTCCCGGCGACAGCACGACCCTGGTGGACACGGGACCCGAGAACTGCGAGGACTTCCCCGCCCCCAACACCCCCGAGGCCGCCCTCGACGAGACCTGCCTCAACGAGCTCACGCCAGGCAGCTTCGATCCCGTGGTGGAGTGGACCACCGAGAACACCATCACCTACACGGTGGGCGACGCCTTCACCCACCCCTACATAATGCCCGCCATCGCCAACCTCACCGACGACAACGGCGACGGACTCATCGACGGCGACGACATCCCCGACATCGCCTACACCGCCTTCGACGACGCCGGCACCGCCAACGGCTGTCTGCATGTGGTCTCCGGCGACGGCAGCGCCGAGGTGATGAGCGTCTGCACCTTCACCTGGGAGGGCGTGGAGTACGGCATCTCCCGGGTGGGCGGCGTCGCCCTGGGAGACCTCGAAGGCGACGGCAGCCCGGACATCGTGTCCGTGGGCTACGACGGCTCCATCGTCGCCTTCGAGCGGGACGGCACGGTGAAGTGGGTCTACTCCGACACCCTCACCAGCGTGTACAGCTACCCCTCCCTGGCGGATCTGGATGCCGACGGGGACACCGACGTGGTGGTGGGGCACATCATCCTCGACTCGGCAGGTGTGGAACTGGGTGTGGGCACCGGCGGGACCGCCACCCCCGACTCCAACCCCTGGCCGCTGTGGGGCAGCATCTCCATCCCCGTGGACCTCGACGGCGACGGTGTAATGGAGATCGTCGCCGGCAACACCATCTACGCCATGGATGGCACAACCCTGGCCAGCAGCGGACTCGCCGACGGGTTCTGTGCCGTGGGCGACATGGACGGCGACGGTGAACCCGAGATCGTCACCACCATCCACAGCAGCGGGGATGTCTACGTCTGGGAGCCCGATGGCACCGTGATCTGGCAGGTCTCCACCAACTCCGGCGGCGGTGGCCCCCCCACCATCGCCGACTTCGACGGGGACGGCGAGCCCGAGATCGGGGTGGCGGGCAAGTGGTACTACAGCGTGCTGGACACCGACGGTACGGTGATGTGGAACGCTGACATCACCGACAACTCCTCATCAGCCACCGGCTCGAGTGTCTTCGACTTCGACGCCAACGGCACCGCCGAGGTGGTCTTCGCTGACGAAGAGGCCTTCTACATCTTCGACGGTGCCACGGGGACCGTGCTCTACCAGGACAACACCCACGTGCACGGCACGGCCTGGGAGTACCCGGTCATCGCGGATGTAGACAACGATGGCAACGCCGAGATCATCCTGGGCTCCACCAACCACGGCGGCGCCAGCGGCTGGAACGGCATCACCGTCATCGGCAGCGCCAGCGCGTCCTGGGCGCCGTCCCGGACCATCTGGAACCAGCACGCCTACCACATCACTAACGTCAACACCGACGGCACCATCCCCACAACCCAGCAGGCCAACTGGCTCACCTGGAACAGCTTCCGGGCCGGGGGCACAGAGCTGGGGCCCTCCCATTGGCTGCCGGATCTGCTGCCCTTCGAGCCCACTGTCTGCCTCGATGCCTGCTCCCAGGGCCAGGTGGGCCTCTACCTGCGGGTGGGCAACGGAGGGTTGCTGGACAACCCAGGCAGCCTGATCCGCCTCGCCCGGGGGGATGGTTCGACCCTGCTCAATGAGATCAGCGGTCCCATCCCCAGCGGCGGCGGTGCGGTCCTGGGCCCCTTCACCGTGACCGAGGCCGACTGGGGCATCGCAGAGTTCACCATGCTCGTCGACCCTCAGGACGTGCTCTTCGAGTGCAACGAGGACAACAACACCCTCGACCTGGGACCCTGGCCTTGCCCCTGATGACGGAGCACTGGCCATGTTGATTGTTGCCCTGCTCACCGGCTGCACAGACCCACTGCCAGGACTGGCCGCACCCGACACCGCCCTCCTCAGCGACTCTGCTCAGCCAGGCTGCAGCCTCGTCGTCGAGCAGGTCTTCACCGACACCGGTCCGCAGAATGGCCTCACCGTCACGTCCGACGCGGATCAGGTCGCCGTCGAGGTGATCTCTCGGGATGTGCCCTTCGGCGGAGACACCCACCGCATCATCTCAGACCTCTCGATGCACGATGGGGTCGGCGCGGTGCACTACCTGCCGCTGGAGACCGACGTCGACATCACCGTGACGGGCCTGGATGCCGCCGGCGCGGTCTGTGCCCTCGCTGCAATGAGCACAGACACCGAGGGCTCCGACAAGGCTGGCGTTCAGCCCTTCACCCCGCCATCGCTCCCGGGCTCGATCCAGGCCCGACCGGGGCGTCTGGACACCCGAATCGCCCTGGACACCCGCGCAGAGCAGCCACACACCGCGGCCAATTATGGCGTCCTGTACAGCGAGGACGATGGCGAGGATGCCCACTCCAACGCGATGATGGTCTATGGGCCGGGTGGTGCGATCCTGTATGCCAGAGATATCAGCTTCAAGATCGAGGACGAGTCGGGCAGCATCATCGGGGAGATCACCGCTGCGATGGACTTCCGCCTGGGCACCGACGGAACCGTCTGGGTCGCCAATGAGTACGCCCTCACCGCACTCGGTCCCGGCTTCCTGCGCATCGACCCGACCCAGGGAACCTTCTCAATGGTTGCCAATTTCCCCGGTCGGAACCTGCACAACGCCTTCGCTGCGCGCGAGAGCGGAGAGGGGGTGGACATCATCGGGATCGAGTCGGTGGTCGAGAGCGGGGGGCGGAAGGCGACGCCGATCACATTCTCTGCGGACCCTTCCCTCAAGACATCTCAGCAGACCCCCGCCATCTCCGAGCTGTTCGGCAGAGACTGCCTGCTGCCTGGGTATGCAGACGAGATCTACTTCAACTTCGTCGACTTCAACGCCCCCGACGATGACCGCGTCGTGTTCACCCACTATGACCGGCGAACCACGGAAGATGGGGAAGATGCCTACTCGTTCTCCGGCACCTTCGACCGGGGCACCCAGGCCCTGCGCGTCTGGTACAACGCCGGCGCGGATCTGTCGGTCCTGCACGGCGAGGGCTGCCCCGGGACGGTCACACTGACGGCGATGTCGGATCCTGCCCCCGGACGAAAGCAGCACCGCTTCGTGCACGCGGTCCGGCAGACTGATGGCGACGTCGTCGGGATCTACAACCTCAACTCCACCGGCGCGGCCAGCGATGCACACGTCACCGCTGACTTCTTTGTCGATGGTGACGTGCCGGAGGCGCTGTGCACCTACACCCCGCCAGCGCTGGACACGGGGGGAGAGATCCTCGCTGGCATCGTCATGGATTATGGCGGAGCGGTGACTGCACGGCAGGGCGGCGGGCTGGACTTCCTCGAGGACTCGACTGCCTCCACCTACTACGGCAACGTTATCCGATTCGACACCTTCGAGGTCGAAGCCCGCGGTGACGGGATGTGTCCGCCGCTGTCTGTCGTGTATGCCGCCGATCCGGCGCCGACCTTCGAGTCACGGTGGGGGCACCGGTTTACCGCTCTCCAGGATGGCGATCAGACGACCTACCATCCTGGTGACTGATCTGAGGGTCCGACCGGTTCAGGTGAGCCGGACTCAGCCGTCCCGGCGTCGGGGCTGGATCCAGCTCGCGATTCGCTCGTAGTAGCTGAAGATGAAGACGACAAACGTCGCGATGAGCAGTCCGCCGAGGATGAACAACGAGGACGCGCTGAAGCGGTCGTTGAGCGCGAGGTAGTCGTTGATGATGCCTATCATCGCGACGATCTGGATGATGGCGAGCACGAAGAGCAGGTTGTTTTGCCGCTCTCCCATCTTCTCGGCGGGTAGGCCAAACAAGCAGCGTTTTTCCCCTCCGCGCCCGGTCCGAAGCCGTACTGGTGGGGTTTTCCGGGGCCGGCCCGCGATGGGAGGATGGCATGAGTCTACAGGTCGCACATGTCTATCGCCACGGTCACATCGTCGACCTCAACCTCGTAGCAGACCTCCTCAAAGGCGTCGTTGTAGCAGGCCCAATCTTCAACACTCCACAACTCCAATCCCTCCAGTCCGATGGATTCAAGGGGCAAAGAAGTCCGCTGGTGAGCCACGGGACGGTCGATGGCGACCGTGTGACGGACCACCCGCGCAAGGCGATCACGTTCGCCACCCGGCCCATCCGCATCAGCTCCCCATTCCGCTGCACTCCATCTCCGCTGCGCTTCGCCAGCACTCACTGGAGCAGTCACCTGGCATACCGCCCTGGCGACCAACCAGATTCGAGCGCCACAGGCCGGACACGTACCCGTTGTGGAGCAACACATCCCGGCCAAATACCCGGTACAGCAGGTCCCCTTCCGCCTCCGCCTGCCCCCTCACAAGCGGAAAACAGTACTGAGGTCGTGGTGGTGGCGTCCGATTCTGGAGGCGGGTTGATCCACACCTCATCGGGCAGCGGAGGCGGACGCGGAGACGAGGAGAACCGCTCGGGATGGGCGGCGTAGGCGACGTCCAGCGTGCGTTGACGCTGAGCGAGCCAGGAATCCTGCTGGCCGGTGTGCACCACCGCCGGCGGCAGGAACGCGATCCCGGA
Organism: Myxococcota bacterium; assembly: GCA_047621685.1. Lineage (GTDB taxonomy): Bacteria > Myxococcota_A > UBA796 > UBA796 > UBA796 > JAQXDW01. The sequence continues at coordinate 855 of JBLHNG010000219.1, read as the reverse complement.
GTGGTAGTGCTGATGGTTGTACCAATTAAAGAACACCCGGAAGAACCGCACTGAATCCTCCAGGCTCCCGAAGCTCTCCGGGAACGATGGATGGTCCTTCAACGTCCGGAAATGCGCCTCTGAGTAGGGATTGTCGTTTGGCGTATATGGACGGGCGAAGCTGTGGTGAACATCGAGCTTCTCCAGCAGATCCCGCAGTGGAGTGCTCACCATTGCCGCACCCCGATCCGAGTGCAGGGTCAGCTGGTTGGGATCGATGCCGTGGCGGTTGCAGGACTGCTCGACGAGGTCACGGGCCAACGCACCGCTCTCGGTTCCACTGACACACCAGCCCACCACGGCTCGGCTGAAGAGGTCGAGGACGACGTAGAGCTTGAAGAAGAGTCCCTTGGCCGGCCCCTTGATGTTGCTGATGTCCCAGCTCCAGACCTCATTGGGGCCGCGGGCGACGAGCTGGGGTCTCTGGCAGGGTGGCCGGCGAAGGAGCTCCCGTCGCTGCTTGCTCCATCCCTGCTCGTTGAGGAGTCGGTACATGGTGCGCACCGAGCAGAGGTAGGTGCCTGATCGAGGAGATGGTAGTACAGCGAATAGGGTGTCTTATCGACGTGGTCGGGATGAACGAGGAGATCGAGGACGGCCTGTCGCTGTGATTGGCTGAGCTTGTTGGGCGGTTTTGGGTATCGGGACGGAGAAGGGCTCTGGGGTCTGAGAGCACGGTAGTCGGTTGCATGGCTGAGGTCGAAGATTCGGCATGCCTGTCGGATGGGCATGGCGTCAGCGATGTCACGGACAGCGTTCACTTTGAGCTGCCGGCGTTGCTGTCTCGGGAGTGCTCGAAGAGCAGGTCGGAGAGTT